>NZ_MKTO01000004.1:0-318424 GCF_001897665.1 Legionella sp. 39-23 | reverse complement strand
CAACTCATGTGTCAAGGATGTCCCCGAACAGTGTCAGGGATGTCCCCGGCTATACAGCAGCCCAGCCTACGTTATTGAGTTATTTTTTGTCGGCGAATTACCTCGAACATACAGGGATGACGGTATCGGCGCGTTTAATCTCATCATTTTACAAATATCGTTCTTTAATATGTGTAAAATAATAATCTGGATTTAATGCTTCACCTGTTGCTTGACGTAATAATTCCTGATAAGGCAATAGTTTCCCATTTTGATGAACATGTTCCCTTAGCCAACGCAGCAACGATTTGAAATCACCTTGCTGTAATTGCTCTTTAATATCAGGAATTGATTTTTTTACGGCGGAGAATAATTGGGCGGCAATTAATGCGCCAAATGTATAGGCTGGAAAATATCCAAAAATTCCTGAAGGCCAATGAACATCTTGCATTACTCCATTTTTATTATCGCCTTTTGTGGATAAGCCTAAATATTTTTGCATGGATGAATCCCATACTTCTGGCAAGTCAGCAATAGTAATTTCAGAGGCAAACAGTTGTTGTTCTATTTCATAACGAAGGATCACATGTAAGGGATAAGTGACTTCATCCGCATCAACACGAATCAAACCCGGTTGTACTTTTGTAGCATGATAAAAGATATTTTCTGCAGTGATATTCTCTACACCCTGGAAATATTTTTGCGCCATAGGCACTAAATAATGAATGTACTCCAAACTTCTGCAAATTTGCATTTCAATAAATAAGGATTGACTCTCATGAACAGCCATTCCTAAGGAGTGTCCAACAGGTTGTATATTCCATTCTTTGGGCAAACCTTGCTCATAGAGAGCGTGTCCTGTTTCGTGGGTAATTGCCATTAAGGAGGATAAAAACTCATGCTCTTTATAGCGTGTTGTAATGCGAACATCACTTGCAATACCACCACAAAACGGATGATGACTTACATCCAGTCGACCATGATTAAAATCAAATCCTAGACGGCTCATGATTTCCATGCCCAGTTGCTTTTGCTTTTCTATTGGAAAATCGCCAGTGATTGTTTTTATCTGCCGAGTTTTTTGCTTTTCGATAATATTGGGAATCAGTTTGGGCAGCTCGGTTTTCAAGGAATTAAAAATAGGGGTGATTGTTTTACAGTCTAAATCTGGGGAATATTCATCAATTAACACATCCAGAGTCGATTTATTAAATGTTTGTGATTTAATCTCTGCTATTGTCTTTACTTTTTGAAATAATTGCTCCAGATGCGGTTTAAATGATTTCCAATCATTTTTCGCGCGTAATTCTCGCCATGCTTGGCCGCACGTTAACGATTCATTAGTGAACTCTTCAACTAAGTTTACCGGGATACATGTTGCCTGGAGATACTCTTTTTCCATCCAATAAAGGTTTCTTTGCTGCCAGGATGATAAATTGTTAATATCCTTTGCTTGTTTTATTAAGTCGCCTACTTTTTTATGGGTTAGCCAATCATGTTGGACAGCACTTAATGTGGCTAATGCTTCTGCTCGCGCTTTACCTCCGCCAGCAGGCATCATAGATGCCTCATCCCAGGAAACAATGGCTGCTAGATTTTCAAAGTCATAATATTTTTTAAAATGCTGTTCTAATTGTTGGTATGCATTCATGGGGGCTCTCAGTAAAAGTGTCAACAGATCCTAATTTAGGTATTTATTATCATTCATAAGCTATAGCCTAAATTGGTTGTTGGGTCAAAATAATTTTGCTTATTTTAGGAGCAATTTTTTATTAAAATCAATTATATCCGTTGCAATTAGTGATTCAAAAAAATAATGCAAAAAATAAATAAAATTGTACATTTGACCTACCAAAATTTGTAAATTAACTGTAAACTTGCTCCCAGAAAAGACATGGTTGGAACAAAACGAACTTCTTTTCTAGAGGTACTTTTTATCGGAATTTTAATTATTTTAATTTTTAAGGAGCAATGACATGCCTCATACCCCCCCAAGCTCACCTAAAGTTGAAAAAAAGACTGAAGACGAAAAAAGTTTGCACAGCTCACAAGAAAGTGAAGAGCTAGGAAGCGAACAGGACAGCTTAGAGCAAGAAACCGTAGAAGACAGTTTAGAAGAAAGTGTAGAAAACGGTTTAGAAGAAAGTGCAGAACAAAGTTCACAAACTGAGTCTGTTTCTGACGAAGCAAAGAATCAAGCTCCCCAAGAAAATCCCCAACCAAGAGGTCCCTCTTTATTTGGTTTTAATCCTAGAGTCCAACGCGTACCAGGATTTATTTGTCCAGAAGGCCATCTTCATGTTCTGTGCCCAGAAGGTCATATGCATGTACTGCCAGTATCTGAAGAGTTAAGAATGGCACTTACACTAGCGAGCCTGTTAAATGCTCTAGAAGCAGCGAATTTAGACGATGAGAATGAACTGGATACAAATGCTACTCCAGATGCTCAACCTCAACAAGGTGTGACTCATGATGCAACATCCGAAGCATCTGAGGATGAAGAGGAAGACGAGAACGAAAATAGCAGAGAACGTTGCGTTACTATGTAATTTCGAATTCCGCAGCTTCGCGCTGCGGATCTATCTTAGAAGTAGTCCCCATTTTGTAAATACATCATTCTAATACGCTAAACGATTATCGCGATTGATAAGTGACATCAACATCTTATATCATCGCACTAAAAAGCATCTCTAAAATTTAAATCAAACTAAGTGCTCATGATATTATTAATAAAAGCGATTAAAAAACTTTTTCTTTTCTTTCTGCTGATGGCCGTGATGTTTTTTTTCAAAACCATCGCTGTCAATGGAGCCCCTGAATCGAAAAAAATTCAGGAAGAGATCAATAAGCTGGCTGCAATAAATAAAATAGGTATCAAAGTGAGTTCCGCGCAATTGCCTAGCCCTTACAATGAGCTATTAACTCGACCGTTGATGACACAAGGCATTGAAAAACATTATGGGCGTCGAGCAATTATAAAAACAATTTTTGCAAACCAGAACCCGGAGAATAATACGTATCGTCGCTCAATAGTCATGCTTATTGATAGCAATAAAGAACGCAATGAGCCCAATTTTGCACAAACAACAAAAGAAGCCATGGTCGTCGAGCTTGCTTTCATTACGATGAACTTTAATGAATTACCCAAAAATATGAAGGAAGAGGTGCTACAGACGAATATTCCATTTGGAAAACTGTTGATCAAACATCATATCCAAGCGCTGTCACAGAATCGAAACTACTATAAACTCCAGTGCGGCAGAGCGTTGGCATCATTAATTAATTGCAATTTAAATGCTTCAATCTATGGACGCACAAACACTCTTATTCGGGCAGATAATAAAAAATGGTTAGCCCATGTTGTGGAAATTTTACCTAATCCTGTCGAAACCATTCCCACCATTAATAAGGCTGATTTGGACTAAGTAGCCACTTGTTTTAGTGTGTATTAAATGTTTATTGTGATATTATCCGCTCCAATATAAAACAAGGGCTGTTTCTATGCCATCCCTGTATGTGTTAGATAATTCGTTGATAAAAATAGCTCAATAAACGTAGGCTAGGCTGCTAAGCCCAGCCTACACTTGCTTTTTTCGTCAATGAATTGCCTAACACATATAATCCTGAGCATAACAAGGGATTACCGGAAGCAGGTCTATTAAAATTAAGCAAAAGGAACTTGGTGATTATGTGGAATGAAAAAGCAACAAAACCTTTCCTAATTATTTATATAAGCTTTTTGTTTCTCGCAACTTTTTTCATAGTTCCTACCATTACTAGCTTTTATTATTACGCTTGGGGAAAACACCTGGCTTGGTCCTATTTTGATGGACCACCCATGATTGCTTATTTTTTCCATATTTCTCAAGCAATTTTTGGAAATACATATTTTTCTATAAATAGTGTGGGTTTTTTATGCTTGATTGTGGGCGCCTATTATATATACAAGTTAGGTTGCCTCTTGGGCGATCAGCGAACTGGATTAATTAGTGCATTAATATGGGTTGCTTTGCCCACGACTACGGAAAGCATTTTTGTTCGTGTTCTATACGATGCCCCCTTAAATTTATTTACAATTCTGTCCTTCTACTATTTTGCTTGTTATATTTCATCCAAACGTATTCTTAATCTCTATCTTTGCGCTTTATTTATTGGCGCTATGATTTTATCTAAATATACTGCAGTTGTTAGTGTACTAGGACTGTTGCTGTATGTTCTGTTTTCAAAACAGAGACAGCTTTTTAAAAGCGTGCATTTTTACCTGGCGAGTTTTATCATTATTTTAATGGTTTCTCCGGTTATTTATTGGAATATCAATCATAATTGGATATCCATTACTTATTTATTAAACTTTCATAGTCAAACCCAAAGTAATACGACGATCGCTCATTGTCTCTTTGAATTGCTAGGGGCATTGGTGCTTAATTACTCTGTTTTTCTACTATTGGCTGTTTTTGGGTGGTTTAAGTATCAACAGGCTAAAAATACATCCAAAAATTTAGTTTTGGAGTTGACTTATGCTGTGTTGCTTGCTGGTCTGGCATTTTGGATTACAGCAACTTTATTAGGGGGCGATGCCCGGGTGGTTTATTTGACCCCGCTTGGAATGAACCTTGCCTTGATAACTGGGTACCTCATTACACAATATCATTATGATCGATTGTTTCGGATCATTTATCCAATTTTTCTGTCGTTTAGCATCATTATGATTGTTGCTAATTCATGGCCTATAGCATCCTATTTGAAAAAGGGCAGGGCCTATACGGTACTTAATAAAGCACTCCACACACCCGGAATTATAAAAAAGGGACAGCCTTTGGTGACTGGTTATTATACTAATTCTGCGGCATTGAGTTTCTTTATGCCCAATGAGCCGGTATATGCAATTCCTTGTGGCGATATTAATCAATACAACTATTGGGGCGCGGATTTTTTAAATTCATTATCAAAAGGGAAAATTGATAAAATCACATACGTAGATTTTAGAGACACAAAACAATGTGCTGAGCGATTTTTTAATCAGTGTCAATCGTTGGCTACATTATCGCACCATAAAATAATTCCTGTGCTTCACAAACAAACTAAGCCCATACATTTATTTGTATATGAATGTTCATCACCTCGTATTCAAGTTTCTCCTGCATAGTGAGGGCATGGGTTAGAACTTGCCAAGCGTGCGCATAACCATCTCTGGGGCCTATTCAATTGGCGTGAGATTTATTTTTTCATTCTGCTTTTTTTCGATTGCACTTGTAATTCTATAACGTAATAATAAGCTCCGAATTTAACCAGTCACAAACATGTTGTGTTTGTATTAGGCTATTTATTCTTTAAGGAAGAAAAATGAAACAAAAATTGCTCATTGGATTTACAGCGGTTGCACTGTCTTTGGCCCACATGGCGCATGCTGACTTTACTTTTTATTCTGGTGCAAATAATTGCGATGAGATTCCTGGAAATTGGGCAGGATCAGGTAAAGCGACCAATTGGTTAATCGGTGAATGTGCTTATAATGGCTCAGGAACTCTTGGTGAGCTAGATACAAATGGTAGTTTTGATATAGAAGTCAGTGCGGACAAAAGTTCAGGAAGTTTTGTATGCCCAGACCATAATACGACGAAACTGAAGGGAGTTTGTGTTAATGGTAAGGTTACTATCAAGACGGAATACGGCAATTTGAGTGGTATTTTTTCAAAAACTTCAGGTAGTGCTAAAGGCACTCTAAGCGTTTCGCCTGGTATGGACGTCGATGTATCCATTCAATTTAAACGAGTGGGCTAAAAATAATTTATTGCCTGGGTCTTTGGTCTGCACCCAGGCTACATTGCATCAACTTTAGTTTAACGATTTTTTTAAAGCCAATATATGCTGATAGGCTTCATTGATTCGCTCTTGGCGGATTTCGCCTGATTGTACTTTCGCTTCAATTATATCAATGACTTGTGCTGGATTTTGTTCTGGAACAGATAAATTGTTTCCAAACATCAGCATGTCGGCACCAGCATTGATGGCTAATACTAATGCTTGTTCAAGTCCATAATTGTCGCTAATGGCTTTCATTTGCATATCATCAGTAATAATGACGCCCTGAAAATGGAGTTGATTACGCAGAAGCTCAGTTAATATTTTGTGCGATAGAGTTGCTGGTAATCCCGATGGATCGAGTTGACGATTCACAATATGAGCGGTCATGACTACGCCACAAGCTTCATTGGAATGTAACATGTCTTTAAAAGGATCTAATTCATAAGTGTGCCAGGTGTCAGTGACGTCTACAAAACCTAAGTGTGAGTCTTTGGTGGCGCTACCATGACCTGGAAAGTGCTTATAAGCACATTGAATTTTTTGATTTAGGAAATAGTGTGTGTAAATACGGGCATAGAGCGTAACCTGTTTGGGATCGTAAGAGAAGCTGCGCTCTTTTTTCCCAATAACTGGATTGTCTGGATTGACGTTTACATCCAGTTCAGGAGCAAAATCTAAATTAAATTCCGCTTTTTTTAAAGTTTGCGACATAATCTGCGCTGTGTATTCGGCTTCCTTTAAGCCTCTTTTGCCAACTTCTGCGGCAGATAATGTTGAAGGAAATCCATATTGCGCACCTAAGCGACTTACCTGACCGCCCTCATAATCTACGGAAATTAATAGCGGTAATTGTATTCGATGATGTTGCAAATTGCTTTGCTTAGCAAAATTTTGCAGATCATGGTTCAGTTGTTTTACTTGATCCGGGTTTGCAATATTTTTATTGAATGTTTTTGTATGATAGTTGTAGTCGAATAAAATGACACCACCGATGTTATTTTTTTCAATTGTTTTTACTATTGGAGATTGGTCATTAATTTTTTTTCCGTCAAAACCAATGAGAAGCATTTGACCAATTTTATCGCGTAAACTCACTTCGGATACAGTCGTCGCAAGACAACTTGTAGAAAAGAAGAAAGCGAACAGCAGTGAGAAAAAATAGTTCATAAGTGGCCTATGTATTTACCAAGTGGAACAAATTTTATCATTTAGTATGATTTTGCGCAATCTGTGCCTTGTTATACCTATAATAGCTGAAAGTATACCTCAGAGATAAGAGTTGCTATTATTTCTTTACTCTAAGACTGGATATTGAAGGAAGGTATAAACTATGACTACTGCGAGTGAGTACTTTAATAAAAATTGGCAACGTTACCAAAGCGCGCTCAAAAACAATACATTATATCATCGTGAAATGCTGCAGGCATTGCAACAGTTTCTTGCGGGTCAAATAGGAAGTCGTCCTTTTTCCTTTGTGGATGTGGGCTGTGGGGATAGCAGCATGGTTGCTCCCGTACTTGCTGCAACCTCAATAAAAAAATATATTGGTATTGATGCCGCACAAGATGTTTTAAAAATAGCAGAAAATACATTGGCAGCATTTACTTGCGAAAAAGAGCTGATTGCCGACAATATGATTTCTGCGCTTCCACGTTTATCTGGTCCATTTGATGTTATCTATACCAGCTATGCAGTTCACCATTTAGCTCGACAAGAAAAAGAAAATTTTATTGCTACGTGCAAAGAGAAACTAAGCCCTAATGGTTTTTTATTAATGGTGGATGGTGTGCTGAAGCAGAATCAAACACGCAATGAATGGCTGGATGCGTTGAAATCACGAATGTTGGAAAGTAATCCTGAGATCGATGGGGATGAGATTAATGCACGTATGGAGCATCCGCATGCGGATGATTATCCTGAAGAAATTGAGACCTTCGCACAAATTGCTCGCTATCAATCGTGGAATAACTTTCAAGTTCTTGTAGACAAGGGAATATTTGCCTTCATGGCATTTACGAAATAGTTTTATTTTCATGTAACTAGGCTTAAGGAGCATTAGGCTAAACTCTCATTACCCTAACCCTTTCCGAAAAATGGGGAGAGGGGAATAAAAAATAAATACAGTCAACAAAAATCCCCTTTTTTGTTTTGCGGAGGAGGGCTAGGGAGAGGGTGATAAATAGTCCTCCACAGTAGAAGCTTGGCACTTCATTTCACCCAAGATACAAGGTGTCTACAAATCTATGTAAACAGCTGTGCCTTCGCTGCATTAATATAGATTTGATCGATGATTCCAATAATCAGTGATGCTGGGCCGGAAGCTGCTGATGATATTGGACCAACGCATCCAGCATAAAAATGTACTGCGTTATTAGCAGCGGAAAATGAGTCTTCGGTGACTGAATTAAAAACACTAATAATTGCTGACAGTAAATTGCCTATCCCTGCTACTTTTTGTACCAGGGCTGAATCAAAATTAAACTGAGTGCTTTGCTCTGAATTGACAACCAGATGTCTTTTCCCACTCACAACTACAGTAAGCTTATGCTTTTTGGCCAATGATTTAGCGTTTTCTATGATTGTTTTTTCCTCGATAAGATGATTATTATCTTGGATTACTAATTCTTCGGTCAGTAAACTCGCAATTTCATTGGGGTAGCCGCGAATAATGGAAATTTGGTGCTTTTTTATTATGTTTGTTGCAACGTCTGTTCTGTAGCGACTAGCTCCTGTTCCTACTGGATCTAAAATAATGGGAATATTCATTTGGTTTGCTATCGTGCAAATGTGATTGCTCAATTTAACAAATGCCTTATCTAATTTGCCTAAATTGATTACAACTGCTTTGGCAAGGTTTAGTAATTCCGCAACCTCTTCTTCTGCACCACACATTATGGGGAATCCACCGATACTGCGAACGCCGCCACCTATATAACCCATAGGAAAATAATTAGTAATAACTAATATCAAAGGTTTTTGGTTTCTTATTTTCCTTAAGGTTTCATTTACTTCCGGTGTCATTAAAAGTCCATTTTTAGAGTAATTTAAATTTAAAATTACTTTAACGTACTTTTTGAGTTACAACCACTGAATTGATGAATTAGATAAGTGGCAATTATGATAAAGAGTGGTTTGCTTTTTTAAACAAGTCGGACTAAGTTTAAATTCTATGGAAGAAATTTTAACCTCAAGGAGAGTCTAAATGTCAAAGCACAATAAATTTAAAAATGAGTCACAAGATGCACGCCGTCATGATCAACAGCATTCTTCTCATCCCGATAAAATGAAACACACTCATGAAAAATCTAAATTAGAATCTCATCCTAATAAAAAGAAATGAAATAAATTATAAATGATGAGAGATGGCCTTAGCTTTTGGAAAAGCTAAGGCCAGTTTACTAATTATCTGTAGCAACGTAATTGACCCCAAGCATTTCTCCAGCAACCTCGATGATATGGAGCGGGTCGAGCATTGGGTCCTGGGGCATTTAATACACATCCACCATACGCATTTCTATGATATCCATGACCACATCCTTGAGCTGCAGTTGCAATGGATGTATAGCCTACTGCGAAGAATAAAGAACCTAATATAATCCCTGTACGTAACACTTTTGAAATGCATGAACTTGTATTCATTACATCCTCCTTCGGTTTACTTTTTTTTTCACTCAGCTTAAGTATAGAATTGATTTTTTAATTTGCATAAATTTAACGCTAAAAAAATAATTTTAAATCCAAGTGATTGTAAAATAATCAAAACCATTTTAAATAAGATGATGGTTTTGGCTATGAAGACTATTTATCTTCCCATAAGCTCAGTTGTTTGAAGGATAGATTTTCTTTTTTACAAAATGTTTCTGTTTCTAAAGAAGGGTTGGGTTCAGTATTTAACTTAAATCGTTACACGCGATCTGAAATCGAGTTTTTAAAAGGTTGGCATATTTTCCTTCACCTCGCATGCGAGTACCGAACTGCGCATCGTATTCTTTACCTCCACGCATTTGACGAATAAGGCTCATCACATGTTCCGCTCGCTCAGGAAAATGGTTTATGAGCCGCTCTTTTACTTCATGAGGCAATCGGATTAATACATAATTGGCATGCTCAGGTAATAAAAAAGTCTCTAGAGGAGGTAGCGCTTCTTCTTCAATATCCTAGCCATCAGCAAAATGCTCACGAGTTTGGGACTCGAATCGACCGTCTGGATTGCTAAGCGCACCGCGATTTTTAAGCGTCTGATTAGGTTTCATAACAGCGGAGGAAAAATTAAAAAGCTGCTTATCTAGCACAATCTCCTAAGAAACAGGTCCATATTCACAATGGGCTTACCCTTTGGGGTGATTGATTACGGAAGCAGTCATTCTGGAAATGCAGGTTAGTTTTTGCTCCTCATTAAAAATCTTAACTTCCCAAACATGTGTAGAGCGCCCTATATGGATAGGTGAGGTGATGGCAGTAACAATGCCTTGTTTTACGGAATGGATGTGATTGGCATTAATTTCCAAACCGACACAAAAAAATTGGCTTATATCGATTACTGCGTTTGCTGCAGTGCTGGCGACCGTTTCTGATAGGGCGACATTCGCACCACCATGAAGAATGCCTATAGGTTGTTTGGTGCGTTCATTTACGGGCATGGTTGCTTTTAAAAAATTGTCACCAATCTCAATGAACTGAATACCAAGAAATTCAGACATGGTATTTTTTCCAAATTGATTTAGCCCTTCGAGAGAAATTTTTTTAAACCATATAGCCATTTTTATCTCCTTGTTCTTAAAATAAGATAAACTTTATTTCTCCAAAAACCAATAAGAAATTTTTATGTCGAATCAAGCATGCATGAGATGTTATGTCTCTGGAAAAGTTCAAGGCGTATGGTATCGCGCTTCAGCACAAAGAGAAGCGCGGAAATTAGATATTACAGGCTGGGCACGAAATCTGGATGATGGGCGTGTCGAAGTCTTAGCCTGTGGGGTAGTTGACAATCTGGAGCGATTTTATGAATGGTTAAAGGAAGGTCCACAGCTCGCTGTTGTCGAAGAATGCACTCACGAACTGCTTGTTTGGCAAAAATATGAAGGGTTTGATACTTTTTAAGTGGATTAGGTGCTTTGTAGCCTGGGTGAAGCGAAGCGTAACCCGGGTTTTGGGATATGAATAAAATTCCTAATCCCGCTTCGCTTCACCCAGGCTCCATCATTGATTATTTATTTGTATGAGACTTGATAAAATGTTTTATGGATTCAATTAATCGAAAAACCTCATTGGGTACAAATACTTCAAGTTGCGCAAAAACATGGATCATTCCCTGAAATTCTTCTAATGTTACGGAAACTCCCAAGTGTTCTATTTTTTTTGCAAACGCCAGCGCTTCATCGTGTAAGGGATCATACTCAGCAGCAGCGATATAACAAGGAGGTAATAATTCTAAATGCTGGAAATTCATGGGTGATGCTTGTACGCGATCGCCACCATGTTGAAAATAATTGTCAAAATACCATTTAATTTTTTCTCGCGTGAGTAAAAAACCTTCTCCATTGCGCTGGTACGAATCATAGTTCATAGAGAAATCAACAGATGGATAGATTAACACTAATCCCTTAATCGAGTTATCGCCTAGTTCGTTTATGTGATGACAGACAGAAAGTGCTAAATTTCCCCCGGCACTATCACCTGCTAAAAAGATGTGGTCTGTATCGACCTGGTACTCTTTAAGCAACTCAGCTTGATGTTCAAAAACCGCGATACAATCTTGTAATCCAGCTGGATAGGGAAATTCTGGAGCCAAACGATAACCAACAGAAAGAACGATAGATTGACTGCTCACAGCAATCCGCCGGCAAAGCGCGTCATGGGTATCTATACTTCCTGATAGATGTCCGCCACCATGGAAATAAATAATTAAGGGTAATTTTTTTTGCGGCGCGGGATGATAAATTCGTGTTGGTATGACACGATCTGCCAGTTGTAGTGCCAGGTTGTGTATCAGGGGGACAAATAACTTAGGGAGGATGAAAGCCTCTGCTGTTTTTTCCGCAAACTCACGTACCTCTATGGGTATAAAAACAGCCGGTTTTGTATTGGTAAAATTCAAAAAATTTTGCAGCGATTGCGGGATATGGCTATGGCTCCGTGACATTGATTGCCTCCTATTCCTCACTATAGAGCGAGGATATTTTTAATCGGGATCACCAGATAAAACCAACGTATTTTTTATTTTTATAACCTTTACTATTAATAGCCCAACAGCAAGTAACCAAACAATACTTGAGATAATAATAAAACTTAATAAAGGATTAACCCTTAAATAGCCCATCAATATCACACTAAGTGTTGCAAAACACATGTTCACAAAACTCATCATGGCTGCAGCACTGGCTTTGTCCTGAATGGCGTTAGAGGCAACAAAGGATCCACCTGAAAATAGAAAACTCCCAAATAAATACAAGCTGGCTGTAATTAGGAAAAACCATAATGTTGATGTAATTGCAAAATGCCATATCAGCAATAAATTGAGTATGCCTACGGCAAGACCAAGAAAACCAACGAAAATCAGCTGATTCGCTGAAAAACGAGTCAGTAATTGTTTGCCAAATAATCCACCCAAAAGCATGCCAATAATGTTGAGTATATTCCAATAGCCGTATTCAGCTGCTGATAGTTTCAATAGCTCTTCTGCAATTTGTGGCCCTGCAGCAGAAAAGCAATAAGATATTGCAGAACAACATCCTACAACTAATGAAAAAATCACCAATTTTGAAGAAGCAAGTGCAGCATAATAATCTCGTACAATGGTTAAGACATGAATTGGCTTAGGATGAACTAATGTTTCGCTAAACACACAAGTTCCGCCGAGCATCACCAAACCATGCACCAGTAAAATCCAAAAACATACTTGCCAGTGAAGATATTCAGTAATCAGACCACCAACTACGACAGCGATCCCAATTCCAAGTGCAAAGGATAATACGGAATAGGCCATAGCAGCTTTACGTTGTGATTCAGGTAACCACTCATTAATTAACATGAAAGTACAGGCAAGACCACTGGCGGAGCCGAGGGCTGTAATTAACCGTCCGCTGACAAGCAACTCATAGCTTCCCTGTAGGGCAGCAATCAAACAAATAACAATCCCGAACAGATTAATCACAAGCCCAGTGCGTAGTGCTTTTAAACGGCCAAATCGGTTAGCCAGCGGGCCATAAATCAATTGGCCAACCACATAACCAATCAAAAAAGCAGAGACTATCCATTCAATAGTCCCTGGGCCTAAAGCATATTCTGACTGAATTTTGGGTAAAGCAGGGGTGATAATCGCTGCTGAAACCGATGCAATAGAAATGTAGTTGAGCAACCAAAACAGGTTAAATGAGGAAGCTTTTTCACTAACGCTCATGACTGTCCTTAAAGTAAAAAGATTCATTGTAAGTGCTTCTTTATCTTAGTCAACATTCTTTTTGCCGTCATCCCAAGTGTAACGCGGGATCTCCACGCGTTAGCACAGTGTTTCGATGAGAGCCCTTGTTGAACTCGGGATTACCTAATACATTCAGGGATGACGGGACAAAGTGGATAAAGTGTTCAATAAAAGTTGGTATTATTCTATAGGTGCTTTGCAAAATGTGCGGATGGTTTCATTGGTTTGATTATCAATAATTTCACCATGAATCTCATCAAAATAGCCGTTGACTTGAATTAACATCCAAGCGTAAAGCCTATCGATATCATTGCCAGTTTGGGTCGCGATTCTTTCTTCTTTACAGTAAACATTTGCGGTAAATTGCGTATTCATTGAAGAATCCTTTGATCCAAACATATATATATAAGTTTAGCTTTTTTTCCCTAATTCACCACGTTATCGAAGGGTATATTGAACTATAATTTATATAGGGGAATTCTTTTGAGGAGATTGTTATGGGTACCAATTTCTTAGCTGCAGTCCTGGGCTGGTATTTGGTCATTGTAAGCCTACTTTTACTACTAAGACGTGACATTGTAGTCACCGCAATGAAAGAATTAATGGGGCAGCGCGCTGTAATGTTGGTTGTCGGCATAATCACATTAATTGTTGGTTTATTAATGGTTATTAGCCATAACGTATGGGTAATAGGCTGGCCTGTCATAGTTACTATTTTTGCCTGGTTGATACTCATTGGCGGTTTATTTAGACTCTATTGTCCAGATACTGTGTATAAAATTTGGAATAAAATGATCGGTAAAACGGAGCTGTTTCTTACTACGGGAGTAATCACATTAGTTATTGGTCTGTTTTTGTTGTATAAAGTTTATTTTCATTGAAAGGACTTATTCGGTGGGTCAACGTCAATGTAGCCTGAGTGAAACAAAGTGATATCCGGGTACGGTCTGTCAGATTTTCACCTAGGCTACAATTTATTATTCTTTCATTAGCTCTTTGAACGTAACCGATAGACTGGTATAAAAAATGGTAGTCGTACTTTCAAATCCAGAATCAGTACCGAGTACTAGCCATGCTTCACCTTTATCATTGGCAGTTACGGTATAATTAGCGAGCTTGGCTTGCATTTCTTCATTGGGTAAATAGGGTAGCGTTTTCAATCGATATGTAACGTTTTGCGTGTCAACACCAATAGTGCCAATCAGGATCATGTCTTTTCCATCAAGTGCCTGATTTCCTTTATCCAAATCAATCATGTAATAGCCATCATCAGCCACATAGCGTTGAGGTTCGTTGGAGACAGCCCCAATTTTTACATAAACTGAATCACCTGCTGAGCCCCCTGTACCTACAGAGCCCTCAGGAGCATTAGAGGCAAATTCCAAAGTAAAACCGGCGTGGTAGGTTGTATTAGGCTTTAATCCCTTTACTTTTGTATAAGCATACATGAACAAATCATCACTGTGATTATTGCCTGATATTTTTAATCCTTGTAGTGGCGTATTAATTTCATGAGGTAGTTTAACGCCATTTTTAAATTCAAGCTCAAAGAACTCTTCTTGGCCTTTAGGATAATCAGCAAATGAAACCTTAAAATGTTCTTTTTTAGAAAAAGTATATTTATACGATTTTAGATCAGGATTATTTAAAGCAAATGCTGAAATCGAGGAAATTAATAAAGAGCAGAACAAGGCGGTGCGTTTCAAGGCGTCATCCGATTGGTTGATAATCGCGCATTTTAAAATTAAACCGCCAATAGAGCAAGAGAACACTAATAAAAGCAGCCAAGGACATGCCCCACCAGAGACCAACACCACCCCATTGGAGAGGAATTGCCAATAAATAACCTATGGGTAATGCGATTCCCCAAAAACTGATTATGGAAATAATTAGGGTATACCGTGTATCTTTGAGAGCGCGTAACGCGCCAAATAGGGAGATTCGAGCTGATTCGAATATTTGAAAAATTGCGCTGACCGCTAGAAGTTGAATAGCAAAATGCACCACGCTCTGATTGTCGGGGTTATGTATGTCAAAATCGATGCCAATAAGTAGCTTAGGGAAAAACCAATAAATAAGGGCCGCAACAAACATAAAAATAACTGAAGTCATCGTACCAATATAACCCGCATGTTTTGCGGTGAGTATATCACCCTTTCCCAATAAATAGCCTATGCGTACCGTGATTGCTTGAGCTATAGAAAAAATAACGGAGGTTAAAATGCACAGATATTGTAAGGTGATTTGATTGGCAGCCAATAATTGATTTCCTAGTGACCCCATAATTAAAATTAATACAAAGAAAAAGCCAATTTCGATGCAGTACATTATTCCTAAAGGAGCACCAATTTTAAGTAGTTCAATTAAGTAGAATGGTTTGATGTAGGTAAAAAGATGTCGCGTATAGGGTTTATAGTTTTTATTCGTAAAAATATACCCGGTGAAAAATAAGGCGGTTATCCAAAAACCTATTGTTGTACCCCAACCTGCACCAGCAACACCTAAAGCAGGCAAGCCAAACTTTCCAAAAATCAGTACGAAACTAAATAAGATATTCAAGGAAACATTCAGCGCACTAAAGAGCAATGCCAATTGTGTCTTGCCAAGCCCTATAACAAATTCTAATAACACGACAGTAATAAAATTTGCAAATAATCCCCATGTTAGTGCGTGTAAATAGGATTCAGTCAGCTTAACTAAAGCTTGGTCTTGTCCAAGATATAAGAGTAACGGCGCAATATGCCAAAAGAAATAACACGTAGGAAGGGTCAAAATACAGGCCAGCCAAACCCCATCTCGAAAAACCAAGGAAATCCCGTGCTCATCTTGAGCCCCATGTCGATGAGCTACCAAAACATTAATTGAATTTAAAATACCAATAATGATGACGTTAAATGTTCCAAATAACCAAGCAACCAGCGAACCTGCTGCCAATGCATCTTGACTTACATGTGCTAAAAAGATAGTCACAAAAAAGTAGACTGAAGATTGTAATAATCCAGTGAGAATTAGTGGAATAGCTAATCTTAGTAACGCTTGAAAATTATTTTTAGTTGTTCGCACAAAAATTCTCTATCAATGCTGTTTAACTTTTTTCGAAATGACAAGAGGGCAGGGTTTACTTACAATTCTCTTGGCCAATGTTGTCCCCATCATCCCTCGCCACGCTCGGGATGATGAGTGAGCATATGCTGTGCGGCGCTCTAAAACCACAGCATTTTGCCCACACTAGCGAATTGTAACCAGTCTCTGAATCACTCATTATAGTTTAAATCAAATTATTTGTGATTCATTAATTTGGTACAAATCGATTTTATCGTTCGATTAAGAAACGAATGGTTTCGATACCGGCGCAGAACGGTTCTCCTGATAGAAGTATTTTATGTCACCATGAAGCTCTTTTAGTTCCTCTATATCATAAATTCCCTCTCTAGCTTGTTTGTTTAGCTGATCGTATGTGTCAACGAACACTTCGAACTCATCTTGTATTTGGGTGTTATTCATAATTCCATCGCGTTGAATTTCTATAATTAAATCATCTAATTCAGTTTTTATTTTCTCATATTCATTCTTATCGCCTGGAATTTTCGCTTTAACCTCTGGTTTATTCATTGCTTGATATAAAAAATAAATCGCAAGTATTCCGATAGGGAGCAAAATAGCTAACCCAATGTAAAGATTTGCAGCAGATGTCTCTTGTTCCTGCACACGGCATACAGGCATATCACGACATGCAGGCAAATCTTGATCAGCACATGCTGTGATGGCAGGAGGTTGTTCAGCTGGGCGAGGACATGTTGATGTTTCATAGGTCCAGTTGGGGCGGCGACACTCATCAACTAGGGAAGTTTTTTTAGGTAGTTCGAAGAAGGTTGAACTGGATTGATGAACAGATTTCTGGGGTTTTGGCGGGGGGAGTAATTCCAGTTGATCTGGCTTTTGAGGTGGCTCTAGACCTTTGAGTTCGTATTGGACTTTGATCCACCCATGCATCGAAATCATCAATGTATTTAATTCTTGAGCTTGTTCTGCAAGCATTGCAAAATTAGATCCTGCTATTTTAGGACCGTTCAATTGTCCAATAACATGGTTTACTTGTTGTTTGAGCGCTTGATTCGTTTTTGTAAGCTCTGACGTTGTAGAGGGAAAATGGGCTAAAGTGTCTTGATTATCTATGAACGTATTTAATTTTTGTCGTTCTGACGTGAGCCATTTTTTTATATTAGATAAACTGATATACGATAAATTTTGTTCCTCTTGAATTACTTTATGATATTCCTGTGTATTCGCCTGGATTATTTTTTCGATGTGAACAGCGGATTCATCAATAAAGGGTTCAACTTGTTTTAATAGTAAAGATAATTGTTCCTTAAATTGCGCTACTGTAAACACCTCACCAGCTTGCTCTAATAATCCCATGGTTTGAGTAACGACTTTTTGAAAACGCTCGAGTTCATTTAAATCCGTTATTGCCTTAGCATAATGATCGAGTACTTCTTCCTGCATTGTGATTAATTGGAAATCAGGGCAATCTTTAAGCTGCTCTCCTGTTAATTGCAGTCCAGGCGTAGAATGCTTTACGACAGCCGTTGAACTTTTACCACACCCTTTTGCTGCAAGCGTAGGATAGGCTTTAAGATTGGTTTGACCAATTGCGGGAGTAGCGGTGTGGGGATTCACTTGGTTTGTACTCAGGGCAAAATGCAATACTCTATTGCGCTCACTTGATAATTGTTCAAGAGTTTTTGATAACTCACTCAGTCGATCTCTTAATAATTGTGATTCCATTCGATGCGTTAATTGAGGTTGAATTGTATCATCAATGGTACTGCGCAAATTAGCTAAAAATAATTTATCAGAACCTACAAAAGGAGAAATGTCTTTTTCTATAGTACGTACATAACGAGTGACATGCTCCAGTTGTTCTCTTGTTTGTTTGAGATTGGGATTTTGACTGATTTCTTTCAGAATACGATTCAGATCTAGTAGGAAGAAATTCATGGGCTGATTTAAATGATCTTTGGGTAGCTCCTGATTTCTAAGTAATAAATAATCTCCGGTTTTTTGCATTAACTCATACAAAGCAGGCCATTGTAGGCGTTGGCTATCAATGGGGTGGACGTAAAAATCATCTCGGGTTAAGACGTGACGCGTCTTAAATGCATTGGAGTAAAACCATGAGCGTTCATAAACATTCACCAAGGCTTGTGAGTCCTCTGCGAACCAAGAACTTGGATTGGCCAAATAATCAGGATGAATTCCTGAGTTGGCGCGAGTTTTAATTATCCATTCTCTTTGGGCTAATTCTTCTTCGGTATAGCAGGACTCTGAATACAGCGAGTAGAATGCAAAACGAGAGCTACGTGGTTGGGGATTATATGAGGTAAAATACTCTTTCTTTGCTTTTGTCATACTTCTCACTCCTTGAGATAGAACAACTAGAAAGTTATTGTGCGGTTGCTAACTAAATAGAATATTTTTGAACCAATTTAATTTGATAACATGCTTTACCCGAATATGCAACTGTATGCTATCGATCAATGGAGTTGTGGTTTAACCTTCTCTTTTTTGTTAAATTATATTTTTTAACCTGAATGAGTCGCTTATGCCTTCTTTTGATATTGTCTCCGAAACCAATATGGTTGAATTACGTCATGCAGTTGATAATGCAGTGCGTGAAATGGGTACCCGCTTTGATTTTCGTGGCGTTGAGTCTAGCATAGAACTTAAAGAACTTACGGTGACGTTGCGAGCCGAATCAGATTTTCAAGTCAGACAATTAGAGGATTTGTTCCGCAATCATTGCAGTAAACGTAATCTTGATGCCTCTGGGGTGGATATAGAAGATAAACCGGTGCACAGCGGAAAGTTTTTTTCCTTGAATATGACGTTTAAACAAGGAATAGATCAGCCAACAGCCAAAGACATTGTGAAATACATTAAAGACTCTAAGGCTAAGGTACAAGCATCCATTCAAGGAGACAAAGTCCGTGTTACCGGTAAAAAGCGCGATGATTTACAAGAAACAATTGCGCTTTTAAAAAACTCAGATATTAAATTGCCATTACAATATGAGAATTTTCGTGATTAGTTCTCTTTGAGCTTCATCACTTAGTTTTCCCTCTTCCGCCCGGGCGGAAGAGCGTGATTTTTTTAATTCACAATTTCATCAATTTTGGCAGAAATCCTTGCTGATAAGTAAGGATCTTTCTTCGCTAGGCTACGAGCAACTTTAAGCTGAGCGACTGCAGCTCTTTTTTGTCCTTCAAGAAGTAAACATTGAGCTTGAGTAAAATAGGCGTAGCCTTTTTGATGCGATTTCGCTTGTGCTCGCGCTAACTCACGGCATAAAGGAAGATCTTGTCGGTACTTTCTGCTTCCTTTAAGTAAGATGCTTGTTGCTTTTGCGTTTTGATTTGCAGCCAATAAGCCCTGAGCATAGGCCATCAGTGCTGCATAATTATCTGGATAATTTTTTTGCATTTCTTCCAGCCGAGCGAGCGCTGCTTTATGTTGGGACAATCCTGTTTCAGTTTGTGCCATCGCAATTTGAAAATAAAGATTATTATTTTCTACTAATAAAGGGCTCAAAATTGCCGCTGCCTTTGTAAAATTATTGGTATTGATTAAAGTAAGCGCATGACCATATTGGCAGGCATAGGCGGGGGCTTTTTTGTTGCATTGATGCTCATAATAATCGAGTAAAGTTTTAGGTTCTCGAGTAACTGAAGTACGGATCAACTCTTTAACTAATGAATAATCAGGAGAATCTGCATATTGTTTGCGTGAAAATTGTGTCGTTCGGTTTTCTGCTTCGGAAATCCTATCCCCGTCTAAAGGATGGGTGCGCAGAATGGCAGGGACGTTTGCAGTGTAGTAATAACGAGAGTTTTCCTGCATTTTTTTAAAAAATGCAGCCATGCTGTGGGGATTATATCCCGCTTTAATTAGCATATCGATGCCGATTCTATCTGCCTCTTTTTCTTTGGAACGAGTAAAATTGATATTGTCTTGAGAGAATCCAGACAAAGAGCCCATCATGCCTGCCATTCCAACTGTAGGATTGATGATACCTAAAGCTGCAGATGCCAGTAAGGATGCGAGCATGGGAATACGCATTTGTTTTTGATGTTCGATAGCTCTGTACAGGTGATGTAAACGTACGTGTGCAATCTCGTGGGCCATTACTCCGGCTAGTTCACTTTCACTATCAGTGGTTAAAATAAGTTGCGAATTAATACCTATATGCCCACCAGGACCTGCAAAGGCATTGATTTCATTTGATTTAACGATAAAGAAATCAGGAGGTTTGATACGGCCAGCACGCGCAAGATTTTTTCCAATACGATTAATGTATTGGCTTGCTAACGGATTTCGCTCTACGCTCTCCGATTGATTGATCTGCTGTACAAACTCTTTTTCTAATTGTTCCAGCTCGCTTGTAGAATACGGAGACAATCCTTCAGCGAAAGATGGCTGGACAAAAATACTTGCTAACAGTATCCAACAGAAGTTTTTCTTAATTTTCAATTTAATCATTAGGCTACTCAAAAATTGAATAATTTGTTATCATTCACGCATCGTAACTACTCATACTCTCTCGTTATCCCGCGGTTTGTCCGTGCCGTAACGTTCTATATAGTGCATGAGTGGTTACATGCATCTTTAGAAAGGTACTAAAACAATGCACAAAAAGTTTTTGCTCGCAGCTCTTGAACAGGCCCGTCTTGGACAAGGCCATTGCGCCCCTAATCCTTGTGTTGGCGCTGTTGCTGTGCAAAATGGAACTATTATAGCACAAGCTTGTCATAGAGGTGCAGGAACTCCGCATGCAGAACAATTATTGTTAACACAGATTCCTCCTAAAATGCCAGGGGTCAGCCTATATATTTCTCTTGAACCTTGTAATCATTGGGGGAGAACGCCGCCTTGTGTCGATGCGATTATCCAACATGGAGTAGAAGAAGTTGTTTTTGCTTATGTGGATCCTAATCCAGTTGTAGCTAAGAATAATTCCACAGAAAAATTACGTGCCCATGGAATAAAGGTGACACATTATCCGGTAGACGAGGTTACAGAATTTTATAAAAGTTATTCTCATTGGACTTTGACTAAAAAGCCTAGAGTAACGGTGAAAATGGCACAAACACTCAATGGTAAGATTGGTCGCACAGTAGGAGAGCGTGTTATTTTGTCTAATGCCTTATGTGGTGAGTTTACGCAGCAAATGCGTGCTGCGACTGATGTAATTCTGACAACAGCTAGAACAGTGCAACTGGATAATCCCAAGATGAATGCGCGTTTAGGTCAGGAAGAGCAGGCAAAACCTGTAGCAATTATCGATAGACAGCTGAGCCTTGATAAAGAGTCTAAAGTTTTTTCAACGGCCGCTCATTGCCATATATATCATTGTAGTGATCGAGAGACTTCCTATCCTAATAGTACGTTGCATTTTATGCCTATGAACGATCAGGCAATGAATTTAAGTGCTATAATCAGCCACTTGGGAGAATTGGGATTTCACGATGTTTGGGTAGAGGCAGGGGGTGCTCTTTTTAGTGCACTACATCAAGAGGGGTTAGTTCATCGGACTTATTTATATATTGCACCAAGTATTTTGGAGCACAATGCAGTTTCAGCATACCAGCAGAGTGGGATATTTAACCGAGCGCATACAGTTTCTTGGCATCCTATGGGCAACAATGTGATAGCATGTCTGGATTGGCAGGAAGATTAAATGAACACTGGATCAAATGAGGTCGCGTTATGAAGTATTCATTAGCTACAATAGAACACGCAGTGGAAACACTCAAAGCCGGTAAAATGGTTATTTTAATGGATGATGAAGATAGGGAAAATGAAGGAGATCTGGTTGTGGCGGCAGAGTACGCAACTCCGGAGGTAATTAATTTCATGTCTCGTCATGGTTGTGGATTGATCTGCTTGTCTATGGCTGATGAACTGATTGATAAATTACAATTGCCCATGATGGCGCAAAATAATAAATCACCTTATGGTACGGCATTTACTGTATCCATAGAAGCAGCACAAGGCGTGTCGACAGGTATTTCAGCTCAAGATAGAGCTCAGACTATTCAAGTTGCCATTAATCCTGAAAGTGGGCCAGCAGATGTGATTTCTCCTGGACATGTTTTTCCTTTACGCGCTAGGAAAAAGGGTGTGTTAGAACGACCAGGACAAACAGAAGGTAGTGTCGATTTGGCAAAGCTTGCCGGCTTAGCTCCTGCGGCAGTGATTTGTGAAATTATCAATGAAGATGGAACCATGAGCAGACGTGATGAGTTGGTTTTATTTTCTCAAAAACATAATATCCCTCTGGTTACTATCAAAGATTTGATAGAATACCGAATTCGTCATGAAGTGCTAGTCAATGCTGATGCGTCAACACGTATTCCTTTGCAAAACAAAGGTGATTTTAATATGACCGTGTTTGCAAATGAACTTGATTCTGCGGAGCATTTTGCTTTAGTGAAGCCACCGGCATTTGCCAATCGAGTACCTTTAGTGCGTATTCATTCAGAATGCATTACTGGCGATGTTTTCGGTTCTTGTAAGTGTGATTGTGGCAAACAATTGGAGCAGTCTCTATCGCTGATTGCAGCTGAAGGGGGCATTTTAATCTATTTACGCCAAGAAGGGCGAGGAATTGGTTTAGCGAATAAACTAAAAGCTTATGCCTTGCAGGAGCAAGGTTTGGATACGGTTGATGCCAATCATCAACTGGGTCTTCCTGTTGACGGCAGGGATTATGCGATTGCCTATCAAATATTAAAATATTTTGGTATTGATGCAATAAGGTTATTAACGAATAACCCATCAAAAATTGCTGCTGTTGATCGTTATGGAATAAAGGTTATGGAGAGAGTGCCTTTAGAAATAGAGCCTACTAAGGAAAGTCACAGATATTTAAAAACTAAAAAAGAGAAAATGGGGCATTTGCTGGCAATAGATTAGTTGGTTTTCTGATTTATTGTTGCCTAGATGTATTGTAGCCTGGGTGAAGCGAAGCGGAACCATAGTAAGAATCCCGGGTTCCGCTTCGCTTCACCCAGGCTACAATAGAACCTGAATTTTCTTTTTTCTTTGAACCAGTACTAAATTAGCAGGATATAGGTCAATTATGACAAATTTTATTTTTATTACAGGTGGTGTGGTCTCCTCCTTAGGAAAGGGCATCGCAGCTGCGTCTCTCGCGGCTGTTCTTGAGGCACGTGGTCTTAAAGTAACAATGATTAAGCTTGATCCTTATATTAACGTTGATCCTGGAACCATGAGTCCATTCCAACATGGTGAGGTTTTTGTCACCAATGATGGTGCAGAAACCGATCTGGATTTGGGACACTATGAACGTTTCGTAAATACAACCATGACCAAACGCAACAATTTTACCTCTGGGAAAATTTATGAAAACGTCATTAAAAAAGAAAGAAAAGGTGATTATTTAGGGGGGACTGTTCAGGTTATTCCTCATATCACTAATGAGATCAAGCGATGCATCAAATTAGGCGCTGATGGTTTTGATGTGGCAATGGTGGAAATTGGTGGAACCGTTGGTGATATTGAATCATTACCGTTTCTTGAAGCAATTCGTCAAATGCGTATGGAATTAGGTTCGCAAAGAACCTTATTTATACATCTGACTTTAGTGCCCTATATTGCTACTTCAGGTGAAACGAAAACAAAACCAACTCAGCATTCAGTGAAGGAGTTGCGTTCTATAGGTATCCAACCGGATATTTTGATTTGCCGTTCAGAAAAAGCGTTACCTATGTCAGACCGCGCTAAAATTGCATTGTTTACTAATGTGGAGAAAGATGGGGTTATTTCTCTTGAAGATGCGCCAAGCATTTATCAAATTCCAAGAATATTACATGAGCATGGGCTTGATGACATTGTTGTGAAGAAGCTTGGACTTGATGCCAAACCCGCTGATTTAAGTGAGTGGGATCGTGTTGTGGCGATGCAAACAACACAAACCGCAACTGTAAAAATTGCTATGGTCGGTAAGTATATTGAGTTGAACGATGCATATAAATCAATTAATGAAGCATTGTTGCATGCCGGACTTCATACTCAAACTAAAGTCGAAATTGTCTATTTAGATGCGGAATTGATCGAAAAACATGGTGCCGCAATTTTGGAAGGTATAGACGCTATTCTTGTTCCAGGTGGTTTTGGGGAACGTGGCGTAGAAGGTAAAATTAAAGCAATCCAATATGCGAGAGAGTACAAAGTGCCTTTCTTGGGAATTTGTTTGGGGATGCAAACCGCTGTGATTGAGTTTGCTAGAAACGTTGTTGGCTTAAAAGACGCGAATTCTACCGAGTTTAATAAGCATACTGCCTATCCTGTACTGGGATTAATCAGTGAGTGGATGGATGTGGATGGTTCAAAACAACTTCGTGATGAACATGGTGATTTAGGCGGCACGATGCGTTTGGGTGCCCAGTTGTGTCAATTGGCAGAAGGTACGCTAGCACGTAAGGTTTATGGAGCACCACAAGTAATTGAACGCCATCGTCATCGTTATGAAGTAAATAATAAATATGTTGAAAGTCTGGTTGAGCATGGATTAATTATCTCTGGGCGCTCAGCAGATAATTCTTTGGTTGAAATGGTGGAGCTAGCAGACCATCCTTGGTTTTTAGCCTGTCAATTTCATCCAGAATTTACATCAACTCCTAGAGCAAGCCATCCGCTGTTTAAACAGTTTGTGCTTGCTGCTCGCGAAAAACATCAAGGGAAAAATTAAGAATGAAATTATGTGGATTTGAAGTAGGCTTAGATAAACCTTTATTTTTAATTGCTGGGCCTTGTGTCATTGAAAGTGAAGAGTTAGCAATGGAAACGGCTGGATATTTAAAAGAACTATGTAGCCAATTACAAATTCCTTTTATCTATAAATCTTCATTCGATAAAGCAAATCGCTCTTCTCTATCTAGTTATAGAGGCCCTGGTTTTGAAAAGGGATTGTCGATTTTGGAAAAAGTAAAAAAAGAGGTAGGCGTTCCTGTTTTAACAGATGTACATGAAGACACACCATTACTGGAAGTATCTAGTGTAGTTGATGTATTACAAACCCCAGCGTTTTTATGCAGACAAACCAATTTTATTCAAAAAGTAGCATCAATGAATAAACCCGTTAATATCAAAAAAGGGCAGTTTCTTGCTCCTTGGGAAATGAAACATGTGATTACCAAAGCGAAAGCATGTGGTAATGAACAAATTATGGCATGTGAACGTGGTGTGAGTTTTGGATATAATAATCTAGTTTCAGACATGCGTTCATTAGCGATTATGCGCGAAACAGGATGTCCAATTGTTTATGATGCAACACATTCTGTGCAATTGCCTGGAGGCAATAATGGTGTTTCTGGAGGGCAACGCGAGTTTGTTCCTGTGCTTGCTCGTGCTGCAGTCGCAGCAGGTATTTCAGGATTGTTTATGGAAACTCATCCTGATCCCGATAAAGCTTTAAGTGACGGTCCTAACAGTTGGCCTTTAGCTAAAATGAAATCTTTGCTTGAATCATTAAAAGCACTGGATGCGGTATATAAAAGTACGGGAGAAATTGAGTGATCAATTTCTTCCTCATAAAGTCTATGAATTAATCATCTATACTAAACATAGATGCTTAAATAGATTTTCGAGAACATTATGAGTCACTCTAAATGGCATAGAATTAAAGCGGAAGCCGCAAAAGAAACGGATGCAGAGAAGGAATTAAAGAATCAGACTGATGCAGTCGATAAGCCCGCCGAATTGGCGGCGCTTCTGAACACACGCATTGGCGCAACAGATTTACCTGAAGAAATAGATGCTCAAAAACATAATTTAGGCCCAAAAGATACGTCTTTGGAAGTTGAAGAGCTTGAGCCCAATTCCCCAAAATTTAGTTAAAAATAATTTGAGCATTTTAATGCTTAGTCGGTTTTAATTTTTCGCTATTCTTTAAGTTCTTTAGCCATTTTTGTCTGTTTTTATCTCCCATATCTGCTTTTTTAATCACATAGTGCAACAGATATATACCTTTATCGTCTTCGGTCAACATAACCAGCTCATCTTGAACTTGATTTTTAGGCTGCTCAATTCTCATTTCAAGAATCGCTCGGTTTTCCGTATCTTCATAAAATGTAATAATAGGTTGGTAGCCCAATGATTTGATATTCTCAATCAGAGAGTTCGCAAACTGTTTCAAAGTGTATTTTTTTTGCAATTCTGGAAAAGACTGGCTTGTGACTAATTCTTGCCAATGATTAATATCGTCGCCTGCAGGAATATATTCAATTGTTGTTCCAATGGAGTTTTTATTTCCCCAAGCCATTTGCCAAGGACGTTCATCAAATGCAATTTTAAAATGTTCATAGTTCTTTAACTAAATTATCCAAAGAAAATGGATCTGCAATTACGTCTGAACTCATCATGACGAAAGTCCATGTAAATAAAATCGCTCTGATAATCTGATACAAGATGGTTTTTTTTAGGATACGTATATTAAAGAATAGCTTAGAAATATGAGTTAGTTCATCTTTCGATGTAAATTGGGGATTGGGGTAATGATTGACCTCTCCTAACGAATAGGAGAGGTTAAAAAGATTAACTCAGATCACTCATCGATGATACTGCATGATAACCTGCATCAACGTGAACTACTTCACCTGTAATTCCCGAGGCTAAGTTAGAGCACAAAAACGCAGCAGTATTTCCAACTTCTTCAACAGTCACGTTTCTATGAAGTGGTGTGATGTTGGCATAAGCAGTTTGGATTTTACGGAAGTCTTTAATTCCAGCAGCAGCGAGCGTTTTGATTGGTCCCGCTGATATGGCATTAATGCGGATACCTTTTTGTCCCAAACTTGCAGCTAAATAACGTACAGAAGCTTCAAGACTTGCCTTGGCAACACCCATGACATTGTAGTTAGGAACTGCTTTTTCTGCGCCATAATAAGATAAGGTTAACAAAGAACCTTCGGTACCTTCCATCATAGGTAAAGCAGCTTGTGCTAGACCTATTAGACTGTATGCACTGATATCATGAGCAATTCTAAAACCTTCACGTGTACAAGACGTGACAAAATCACCACTAATCTGATCCGCTGGGGCATAAGCAACTGAATGAATTAAGACATCTAAGTGATCCCAATGTTTGTGGAGATTAGAAAAAAGTGCTTTAATTTCTTCATCGTGAGCGACATCGCAAGGAAAAGTCAAGGTGGAATTGAATTCAGCTGCCATTGATTCCACACGCTCTTTTAAACGTTCATTTTGATAAGTAAACGCTAATTCAGCTCCTTGCTCATGAAATGCTTTGGCAATACCATAAGCAATAGATCTATTGCTAGCCAGACCAATAATGAGTGCCTTTTTACCTGCTAAAAATCCCACTATTCTCTCCTAAATTAAGTAGTGTGTGATGCTAACAATTCACGCATCTTCGCTTGAATCATTTCAATAGCAATCCTATTTTCTCCTCCACGAGGAACAATGATGTCAGCATAGCGACTGGATGGTTCAATAAACTGCAGGTACATGGGACGTACCGTTGTTTCATATTGATGTACTACCGACTCAAAAGTTCGATGTCGTTCAACTACATCTCTTTTTAAACGTCGAGTCAAACATACATCTAAAGGGGTAGACATAAAAATTCGTATATCCATTATTTCTCGTAACTCTTTATCACTGAAGAGTAAAATGCCTTCAAGAATAACAATAGCATGTTGACCAATAGTTCTGGTTTCGGGCAAGCGCATGTGCTTGGAATGAGAATAAATTGGAATTTCAACTGGCCTACCGTCTCTTAATTGCCTTAAATGTTCGCAAAGTAATGCATGATCAAAAGAATCGGGGTGATCGTAGTTTATTTTTTCTCTTTCACTGAAAGGCAAATGGCCATTATCTTTGTAGTAGGCATCCTCAGAAATAACTACTACCTGTTCTGAGCCAAGCTCATTAACAATGGTATTTGCTAAAAGACTTTTACCTGATGCAGAAGGGCCTGAAATCCCAATAATTATCGCTTGTTTATTCATGATGATATCGTAAGAAATTTCGTGCAAATACTAAAGGTTTTTTGTGTTAAATTCAATCTTTAATTAAGGATTACTTGTTAATCTGCCTGGTTTTTCACGTCATAAAAACACATAGAACGTAGCCCGGGTGAAGATGCAGTCGTAACCCGGACTTCCGGTCATAAATAAACCTTTAATCCCGGGTTACGGCTGCGCCTTCACCCAGGCTACGTTTTAATTAAAAGCAGATACGACTTCTGGCAAAGGCTGCCCAACAGCGGCAGAGGGATTTTTCATGACGAGCACAGCTGATAAGGTGGGGGCAATGTCGGTTGTATACGTTGGTCGAAAAATACGTTGGGCTTTAAAATCTGGGTGGACAAAGAGTAAAGGAACGTAGCTATCATATTGCCAAGGACTACCATGTGCGACTCGGTCTGGGCTTTTTTTCCCATACGATTGGTTGGGTGGTGGAATGAGGTAAATATCACCAGATCGCTCTGGATAATACATTGTGTTAACTTTGCTGCTTAGCCAATCTTTTTCAATGTCAGTAATAGGTAATGCATATGCTTTGAATATCCCTGGCCTCAAAGTTAAAGCTTGTGCAAGGGCATGTTTCACTTCACTCAGTTTCAATTTATGCTGATTTATTAGTTTATGATCAAGATAGATATAAGGTGGGGTAATGGACATCAATGTTTGTTCTGGAAGTTTATATTGTTTTTTCAGTACAGTGCGGATGTATTGCTCCATTTTAGGGATATCAATAGGATTAATTTCAATTATATGATGCGCTTTGAGATAGGTTGGCCCATCGTTTACACCATGATCAGCAGTAAGCACAATAAGGGTGTTGTTTAGACCCACTTGTTTGTCAATGGTTGCCAAAAGATGTGCAAGGGTTTTATCTAATTCCAATAAATTATCTTCTGACTCAAGACTATTGGGGCCGAATTGATGACCGATTGCATCAACACCAGAAAAACTAATACCTAAGTAATCTGTTTTTCCAACAGATTGACCTAATCGTTCTTCAGTTAAAAGTTGCTCTGCAAACTCTGCAGTTAACTGATCAGCCTTAGGGCTTCGCGACAGTGCTTTAAAGTATTCAGGATTTGGGGATTGCGTTATATGGTGTGGGAATGTTTGACCAAAAAGTTCATCTTCATGGTGGAAAACTGGTGAG
The DNA here is from genome assembly GCF_001897665.1 of Legionella sp. 39-23. Taxonomy (NCBI): domain Bacteria; kingdom Pseudomonadati; phylum Pseudomonadota; class Gammaproteobacteria; order Legionellales; family Legionellaceae; genus Legionella; species Legionella sp. 39-23. Next base: position 288,999 of record NZ_MKTO01000004.1, on the reverse strand, counting down.
TTGGCGTTTTGATACTCAATCTTGGAACGGCTAAGATTCCAATCGTAGTCTTGAGGATGGTAGTTTTTGTTCCAATTTTTAACCCATTGAGGATATTGGGAATAGTAATAAGTACTGGTGATAAAACCGCCATTGGTTGTATCAAACCAAAACGCTTTGCCAGCGTGCCCCGCAAGGGTTATCGCTGAACGATCTTTTAATGATACGCCAAATGCTCGTCCTTTTTGAGAGAGTATTATTTCGTCGCTTAAAGTAGAGGCATATAAATTTTTAGGAGAACGTCCTGGAGTTGGGATGCGTGTATGTGGCGTATTTAATATATTGGTTTTCAAATCTTCCATGCAGTAAACCATTTGCTGTGATTTTCGGTCATACCATTCATTATTAATGACACCATGCAAGGCAGGGAAGCTACCTGTGGCAACAGTTGCGTGTCCAGCACACGTTGTTGTGTTGGCATGTGGATGGTGAGTATTGTGGTAATCAATGGCATGACTTAATAAATAATTAAATCCCCCATTAGCAAATTGTTGTTGATGTTTATAAATTAAATCACCGCGTAATTGATCGACTACCAGTTGAACAACTAATTTAGGTTGATTGATTTGTGCATAGGCATTCAGATAACCTAGAAAAAGAAAAATGGAACAGATGTATTTCATAACTATCCTGGTGGTGACGAAAGCGCTAAATTAATCAACAGCACATAAAAAAGCAATCTAAAAAGGGGCTGGGGCTTATTTTCTTCAACTCATTTGGCCTTATTTACTCAATGAAAATTGGGTCTTAAACTCGTTCTACTTCTCCTAACTTAGGCTGGTTTTTTTTGTTATCTTATTGACTTTAAAAGATAAAAATTAATTAAGTAGTAAAAAGAAAATGCATGACTGGCATTATGAATTAGTTTAAACTGCGATTGGAGTAAATATTACTAATCCCGATTCATGGAGTTAAGGAGAGCAGAAATGGGTTTTAAGTATGTTGAATATGATACACTATCAAAATACATCAGGGAGAGTATTGCAACTGAAGTAAAAAGCCATAAATTGGATGCAAACAATTTACCGCAGGCACTAAAATCTCTTTCTATTAGCCATCCTGAGCGAGCAATTCAATGTAAATACCTACTTGCAGTTCTAGCTTGTCTTGATAAGCCTGATAGCACAGATAAAACATGTGTGCTCTATGCTGCAGCGTTCTATATTCGTAATCAAATTTTCACGAGTTATCAAGGAACGATAACTGCATTTTTTTTATCTCCTGAGAACAGCACTTTATATAATGCATTAACAACCTCTCTTAATCTTGATAAAGAAAATTACCCAGAATCCAAAGATTTGCTTGAAATGTATAGGGCTTTAAACAGTTTTATGAACGGACATGTATATGTAGGGGGGGAGCCGAGTAAAGGGTATCTACACCCAAGTAAACAAGTGTTTTCAGGTCGAAAAATTAAGAATTATAAGGTAGAAAAGATGCTGCAAGATTTGGTTGAAAAAAAAGCGAAGCTTGAGTTGGAGCAGATTGATAAGGCCGCAGAAGAACAAGCGAAAGACTCTGAAAAAACTAACAAAAAACGAATGGGATTATTTGCCTCTAGTGAGATAAGTCCATCTGCATCCGGAGTTGTTGATACTGTTGATGAGATTATTAAAGAGTCTACAGATGATGAGATTATTAAAGAGTCTACAGAGCAGAGGCAATGTCACTAGAGTTTGTAGCCTGGGTTCTGCTGCACTGCACCCAGGCTAGGAGTAAGAGCTTAGAATTATAATTGTGGTTCTGAGATTTTTTGCTCAATAGGATAGCCTGATACAGCCCAGTCAATAATACCACCATCTACTGAATAAACTTCTTGATATCCCAAATCCATTAAAACCTGAGCTGCGAATAAAGATCTTACGCCTCCTTTGCAGTGCAAATAGATTGAATGATTTTTATTTGGAATTTGAGCTGCAATAGATGCAATATTATCTTTAGGTATATGCAATGCTCCAGCGATATGAAACTCTTGCCACTCATCTAATTCACGAACATCAATTAAACAAAGGTTGGAATTATTTGCCATCATTTCTTTTAGCTGATGTACATCAATAGTTTTAATGCTAGGGTTGGTCATAACGAACCTCTCTTATCGTTGGTCGTGTAAATGTAGAATGGTGTAGCAACCAATAAATTGTTGCTGTGAAAACACCACCTATTAAAGTGGCAAATGCCCAGGTCGCTGCAGAAACTAAAACAGTTTTTTGTCCTGTTCGATTCATATTCCCAGCATCGTGGGCTACTGCACCAGCAAAAATCAAATGCAAAATGCCATTAATAAGCGTCATGATAAATAAAAAAGTTTGTATCTGAGTAGAAAATTGTTGTACTAGCTCGCTGACCATGAATTAGTTCCTTTTTGTATGCAAGAATTCTAACGTTTGTTGGCTTTTAAGTCTAACAAATCCATTTTCTAGCAGTATCATCTGCAATTAAAGGATTACGTCGGACATAAAAATCTAACGTACAATATAATAACAGAAAATGAATAAGATCTTTTATTTCTGTGTTAACCCCGGTAACATCGTCGAAAATATAAAAAAGAGAAGAAAATCATGAATGTACATGAAATCCCTGTTCCTCATTTGACCACAGCACATTCCGGACCATTGTTTCATGTGGAAAAAATTGTTTTAAATCAAATAGCTGCTATTGAGGCGTGGTTTCGGCATCAATGGAAAGAAACACCGCCACCATTAACCTCCTCTGTTGATTTGCGGCATGCAGGCTTTAAACTGGCGCCTGTAGATACTAATTTGTTTCCCGCAGGGTTTAATAATTTAAATCCAGATTTTTTTCCGCTTTGTGTCCAAGCTGCGCAGTCGGTATTAATCGATTACGTTCCTGATTGTACTCGAATTTTACTGATTCCAGAAAGTCACACGCGAAATAAGTTCTATCTGCAAAGCCTCAATGTATTACGAACCATTTTTGTAAAAGCTGGATTTGTTGTGCGTATTGGTAGTTTGGATCCTGAGATTAAAGAACCGACTGAAGTTTTTCTTGAAAGTGGAGAAAGCCTATTATTAGAGCCTATTGATCGTCAGGGAGATCGCGTAGGGCTAACTAATTTTAATCCATGTTTTCTCATGCTCAATAATGATTTGTCGCAAGGAATTCCTGAGATTTTGCAAGGAATAAAGCAAAAAATAAGACCTACAGCACAATTAGGTTGGTTCTCGCGCTTAAAATCCAGTCATTTTAATTTTTATGATGAGGTAGCTACAGAGTTTGCTGAATTTGCAGGTATGGACTCTTGGCTAATTAATCCTTATTTTAGTGCTCTGGAAGGTGTGGATTTTATGGCACAGGAAGGTATCGATAGATTAGCAATCGAAGTAGATAAAATTCTCACTTTAATGAATGATAAATATGCAACTTATGGGATAAAAGAGAAACCGTTTGTTGTGATTAAAGCGGATAATGGCACTTACGGCATGAGTGTCATGATGGTGCATGAAGCAGAAGAGGTACGTCAATTAAATAGAAAACAACGTACGCGCATGTCGACTAGCAAAGGCGGTCGTAAAGTAGATAGGGTAATTATTCAAGAAGGTGTATATACTTTTGAAACTATGCCGAACGGCTCTGTTGCTGAGCCTGTTGTTTATATGATTGGCCAGTTTGTAGTGGGTGGGTTTTACCGAGTTCATAAAGAACGAGGGATCGATGAAAATCTAAACGCACCTGGAATGCATTTTGAACCTTTAGCTTTTGCACAAGCGTGTAACATGCCTTGTGATGATTTAACTGAAGTGGATGAGTCAAATCGTTTCTATGTTTATGGGGTTATTGCTCGCTTGGCTGCACTTGCAGCAGCAAGGGAAATAGCAGCTATTGGAGGTGAGTAATGAAACTTGGTGTGTTGTTGGATCCTTTAGAACACCTCAAACCCTATAAAGACACGACAGTTGCCATGATCAAAAGAGCACAAGAGATGGGCTGGTCTTGTGTTGTGTTTACCCAAGAAGATATGTTTTCTAAGGAAGGGCAAGTTTATGCCCAAGTTTATGATTTAAGCATTGGCGATGTACACAGTAAGGATTGGGCTACAGTTAAAGAATTAGATGAGCAGCCTTTGAGTGAACTGGATATCATTCTGATGCGCAAAGACCCGCCTTTTAACATAGAATACGTTTACACTACCTATTTCTTGGAGCTTGCAGAACGCGAGGGGGTTCTGGTCGCGAACAAACCACAAAGTTTGCGCGATGCCAATGAGAAATTTTTCACCTTAAACTTTCCTCAGTGCTGCCCAACTACACTTGTCTCACGACATATTAAAAGATTGAAATCTTTTTGGGAGGAGCACAAACAGGTTATTTTCAAACCCTTGGAAGGGATGGGCGGGAACTCTGTATTTCATGTTGAAGAACACGGAAACAATTTGTCAGTTATTTTAGAGGTCTTAACTAAAAATCAAACACAAACAATTATTGCCCAACGTTATATTCCTGAGATAAAAAATTTGGGTGATAAACGCATTTTATTAATTAACGGAGAACCGGTTCCTTATGCCTTAGCTCGTATCCCTGCAGAAGGTGATTTGCGAGGTAATTTGGCTGCTGGTGCCCGTGGTGAAGTAGTTCCCATTACGGCACGGGATAGATGGCTTTGTGAGCAAATAGGGCCTACGCTTAAGGCCAAAGGTTTATATTTTGTTGGTATTGATGTCATTGGTGATTATTTAACGGAAATCAATGTCACTAGCCCAACGTGTTTGCGGGAAATCGAAGCAGAAACTCAGCTCGATATTGCGGGTGATTTTTTGCGTTGCCTTGAGAAGATCTGTCGTGCATGAGCATGAAGAGCCTCTCACAAAGGGCTATATTGGCACATCTTGTGAGAAAAGCTCTCTAAAACTGTAAATAAACCCCTCACCCCAAAAGGACGAGGGAATAAAAAACAAATCCTCTTTCTTTAAACCGAAATTATGCGATTGCCGCAGTTAAATTCGTTGATTCTACTGGGGTAGGAGTAGATTTTCTATTAAAGAAACCAAAGAGAGGACTTCTTTTCAATGTTTGAATGGTGCTGCTTGAAAATACGTCTTTAGGCTCTTCAGGATGACTTACTACAGGCGGTACAGGTGACGCGGGTGCTGTTACCGCTACCGTAGGGGTAGTAGGTCGCGTCAAAACCTGGCACGTTGGATTCAGCGGAATATACCCAAAATGATTTCGCATAAACGTCTCCATTTGTTCTGGAGACAAGCCAAAATCGGTTTTAGATCGTTCTGCAATTAAATCTTTTACTGCTTTATTGACAAAATTTGCGGGGGCACTGGGGTAAGAAGCTGTAAAGTAAACTGCTAACTGTGTTGCATTCATAACTTGCAGGTTTAGACTGCACGCAACTGTATAACCAGTTTTTGGATCTTGTTTAAATGGCATATAGTTAGTCAAGGCACAGACTGAAGAGACTACACCACCAATAGTAATTGGTACTTGGCCACTGAAAGGTATATATTCTGAAACCGCTTTTGGACGCTTAAGCTTATTATTATCATCATAATAAGTCCCTTGAGCTGCCCCAATAATAATAAAATCACCACACTTGCTGCTCCAACCCAGCATGCAACGTTCTTCAGTTCCCGTTACAATGTTTTTATCCATATGCGGCATTAATTCACTCTTAATGGTTGGGCATATTATTCCGGGAAGACCACCAGGCTCATAAGGTTCTTGGCCAATGCAATTGAATAGATAGTCAACAAGATATTCTTTTTTTCCATCAGGACCTGTGATTTTAATTAGAAGTTTGCCTTCTTCGGAATCACTACCTGCTACATAAGTAATCGATTCGATAGTGCCAGCTACTTGTACTTCACGACTTTTCATGATGATTTCATTGACCCTGGGGCCAGCACTTACCGCGAGCTGAAAACCACTGCGTCCAACCCAGGCCAATGGCTGCGCACTTTTTGCTGCAACTTCCATTGCCCAGGCTGCTGTGGCACCTCCACCATAGATTAGTACCTTTTTACCACTACATTTTTCAACATTGGGCATGAGTATATCGGTATAGGTTAAAATTCTTTCATTTACTTCTGCAGAAGTTTTTATACCTCCCAATGATGATCTAAGGCATTCTTGCAAATGAGGCTCAAGTCTTCTTTCTGGTCCTGCTCCTGTTGCAACGACAACTTTATTTGCAATAATTGGCTTATTGCATTCAGTATTTAGTGTAAAAGTTGAGGAAGTTGAGCGTTCAATCGTTTTTACGCGTTCTCTCATAACAAATACATGTTTCCCTTTTTTTTGCAGAGCGCTTATAGTAGCCTCTTCTAATTCAAGAACCCTGTCTTGATAATCGTGTGAATGCACATAGGCTGAATGAGAATCCAAGGGGGTAATTCCCCGTTCTTTATCACGTTTTGCTGGATCAACAAACTCGTCAGATGGAGCATGTGGAAGCGCGAAAATATGGTGAGGCTGTGCTAATCGATGAGCGGCCATTCCCCAATAACCACGATCTCCTACTATGAGGACATGAGTGTATTGCTCTTCTATTTCTGCAGTATAGAGATAGGTCAGCGCTGCGGTTCCACCACCTACAACGACTAATACTTTTCCTGAGGGTGGAATAGATTCATAAAACTTTTGTAAATCAGCCTGTTTTGTTTTATCAGCGGCAATATGGTCAGAGATAGATTTAGATGAGAGCAATTTATGTTCCTATTTCAAGCATCATGGTCAAAATAGATTATAAATGGTTAATATTAAGGAACTATTAAGACAGGCGGATGGTTTATGGGAAAAGTGCTCTCTGTAGTTGCCAGGTAAATTGATGGGTTAATTCAATTAATGCCAGAAAAATGATTTAGGACAGGTAGTTACAATAAGTGGCGTTTTAAGCCTATAAAAAATAGCTTAATAAAGTGATGAAGTTTTTTGGAGATGGGATGAAATCCGTTTGGTGAGTAACGCGTGAATGTAGCCTGGGAGCAGCGCAGTGGAACCCGGGTTCATAGATATAATCCCCAGGTTCTGCTGCGCTGCATGCTATACATCTAATATTTATTCATCTACGTAGTCACTACCAATTTCAGCAACAACTTTTTGATCGGCTTTTTTATCATCAACATAAAGAGTGCCAGTATCTGCCTGGTTGTCTGCAATGAGATTATTACGATATTGAAGGTATGCATCCCTCATGAAGGAATATTTATCTAAAGCCTCATCCATGATGCGATCTGTATCTAACAGTTGTGAGCGCAAATCGACATAACGCAGGGCCAGCAAACTATAAACTACGGTATCGTTATGAATGTAAACATAAGGGCTGTATAGCGCAAATTGGAATAGCCATCCTGCTCCATCTCTAAGGGTACTTGGTCCGAGTAGGGGAATAACTAGATAGGGCGAATTTTTATCTCCCCATTTAGCGAGTGTAAGACCTAAATCATTTGAATGTGGTGGTAAACCGAAGGTTTTAGCCACATCAAATAAACCACCCACACCTAAAGAAGAGTTGATAATAAAGCGCCATGAGTCTCTAATTGCCCATTTTCCTTTTGCCTGTAAAAGATCATTACCTACGGTTGGAATAAGATCTAGGTTGTTGTAAAAATTATTAACACTTTTACGGACAGGTGCGGGCACTACCGCTCGATACACTTTTGCTGGAGGTTTTAAAAATACATTGTCAAAGGCCGTATTAAACTTATATACCTTTCGGTTAAAGGGTTCAAAAGGATCGACAGGGTTGGTTCCCTTGCAGGCACAACCAGCTAAAACGAGACTACTGGTAAAACTGATAACTATTGAAATTAATCGCATGATTTTTTTAATTATTTTAAATGCATGAAACGATGTTACACGAGTTTAGTGTTCTTGAAAATAACCATAGATTGCAGTTGATCTTTTTTTAAAAATATATTGTAGTCTGGGGGAAGGCGAAGCCGTAACCCGGGTTTCGCTGTGCTGCACCCAGGCTACAAAAAAGTAATTTACTTTGTAATTTTTAATGTGGTGGAGGTATCAGAACTTTAACAAGAATGTTACCGGGCCGTCATTGCATAAATGAACCTGCATGTCAGCACCAAAACATCCATTTTGTGTGTTTGGGTATAGTTGAGCTGCTTGCGTCAATAGCTTATCAAACAGTTGTCGACCAAGCTCTGGTGGTGCTGCATTTGAAAAACTAGGACGCAGCCCTTTTTGAGTTTCGGCCATTAAAGTAAATTGTGGCACTAATAATAAACCACCTTGAACCTCTTTAAGGCTTAAATTCATTTTACCTTGGCTGTCACTGAAAATGCGATAGTTGATGCATTTATCTAACATTTTACTGATGTTTTGCTCGGTATCACCAGGTTCAAAACCACAAAGAATCATCAGACCCTGATCGATTTTACCAACAGTTTCACCATCAATATCGACTCGGGCGTGTGTCACCCTTTGAATTACAATCAACATGCATCAAGCCCTTGTTTGGAAATTTCTTTACTTGCATAAATTAGGGCGTCGATTATACCTGATTCTCTATCTGAATGTCCTGCATCACGAACTATTCTTAAATTGGATGCCGGTATGGCCTGATGCAGTTCGAAAGCGCCAGCCAATGGAGAGATTAAATCAAAACGACCATGTACGATATAAGTTGGGATGTGTCTTATTTTATTTACATTAGCCAGCACCTGATTTTCCTCAATGAAAAAATGATTGTTGATATAATGGGATTCCAATGTTGCAAGAGCCAGAGCGAAATGTGGGTCGCTGAATTGATCAATCACATATAAATGAGGGTGCAAACTGCTGCAACGTGCTTCCCATAAGGCCCAAGATTTTGCCGCACTCATACGTGCCAGTTCGTTTGGTCCTTGTAAACAGTTGGCATAATATTTTGGAATTTGATCCAACATATCTTCAGGAACACTACCAATAAATTCATTCCAATAATCAGGGTAAACTAGGTTTGCTCCATGTTTATAAAACCAATCAAAATCCTGTTGTCTTCCTAAAAAAATTTGATGAAGTTGCAGCGCTTTAATTTGTTGTGGGAATTTTTGTGCGTAAAGTAAAGCCAATAAAGAACCCCAACCGCCGCCAGACAATACAAATTCGGATAGCCCTAAGAAATCTCGGATGGCATCAATGTCATCTAGCAATAAACTGGTTGTATTGTCACGCACTTCCAAATGCGGTGTAGAACGCCCACAGCCGCGTTGATCAAAAATGATGATCCTATAGTGTTGTGGATCAAAAAAGCGTCTAAGATAACCATCCCCGGATGAAGCACCAGGGCCTGGATGCAACACTACAACAGGCAGCCCCTCAGGATTTCCTGTTTCTTCAATATAAAGTGTATGCAGGGCACTAACTTTTAATTCATGTTGCGCATAGGGTTTGATTGATGGATAGAGCGAGTGCATTTTAGTCCTTTAGGAAGTTTGGTTTTACCTCATTGCATTATTTTGCGCTGTGACGCGCTTGAAAGCAATAAGTATTCACTTTAACCTGGCAAAAACAAGTTTATACTTTAGTTAGTATAGCTTCTATTTTCTTTTGCTTGCGAGAGACTAGGATCTATTAATAGAATACACCATCTTTTTTTCCTGGAATTTTATTTATGACTCTTGCTGCAATTCTTAAAGGACTGAATGAGCGACAACGCGAAGCAGTTACCTCGCCGCTTGGTAATACGCTGGTTCTGGCTGGAGCAGGGAGCGGCAAAACGAAAGTTTTAGTCAGCCGTATTGCTTGGCTCATTGAAGAAGAGCATCTCTCGCCTCATGGTATTTTAGCCGTAACCTTTACCAACAAAGCTGCTGGTGAAATGAAAGCACGGTTAAATGGTATGTTAAGTACTCCAGTGCTGGGATTATGGGTAGGAACTTTCCATGGGTTGTGCCATCGTTTATTACGTCGACACTATAAAGAGGCTAATTTACCTGAATTATTTCATATTCTGGACTCTGATGATCAGGCTCGTATGATTAAGCGAGTTATTGCTTTATTAAATCTTGATCCAGAGCAATGGCCAGTGAAACAAGCTCAGTCTTTTATTAACGGGCGAAAAGATGAAGGAATACGACCTCAACACGTACACACCTTGCCTTATGGGCCTGGTAAAACGTTGCTCAACATTTATAGTGCGTATGAACAAGCATGTCAGACCGCAGGGGTAATTGATTTTGCGGAGTTGTTGTTGCGAACTCATGAGTTATTGCGCGATAACCCCGAGATTCTTAATCATTACCGCCAACGATTTCAAGCTATATTAGTCGATGAGTTTCAAGATACTAATACGATTCAGTACGCATGGATACGTCTTCTTGCTGGTGAGCATGCGGCCGTTTTGGCAGTTGGTGATGATGATCAGTCCATTTATGGATGGCGTGGCGCCAAAGTTGAAAACATTCAGCAATTTTCTCAAGATTTTAAAAACACGCAGATTATCCGTTTAGAACAAAACTATCGTTCCACAGCAACCATACTCAATGCTGCAAACGCACTTATTACTCATAATAATTCACGAATGGGAAAAGATTTGTGGACAGATGGGGCAACTGGAGAAAAAATTCTGGTTTACGGTGCGTTTAATGAGTTGGAAGAGGCGCGCTTTGTCTGTGAACGGATTATGATGGAAATTAATCAGGGTGGCAGTGCTGATGAAATTGCTATTTTATATCGCTCCAATGCGCAATCTAGGGTCTTAGAGGAGGCGTTATTGCGCGCAGGAATTGCCTATCGTATTTACGGTGGAGTACGTTTCTTTGATCGGGCGGAAGTAAAAGATGTTTTAGCTTATTTGCGTTTATTGGTTAACCACAACGATGATACAGCTTTTGAGCGGGTAGTGAATTTCCCCACCCGAGGTATTGGTGAAAAGACACTCGACGATTTGCGTCATTATGCAAAATCAGAACAGTGCTCCTTGTGGCATGCTGCTAAAACCTTATTACAATCGGGTGAGATGGCACAAAGGGCTGGTTCTGCGTTATCGAAATTCATTGAATTAATTGAACAGCTTTATCAAAACACCCAATCAATGGAATTAGACGAGCAGTTATCTGTAGTGATTCAGCTGAGTGGATTGCATGCACATTTTAGCAAAATCAAAGGAGATAAATCAGAATCTCGCCTTGATAACATACAAGAATTAATCAATGCCGCAAAACAATTTCGTTATGAACAAGAAGAAGATGAAGAAATTCCTTTAATCAACGCATTTTTAGCACATGCTTCTTTGGAGGCCGGAGAAATGCAGGCGGGAGAACATGAGCGCTACGTCCATTTAATGACCTTACATGCTGCTAAAGGTCTTGAATTTCCCATAGTATTTTTAGTCGGGATGGAAGAAGGGGTGTTTCCAGGAAAGCAGTCTTTGGAAGAGCCTGGGCGTTTAGAAGAAGAGCGTCGTTTATGTTATGTGGGTATGACGCGTGCAATGCGTAAACTGGTTCTATCTTATGCCGAAATAAGACGGCAATATGGGCGAGAAGAATATCATCGGTCTTCGCGCTTTTTAAGAGAGTTGCCTCATGAGTTACTGGATGAAGTCCGCGTCAAAGCAAAATTTCAAGCACCTGTTATCTCTCGAAATAAGCCAGCTGCCATCCCAGAAACTTCCGGATTGTCTTTAGGGCAAAGTGTAACCCACGCGAAGTTTGGTCAGGGTGTGGTATTGGCTGTTGAGGGAAGCGGGGCACATACTCGTGTGCAAGTAAAATTCCGCGAGCACGGTGTTAAATGGCTGGTTTTAGCCTACGCGAATTTAGCTGTTGAGCTGTAATGAACTAGCTTGCAACAAAGTCCTCGTCATCCCTCACGGCATTCGGGATGACGATTTAAGAGAGACTTGGTAGGTGTAGGCTGGGCTATTAATCCCCGCATCTGCTGAGTTAGTTCGACTCTCCAAAATTTTATTATGAAGTCCGATTAACACGTATCTTATCCATGCGGTTTCTATGAAACAAATACTTCAGCGCATTGTTACATGCTGGGCTTAGCAGCCCAGCCTACGGTTATTTAGCTGTTTTTGTCAACGAATTACCTAACAGGCATGACGTTTTAAAAACGACTTAGTATGGTACTGATGTGGGACTAATAATCAACGCACCCGTAATGTCTCCTGCCAGGAAGCGAAAGGCATTGAGATCGGATGAGACACCGCCAAAGGAAACAGTGAATGGATAATTAACCGTTTCTGTTGTTTGCGTTAATCGCCAAACCGAATTTACTTGCGCATAACTGCGAATGCGGAACGAACTGTCTGGACTTAAAGGAATGATTTTTGCCGCAGTATTACTGCTACCAATACCACTTTGGAACCCAACGACTTGAAATTGATTTTGTTGATTTAGTAGGACATTGAGATAGCCATCTGTAGTACTGCCTTCCTGAATTTGTGTGACCGGAATTAGGAAGTTGGTTTCACCAGGATTACTTGGCGTTGCATCATCAGGGATAAACAATACAGGTAGCCCATTAAGCAATGGCCAGCTATTCAAGTAGGGAGTTTTGGGAAAGCTAATATTCCAATCTGTTCCAGCCTGTGTTGCCGCAATTCCTTGGTATTGAATACTGGAATAACAAGGATTGGCAGGTAGTGGATTATTGTTCGCATCGAGCAAATTGGTACAACTTTCATTACCTACCGCAGCATAGAGCTCATTATAATCATTACTCAACGTCGCCGTATAATTTGTTCCATCAAATGCCAGGTTTGAAAGTATAGCGACTAATGAGCTGATATTATTTTGGTAGAAGGTGTGATAATTACCTACTAAATTAACATACAACTGTGAGAAGAAATTAACCCCATTGATTGCTGTTACTTGAGGATATTGAGTTTCATATTGCGCTAAAATTGATGGGAAATAAACAGTTAATCCAAAAGAATCTGCGCGATCGAAACTATTTTTATAATACAGAACGGCTTGATTTACTGCAGAAACTACAGCTTGTGACGCGGCACTTAAGTTGATATCGGCAGGGAATTGGTTACTGATTCGTTGCGCAAACTCAACAAGATCCACTAAATCAGTGCTACGATTATCCCAAACTGAAGTAGAATAATCCGCCGCTTTAAAACGACTTTTTGCAATTAACTTCCAGTCCGTAGTAGTTGTTGTATAAGGACTAAGCGCAGTAGCAAAATTCGTCATTGCCATATTCAGATTGGACAATTGACTCGCATCTATTAATGACAAAGTAGTTGCCTCTCCCTCATTTTGCTGAGTATATCCATCAATAATAACTCGCCCAATTTCATTTCCACTCGCATTAGGATATGCATTTAGATAAGATAGAAAAGTATCGTATTGCCAGCCTTTTCCTGGCTCCAAGTCTTCTGAACCAATAAAATAATGCATATTGGAGGCAAAACCAGCTGCTGTTTCGGCACTACCCATCAGACACGCATCAAACCCAATGATTTCAAAAAGATTCCCTGTTGTTGCCCTTACATTATTAATGACAGAGGCTAAATTATTGATGGCTATTGCCTGCGGCGGATTATTTTCATCGCCACCAAATCCGCCGTTAGGTCCACCACCATGGTTCCAAAAAATAGTGATGTATCGTTCTGCCGGGTAATTTGCTATGCCCCATTCTAAAAAATCTTGGATTGTATTCGGCGCTGCCATTGGTACACTGCCTAGGTCTGCTAATTCAAACAGAGAACCAGGGTAAACTATTTGTCGTTTTACAGTTAAATAACCAGGAGAGTTTGCTCCTCCCGTTTGCAATACAACATTAATATTTTCAGTTGAGCCCACTTTTTTCATTTGATCTATGTTGAACGTAGCTAACTGATGCTTACTTTGTAAGTCTGCGCCAATAATGTAAACAAAAACGCTATATTTGGCCTTACTTACTTTTAATTTTATTGGGCTAGTTAAAGGACTACGACCACCATAATTGATACTTAAACGACGATTTATATTGCCAGTAGCGTTTTGGATCGTGACGCTAATTTCACAACTACCATTGGGAGGTAAACTATTGCCACATGTTGTAGTTGATTGAGTGACGGATGAGGATTGCGTGTCTCCATCATTGATTATTTGAATACTGCGAATGGGTAAACTACGTCGAACTACATTATTATGAATCACATAGTTTAATGTCTGTTGCTGACCAATCGCAATATTATTAATTGTTGGGACGGAAGTAAATGAAACAGGAAGTTCAGCCCAACTCGCAGTAGAATAAAGTAATAGTAAACTTATAGGACTATAAATTCGCATCATGCACCTTTATATGAAATTAAGTTAAATTAAATAATGGATTCCCACCAACAAGGCATGGGATTCAATAGAGAAAGTCGGTGCACTAAGCGTAACTGCCTCACCGTTTAAAATACCCTCATTACTGGCGGTTATATGTCCGTAATCGGTATAAAGGTAACCTAATGAAAAAGACAGATGCTCCGTATAATGATAGTTAATACCAGTCCCTACATTAGCAACAAAATGCGAGGTATTTTTTTTGGGTAAAGATAAGCCACCGCCCAAGTCTTCTTCATTAGGAAAATCGTGATAGCGTAAGCGTGACCACCCTTCGCCAATTCCTCCTATGAGGTACAATGAAACTTGCTTATAAGTTAGAACATCCAACGACAACTGGGCCAAAAGCCGTGTATTTTCAAAATAAACTTGATACTGGTAATTATCTAGGTTGGTTTGTTCAAATTGATAAACATTCCCATCTGTAATGTTGTCTAGAAATCCACTGTAACGAACCGCCAGTCCAACTGCTAAGGCATTAAACCAAACGGAATCATTAACCAACAAGGGTCGCTTATAATAAACCCCAAAGCCTAGCTCACCAGTAGTATTCGCATGTCCACGACTTAAATTATCTGTTTCAATATCTGTAGGTGAGATAGTTGTCTGAGGAACATGAAACCAGCTAGGCCCACCTTCCAATACTACTTCAATGCCTGCTTGTGTATTACTGATACCTGTGCATGCTAAAAGACATGCTAAAATCGTTTTCTTATGAAATCTATACTTCCTTTCCATGTTCGTCCCTGGAGCTCCGTAAATAAAAAAACAATACTTTATTCCATTTCTTTGAAAATTAATACTTTTTTTATAGTTTCAAGATGTTACATGTCGTTCGGGATGTGCGAATGGTGGATTTTTTACTGAGTCATTTCTATATGAAATGCTGGATGAAACTCAAGTTAAACTAGAGTATAATTCCTGAGCTCAACTACTACATCCTGGTTGTAGTAAATCCATTATGAATCAGGCAGTTTCTTTTGATATAAAAATTAATGTGATAATACCCTAACTATTGAATTTTCTTGATGTGGATGCTAGGGTGCCGGTTGGAAAGTTGTTGGTATATGATAACTATTAAATAAGGGGAATTGTGTGAAATTTACAAATTTATTAACAGTAGGAGCGCTGGCAGCATCTTTAGTATCACCTGCACTTATGGCAGCAGATACCAATACAACTCCTATGTCTGATGCACAAAAAAAGGAAATTGAAAAAGTGGTGCATGATTATTTAGTAGCTAATCCAGAGGTACTTTTGGAAGCGTCACAAGCACTGCAACAAAAACAACAACAAAATATGCAACAGCAAGCACAATCTGCAATTAAAGAAAATACAGATCAATTGTTCCTAGGTAAAACTACCATTGCAGGGAATCCAAAAGGTAATGTGACTATCGTAGAATTCTTTGATTATCAATGTATCCATTGCAAAAAAATGTCACCAATTATTGACAGTTTGATTAAGAAAGACAGTGACTTACGCGTTGTTTATAAAGAGTTCCCAATTTTTGGTAAGAGTTCTGAGTTAGCATCAAGAGCTGCTTTGGCTGCTGGTATGCAAGGTAAATACAAAGAAATGCATAATGCATTGATTTCTATTGATAAACGCTTAAACGATCAAATCGTTATGGCTACTGCCAAGTCTTTAGGTTTAGATATGAAAAAACTAAAGACTGATATGCAAAGCAAAGAAGTTACTGCTATTTTAGATGCAAACCGTGAATTAGCAGAAAAACTACACTTGATGGGTACACCTGCGTTTATTGTTGCTTCAACGCCAAATGGACAATTTAAAGCAGGCACTGAGCCATCATTTATACCTGGTGCTGCGAGTGAAGAGTCACTGCAAGAGTTAATTAAGAAAGCAGCAGGTAATTCGTAAGTCATCATAGTATGTAAAAAAGAACCTGGGTGAAGCGAAGCGGAGCCCAGGTTATGCGTGGTACAAATTTCCCGGGTTCCACTTCGCTTCACCCTGGCTACATTGAGATTTTCATGACAAAACCATCTACTTTTCAGGACATTATTCTCACTTTGCAGCAATATTGGGCTGCTCAAGGATGTGTAATTTTACAACCTTTTGATATGGAAGTTGGTGCGGGTACTTTTCATCCGGCTACTTTCTTAAGGGCAATAGGACCTGAGCCATGGTCGGCTGCTTATGTACAGCCATCTCGAAGACCGACTGATGGTCGTTATGGAGACAACCCTAATCGGGTACAACATTATTATCAATTTCAAGTGGTACTTAAGCCATCTCCTTTAGACATACAAGATAAATATCTGGATTCGTTACGTGCTCTAGGTGTTGATCCTTTGGCTGATGACATTCGTTTTGTTGAGGACAACTGGGAATCACCAACTTTAGGTGCTTGGGGTCTCGGTTGGGAAGTCTGGCAAAACGGTATGGAGGTATCTCAGTTTACTTATTTCCAGCAAGCAGGTGGTTTGGCATGTAAGCCAGTAACTGGTGAGTTGACTTACGGTTTAGAGCGTTTGGCTATGTATATATTGGGAGTCGATAATTTATTCGATCTTCCCTGGAGTAATACAGCAAATGGTGTAATCACTTATGGGAATGTGTTTCATCAAAATGAAGTAGAGATGTCTGCTTATAATTTCGAACATGCTAATGTCGAGGAATTATTTAAGCAGTTTGATTATTATGAGGCTGAGGCACAAAAATTAATTGCGTTACAATTACCATTACCAGCTTATGAAATGGTAATCAAAGCATCGCATTCATTTAATTTACTTGATGCACGTAAAGCGATCTCCGTGACTGAAAGACAGCGATATATTTTACGCGTACGACATTTATCAAGAGCAGTAGCGCAAGCATATTATCAAGTGCGCGAAGCTTTAGGCTTCCCTATGCTTAACCAAAAGGTGTGTGATGGTCAATGATTTTATTTTTGAATTAGGTTGTGAAGAGTTACCTTCTGGTTCGGTTTGGCCTTTAGCTGATGAGTTTGCGAATCAATTATTAGCTGCATTAGATAAAGCACAATTAGGGTATGGAGCTGTAAAGCGTTTTGCATCACCGAGACGTATCGCGGTCGCTATTTTTGATTTGCAAGCAGAACAAAAAAGCCAAAGCGTGACACGCCGAGGTCCTGCATTCGCTGCAGCATATGACAAGGAAGGCAAGCCTACTCCGGCGTTACTTGGCTTTGCGAAATCATGTGGTGTGGACGTAGAGAAACTTTCACGAATCGAAACAGACAAAGGCGATTGGATTGTCTATGAAACACTAAGCCAGGGTAATAAAACAAAAGATTTATTACCTGCATTAATTAGCCAATCTCTAGCTGCGTTGCCGATTGCTAAGCCCATGCGTTGGGGAGCAGGGGACGAGGAGTTTGCTCGACCTGTTCATTGGGCGGTGATGCTTTACGGTGATATCGTAATTGAGCATTCTATTTTGGGAATCAACAGTGCTCGCAACAGTAGAGGGCACCGTTTTCACCATCCACAATCTATTGTAATTAATTCGGCACAAAGCTATGAGTCACAAATGAGAGAAGCCTTTGTTATTGCTGATTTTGCCATCAGAAAACAAATGATTAAACAACAGGTAGAAGACTTGGCTGCGTCCATTCAAGCGACAGCAATTATGCCTGTAGATTTGCTTGACGAAGTTACTTCAATTGTTGAATGGCCTCAGGCTTTAATGGCGAATTTTGAAAAAGAGTTCCTTGAGGTTCCAGCCGAATCATTAATTGCTTCGATGCAATCACATCAAAAATGCTTTGCACTGAAGGATAAGCAAGGGAAGTTACTGCCCCATTTTATCACCGTTTCTAATATTGCCAGTTCTAATCCCAAGCAAGTTATTTTAGGAAATGAAAAAGTGATGCGTGCTCGTTTAAGTGATGCTGCATTCTTTTTTAGACAGGATAAAAAGCTGCCTTTAAGTCAGCATATTGCAGGCACAGAACAAGTAGTTTTCCAAGCAAAATTGGGAAGCTTACAGGATAAAGCATTACGAGTTGAAGCGTTGATGACGTATTTAAGTCCAGCGCTGCATTTAAATATAAACCAGGCTCAACGTGCCGCACAGTTAAGCAAGTGCGATTTGTTGACAGGAATGGTTGGTGAGTTTCCTGAGTTGCAGGGGTTAATGGGATATTATTACGCACTGAACGATGGGGAAGAACCAACTGTTGCACATGCTTTAAATGAGCAATACATGCCACGTTTTGCTGCAGATGATCTGCCTGAATCTGATTTAGGGCTGGCCTTATCTTTAGCCGACAGAATTGATACTTTGGTTGGTATTTTTGCCATAGGCCAAAAACCTTCTGGGGTAAAAGATCCATTTAAATTGCGTCGTCATGCTTTGGCTGTAGTGCGTCTATTGATTGCAACGCCAGCTCAGCTCAATTTAAGTACATTGATTGAGCAAGCAATTGTTCACTATGGAGCACGAATATCTGTTGAACCCCATTTACTGGATGAATTGAAAACTTTTATTCTGGAGCGTTTACAATCTTATTATCAAGGCCAAGGCTTAAGTGTCGATTTGGTTCATGCCGTACGAGCACGTCAAGATGACTGGTTGTATGATTTAGACAAGCGTTTGGCTGCCTTACAGTTATTTGTTAAACTGCCGGAAGCCTCTTCGCTTTCTGCTGCGTGCAAACGGGTGAACAATTTACTTTCTCAAGCAGGAAGACACTCTTTGTCGTCGGTAAATGAACAACTTCTTGAAGAAGGCCCGGAGAAGTTTTTATATGTCCACATCAATCAAATTGCGCAAGCAGTAGAACCTCTATACCGTTCTGCTGACTATGGAGCGTTGCTGAAATTACTTGCTAGTCTTAAGGAACCAGTAGATCTTTTCTTTGATAAAGTCATGGTAATGGTTGAGGATCAAACAATAAAAGCCAACCGCTTAGCTCTTCTGGCGTCTTTACAGGATTTATTGCAAGGAGTTGCTGATATTTCATTGTTACAGATTGGATAATGGATTTTTTGTAGCCTGGGTGTAGCGTAGCGGAACCCGTTTCTGGATTAAAAATAAAATTTCCTAATCCTGGGTTCCGCTTCGCTGCACCCAGGCTACAAAACTAATTCAGGCTGTAACTTACTGTCATTCCTGTACAGGCGGGAATCCATTATAAATCTTGTTGGCTATCAATATGATCACTATTTCAGCTGTGGGCTACGAACATGAAGGTTTACACGATAAGGCAAAAGCTCTTGCAGAAGAATTGAATTTTGCTTTAGATAAAGATGCAGGTCTTTGCCTCTTTGTTGCTGAAGAAAGACTGTCCTTGAAAATACCTGGTTTTTCTCCCATCTTTGCTGAATTTGGTGCCGCTTTTTGGAGTAAAAGAAAATCTGAAGGAAAAAAGCAAGGGTTAGTACGTGCCTGTAAACCGTCTGCTGGGCTTAAGATTATTGATGCAACTGCTGGTTGGGGGCGTGATTCTGCTGTTTTGGCCAGTTTTGGCGCTGAGGTATTGATGCTTGAACGCCATCCAGTGATGGCATCCCTATTATTAGATGCTTTATTACATAGAAGTGAGTTAGACCAACAACAATTGAATTTGCAGTTTCATGCGGAAGATGCCTATTCTTATTTAAATTCATTAGATGCAGCAAACTATCCCGACGTTATTTATATTGATCCTATGCATCCTGAGCGCAATAAATCGGCGTTAGTAAAAAAGGAAATGCAAGCGTTACAACAAATAATTGGCCCAGATGACGATGCACTAAGGTTAATTCAATTGGCGATAAATCGTACGAAACAAAAAGTGGTTGTAAAATGGCCGCAAAAAACAAAACCTTTATTGCCTGCAAACGCCACTGTAGAAGGTAAAACGGTTCACTTTGATATTTATGTTCCAAATCTAGGATAGATTAACTAACGTAGCCTGGGTGCAACGCAGCGGAACCCGGGATTAAGGGATTCATTCACTAGAAAGCCCGGATTTTACTGCGCTGCACCCAGGCTACGACTGGCCAAAACCTACAATTTTAAGCGTAGTCCTCAAGCTCTTCTCGTAGACGTTTTTCTTCAAACAAATCTTCTATTTTTCGTCTTCTTTCTAATTTGGTCGAAGGATTTGTTTCTGGAGCCAAGACTGTATCGACGCCAAACTCTTCCATTTCGTTTACATCTTCATCAAATTCGCGAGTATTCATAGCTATCTCCTTAGCCTAACCCGTGGCGAATTTAATAAAATAACAGAAATTAGGTTGAAGGAGTAGTGGAATTTTTTGAGCACTGCTTAGAGGGGCTATAAAAAAAAAAGCAAATAGCTGGTTTGAATTTTAAGAAAAATAAAAACCAGACTGGTATTTTAATTAAGTCTAAGAGAGACTATTTTTTACTTGAGTATCATAGGTGTCTTCTTGGGCTCTATCAACTGCTGCTTGTCCTGCTTTAGTCCTTATTGCATCCCTAGTGTCATTTATTTGTTTACGATAGTCCTGAGCAAGTTCAGGCGAAGGTTTTTTTGCAGGTTCCTCCACTATTGCTTTAAGTTTTTCACGACGTTTTGCAGCATCCTCATGAAGTATTCTCAGCTCATTAGGGGTGAAGAGCGTTGCTGGATCAATCTCTTTACCTGCTCCATCTTTTAGAACAATGCCTTTAAGTGGTTTTTCTTTTCCTTCTTGTCCTGCAAGTGGGGCTGGATCAAAACCACATTCAAGAGCTGCTTCATAGGCTTGTCTGGCTCTTTGTTTTTGAGTTGCAGGATCATCAAAATTAATGGTCATTGTGATTGAGTCAAATCCTGATGCTCTCACTGCCTGAGCCATCGTTAGCATCTCTGTCTTGGGATTTTGCTTATTACTAAAATAGTAAAATGGGGAAAGTATTCGCGCACTCAGTTGAACAGTCCAAACACCTGGTTCGCCATCTTTACCCTTACTGTGCTGTATCTTGGCTCCAGTCGCAGAAACGATAAAATTCAAGTCTTCTGGATTTACAGCAGATATCTGATTTTCGCCAACATTTATCTCCGCACCTGTAAGCTGGTCACCCGGAGCCAGGCCTCTTTTTTTACGATTTTCTTCTCTTGCCCGCTCCAGTTCATCGATCATTTCTTGTTTTTGTCTCGAACTGAGTTGCCCTGCCCAGCCTTCTAGTTGGGCTGTGAAGATGAGGCGTTTTCGTTCAAGTGCGGAAGCCTTATCGAGTATCGTTACGTTTTCTTGAGCAGATTTATTAAATTCTGCAAGTTGGTCTTTATGGTTTTTTTCTAAATCGGCGATTAAATTATTTTTTATTGCAGCGAGATCAGTATTACCTGAAAGAGTTCCAATTTTCTGTGCTAAATCATCAGCCTTAGCTTTTAATGCTTCTAGTTCCGTTTTTTGTTGTGCTAGTAAGGCATCTCTAGCTCTCTTATTAATTACCTCATGCATTCCTCGCAGTGACTCTATGGAGACGTCAGGAACTTCCTTAATTCGTTGTTGGAAGGCTTCTATTGATTCTTTATAAGTTTTTTGGGCAGCAGTATAAAATGCTTGGGGAGTTAATATTCCTTTAAGCTCATCTTTGATTGCTTTTTTATTCGGATCGGGAGTATCCTCTTTGAGTAACTTCTCTAGAGTGTCCTCTTTATTTGAGCCAATTGGCGTTTTAAAACCCGCATGATCTTTAATGCGCTTCTCGGCATGAGTATCAAATGCTTGAGCTCCAAACTTAAGGTCTTGAGTTAACCCAACTGAGTCACGATATTGTTGATACATCGCTTCTTGTTTTTCAGGCTTAAATTGGCCTGTTAATTTTTGAGAAGTGAGTAAATTAAAAAACGCTTGTCTAAATGAAGGCATAGATAAGTACCTCAGGAGCCATCTTTTCTAAAAGTATAACACTTTTTCATTAAGATAGAATTAAAAGCCCTAAATAGCCAGGAATTGTCAATGATTTTATTCCATTATGAGCTTTGCGACCTGGATTAGAATTGTAGCCTGGGTGAAGGTGTAAGCCGTAACCCGGGATCCGCTGCGCTTCACCCAGGCTACAAAAAACACAATCTTAAGATTTTACCAAGCAGGGATAGCTGAATCGCCAAATAAAGTTTTAGCTTTTTCTTTAACTTCTTCAGAGTTTAATGCCTTAACAAAAAGTTCCAGTTGTGCTTTTTTAGGGGAATCACTACGAATAACAATAATGTTAGCATAGGGTGAGGTCTTATCTTCAGTAAATATAGCATCATGTGCAGGACTTAAACCTGCTGGCAAAGCAAAAGTTGTATTGATTATTGCGGCATCCACGTCAGGCAAAACTCTTGGTAGTTGTGCTGCATCCATTTCTTTGAATTGTAGATCATGTGGATTGGTCGCAATATCTTTTAAGCCAGTCGTACCCTGATCCGTTTTTAATGTAATAAGTTGTGCTTTTTCTAATAATTGCAGGGCACGCATTTCATTGCTGGGATCATTCGGTAGGGCAATGACTGCTTTTTCAGGTAATTGCTTTAATGAGGTATGTTTTTTGGAGTAAATTCCCATAGGATAAACAAATGTTCTGCCTATAGGCTCTAGAGTGTAGCCATGTGCCTTAACTGCTGCGTTAAGATAGGGTAAATGTTGGTAGACATTCGCATCTAAACTCCCATCCTGTAATGCTTCATTAGGTAAGTTATAGTCATTAAACGTTACAATTTTTATGTCTAAATCGTATTTGTCCTTGGCTATTTTTTTTGCTGTCTCAACCAATTCAGTTTCTGGCCCAGCAATGGTTCCTATGACTAAAGTATTGGGTGAGGGTTTGTTGCATGCAACAAGACTCAATAATAAAACACAATAAGCTAAAATCCGCATGAAAACTCCAAATCAGTTATGTAAAAAACGTTTTGATAAATAATCGCCGAGCATTTGGGTCAGTTGAACCATCACAATCAAAATGATTACCGTTGAAATCATAATTCCAGCATCAAAACGTTGATAACCATAGTTAATTGCTAAAGTACCCAAACCACCAGCACCAACGGTTCCTGCCATAGCAGAATAATTGACTAAAGTAATGGCTGTAACCGTAATAGCATGGATTAAAGCAGGTTTTGCTTCGGGTAATAAAATATGCAAAATAATTTGTCTCGTGTTAGCCCCCATCGCATAACCAGTTTCGATGAGGCCTGACGGTAAACTACGATAGACATTATCTACCAATCGCGCAAAAAAGGGTGTAGCACCTAGAGTAAGCGGTACTATAGCGGCATTCATTCCTATGGAAGTGCCTACTATAAGGCGGGTAAACGGAATAATTGCTACCAATAAAATAATGAATGGTATGGAGCGTGCCATATTAATAAAAGCGGATAATGTTTTGTACACTTTAGGCTTAGGTTTAATTTGGCTTGAAGAATAAAGCCAAGTTCCTAAAGGTAAACCGAGTATCACTGCAAATACAGTACTCGTGACGACCATATACAATGTTTCGCTTGTCGCGAGTAATAAATCATATGCCATCGGGAAGGACATAACCTAAAACCTCCACAGTTAATTTGGCTTGTTCACAACGCTCAATGAATGCCTCGAGCAAAAATTGATGTGCGGTTAATTCAACCACTAATACACCGCAGGTTACTGTATCATAACGGTCTATATTGGCGAGTAAGATGTTAATATCCAGATTTAATTCACGGCTTGTTTGACTGATAAAAGGTACGGTTGCCTCTTCGCCCTGGAAAAACAGGCGGAGTAACGGCTTATCCGTCACGTAGTTTGCAAGCCTGTTAGTAAGGCATTCAGGTAATTGGGGACTCAGTTGAGCATAGAGCATGCTGCGAGCCAAGCTGTCTTTTTTATTAAATACATTAGCTAAGGCAGCTGTTTCAGCCAATTCGCCATCAACCATTACTGCCAATCGGTTACAAATACGCTTCACTACATCCATTTCATGAGTAATAAGGACTATGGTGATTCCATAAAGCGCATTAATTCTTTTGAGTAATGCCAAAATAGAATCTGTTGTTCCCGGATCCAATGCAGAAGTTGCCTCATCGCAAAGCAGAATTTTAGGTGAGCAGCTTAAGGCACGAGCTATCGCTACTCTTTGTTTCTGGCCACCACTGAGTTGTGCGGGATAGGCTAGTTTTTTATCAGTCAGTTCGACTATTGGCAGTAGCTCTTCAATTTTATTACGAATAGATTGCTCATCTATTCCTTGAATTCGCATCGGAAGTGCAATGTTGTCGTATACATTTTTTGAGTTGAGTAAGTTGAATTGTTGAAAAATCATTGCCATTTTATGACGAGCTAAAGCCAAATCTTTTCTTGAAAGAGTTGTTAAATCTTGTCCATCAACCAAAACATCACCTTTATCAGGTCGTTCTAGAAGATTTATGCATCTTAATAGGGTGGACTTTCCTGCGCCACTTTTACCAATAATTCCAAAAATTTCACCTTCTTGGATAAATAAATTAATATCACGCAGGACGGGTTTGCCCGAAAAGGATTTAGATAATCCAGTTAATTCAATCATTATTTATAAGCCTGAGATTATGCGTGCGGGCAGAAGACTTAGAGGAAATGCAATTCATATCCGCTTTAGCCGTATTTTCAAAAAAGAAAGCTTTTTTGAGCGTCCGCAAGCTGAATTTCAAATCGACGCCATTGCAATATTATACACAAATTGTTTACTTAAACAAAGCATAACCATGCTAATTTTGATGGTATTTTGTGAGGAAACATGCAATTTTCTATCAATGGTGGGGCCAAATGATTTTTGTTTTTCCTGAAAGTCACATTGAAATGTTGTTTATGAATTTATTGCATTGTAATATGTTTGTCTTTAATAAACATTTACTTACTGCACCATTATGAGCATTGAGTCATTCGCTATATTTTAGTTGGATTTTTTAGTGGATGCACAATACGATGAAGCAGTGATAGAGAAATACAAGGATGTCTGATGCTTTTTGATAAATCCGGATATAGAGGATTAGCCCTCATACTTTTTTCCTCCATGAGCGCCACTGCTTCTTTTGCAGATGGTCAGCCAGCAAAAAATTTCTTTTTTGATTACACTAAAGGCCATTTGCTTCTTGAGTTTGGCGGTTTTTATGCGACTCAAGGAAAAGCTCAAGATATTCAAATAGAATCCTTAATTGGAAATCGATATACGGTTAAAAGTCGTAGCCAAGGGAATGGTCTTGTCGGAGTGGGGTACTTTTTGGATGGACCAGAACGAGATCGGTTTAAATTTTCTTATGGCGCAAATGTGTTTTTCTTTGGTAGAACCTCTGTTAAGGGCTACATTATTGAAGAACACTTAGATACGAATCTTTCTTATACCTATAAAACACGAAATATTCCGCTCATGTTTATGGCAAAAAGTATTGTGCAAACTCCGAGTGATAAAATAAATCTAGCCATTGATGTTGGTATTGGTCCAAATTTTATTGAAGCGAGCCATTATAATGAAATACCACTTACGACATTTACCGTTCCTGATCATGGCTTTTCTGATCATAATACTACGGCATTCGCAGCTACAGTTGGCGCAGGTCTTCGATTTAATAATGTAGCGAATAAAATTCCTCTTGAATGCGGTTATCGCTTTTTTTATTTGGGACAAGGGCAATTTGCAAAAAATAATGATCTCATTATTAATACCCTTAAAACTGGTAATAACTATGCTAACGCCATTCTTTGTGCCGTTACACTTTAATTAAGGAATTTCGGTATGATAAAACAGATGCTCCTTATTGGGATAACGCTATTGTTCTCCTCAGTGCAAGTAGCTTTTACCAAAAGCAATGACTTTCTTCCTGGAGCAGGGCCGCATTTTATTGCTACAATTCCGCTTGCTTCATCAACGCTATCAGTTACAACGACAACCCCAAAAAAAACTTATCCTACGGCTGGAGTAAAAATTCTTACCCCAGGGTATAGTATTGTGGGTAAATCACCAGCTCTTAATGGATTTGTCCTATTTTCCGTGAGTAATACCACGCCTGTACACCTCACTGTAGATGGCCCAAGAGGCTCAATAAATATCAGGCTATGCCTGAATGCTACCGGTAATACGTATTCTTGTGAGGAATATACTGTATCTGTATTAGGTTCTGTTTTCTAACCAACTGCGTCTTGGTAGATATGGTTGGTGAAATCTCTTTAGCTTTCGGAATTGCTCCTGAGGGAATTTTTAGTGCTATCTGAGTAGCATTTTACCAAAATTCCCTCGTTCCCCTAGATAACAGCAACTGCTTCGCTAATCGGTGCTAACAAAATACCAGAGCTATTTTATTTCTGTAACTCGTCACGGTTTTTAAAATGATCCAATGCTTCAGGGTTAGCCAGGGACTGTAAATTATTTACTGGTAAACCATGAACAACTTGCCGAACAGCAATTTCGACTATTTTGCCACTGATCGTGCGCGGAATATCTGCAACTTGTAAAATTTTTGCTGGCATGTGTCTTGGTGAGGCATTCTCACGAATCGTCAGACGTATTTTGTTGATTAATTCTTCTGTGAGTTCCATGTTATTACGTAATTTAACAAACAAAACAATACGCACGTCGTCTTGCCAGTCTTGGCCAATGACAATACTATCAACTACTTCATCAATTTTTTCTACTTGCCGGTATATCTCTGCAGTACCGATACGTACTCCTCCAGGATTTAAAACAGCGTCTGATCGCCCATAAATGATTAATCCATGATGTGCTGTAATTTCTGCAAAATCACCATGCGCCCATACTCCGCTGAAACGCTCGAAATAAGCACGTTGATACGCTATTCGTTCAGGGTCATTCCAAAAACCAACAGGCATAGACGGGAAGGGAGCAGTACAAACTAACTCCCCACGTTCTTTATGCACAGAATGCCCTTGCTCATCAAATACATCAACAGCCATACCAAGACCGAGGCATTGCAATTCGCCCCTATAGATAGGAAGTATTGGATTCCCTAAGGCAAAACAAGAAATAATATCTGTTCCTCCAGAGATAGAGCTAAGCTGCACATCTGCTTTAATTTGCTCATAAACGTAATCATAATTTTTAGGTAAAAGCGGTGAGCCGGTGGAAAGTATGCAGCGTAAATGTGATAAGTCAAACTCATCTTTGGGTTTAACACCCGCTTTTTCTATGGAAGAGATGAACTTAGCACTGGTTCCAAAAACAGTAACGTGTTCTTCTTCAATTATTTTGAATAAACGATTGCTCTCAGGATAGGTAGGAGAGCCTTCATATAAAGTGAGCGTAACGCCTAAAGCTAATGCAGAAACCGTCCAATTCCACATCATCCAACCGCAGGTGGTATAGAAACATAAGTTGTCCTTATCGCATAGATCGGTATGTAATCCTAATTCTTTAAGATGTTGCAGTAGCGTTCCACCGGCCCCATGAACAATACATTTGGGTTTGCCTGTTGTTCCTGATGAGAACATAATGTAAACGGGGTGTTCAAAAGACAATGAAACAAAGTCACAATGTGTTGCTGGTTGAAGAAAATCACTCCAATATTGTGCTTTAGGTAGCGCAGAAATATCTACAAGCTCATTGATATTAGGGCAAATGACGATTTTTTGGAGTGAGCTAATGGCGTCATTAAGTTGTTTGATTTTTTCGGCACCACTGTGTTTCTTACCTTGATACTGGTGCCCATCACAAATAAATAAGACTTTAGGATCAATTTGCCCCAGTCTATCGATTGCGGCTTGTGCGCCAAAATCAGGAGAGCAAGAAGACCAGATTGCCCCTAAAGAGGTCGTAGCAAGCATGGCAATAATTGTAGTTGCGGTATTTGGCATTAGAGCAGCTACTCTGTCTCCTGTAGTTACGCCAATTGATTTTAGACCTGCGGCGCATTGTGCAACTAATGCATATAATTGTTCATAGCTAATTACTTCTTTGGTATTGTCTTCATTAAGACTAATTAAAGCTGGATGCTTATCTTTACGTGATAAAAGTTTTTCAGCAAAGTTAAATTGAGCTCCAGCGAACCAGCGTGCATTTATCATTTCATTATTATGGCTTAGAATTTGATAAGGCTCGGTATCAAATTGTATATGAAAGAAATCACAAAGTGTGGGCCAAAATGAGTCAGGATGTTTGATGGACCAGGTATGTAAGTCTTGGTAGCTTGCAAAAATTTGGCTGTTCTTTTTTGCAGCGAATTCCATAAATTGCCACATTCTGCTTTCTTTAGGATGTTTGGGCTTCCATACTTTTTCACTCATGTTTCATTCTCTCTTATATATTGAAACGACTGCATACTAGATTTTTGCATTTCCTTTTAGCCAGATTCTATGAAAATGGATGAATCTGAGAAAAATAGGGTACCTTTAGGTAATATATGTTCTAAGCACAGGGGTTTGCTAACATAGCATTTGCAACTTTGGATTGATTTTTACGCCCTAAAATCTTACAGATGATGTCGCCCGCAGTTACAATTTTAAATATATCCACACCGGTGTTTATTCCTAAGCCATGCATTAAATATAGAACGTCTTCAGTGGCTACATTGCCACTTGCTCCACGCGCATAAGGACAGCCTCCTAGCCCAGCAACTGAACTGTCAAAACGATGTACTCCATGTTGTAGTGAAGTATAAATATTCGCTATGGCTTGACCATAAGTATCATGAAAATGCATTGCTAATTGATTTAGTGGTAATAACTTAAGTATTTGTTCGAGTAATAAGTGAGTTTGATGTGGAGTGCCAACGCCTATTGTATCCCCTAATGAGATTTCATCTACATTCAAGTCCAAAAGTTTTTGAGTCACTTCTACAACCTTCTCTGGTGCTACACGTCCCTCATAAGGACAACCAAGGACGCAGGAAATATATCCTCGTACCTTAATGTTTCTTTCTTTTGCTAAAGCAAGGACTGGCTTAAAACGTGAGATACTTTCATCAATTGAACAATTAATATTCCGTTGATTAAATTGTTCACTGGCAGCGGTAAATACTGCAATTTCTTTCACACCGGCTTCTAATGCTTTGAGCATGCCTTGCTCATTAGGAACTAGGGCGGAATAGTGTACGGATGAGGCTTTATCTATAGCACGAAATACTTCATGATGATCTGCCAGTTGTGGAATTGCTTTTGCAGAGACGAAACTAGTTACTTCAATATGTTGTAGACCAGATTCACTTAGCAAATTGATTAGTTCAATCTTGTGCTTGCTGGACACAAAAGAAGACTCATTTTGTAAGCCATCACGTGGGCCTACCTCTATAATGGTTACGTTTTGTGGATAGTCCATAGTTATCTCTTTTAATATTCCCAAGGTAGGTCATACTGATTGGGGAACGACAATAAACTAACCTCAGTTATAGGCCGTTTCCCTACAGATCTAAAAATGACCGGTACCTCTATTTAAGAATCTTCTTCACTTAATGACAGCAATTCCTCTCCTTCATTCACCTGGGCACCTACCTTATAGAATATATCTTGTAAAATGCCATCAGCAGGGGCATGAATGGTATGTTCCATTTTCATTGCTTCGAGTACGATTAAACGTTCACCCGCTTTAACTCGTTCACCAATATTTTTTAAAATGGCCACCACAGTAGCTGGCATTGGCGCTGTAAGCTGTCCTTTATGTGCTGCGGTTTGTGTACCCAGTGTTCCCCAGTTGAACCGTTCAATAGTAATTTGCCATTGACTTGTATACAAGGCTAGAGATTGATTTTTATTTTCAATGGTTACGTGATAATTTTGTCCATTGATTTCGATGCGAAGTTGATTGTTGGTTAAATGACCATGAATCAAATAGTCTTGGGTTTTTAATCGTACTTTAAATTGATTTTTATTAATTGGCGTTATAAATACCTCGACCATGTCGTCTTGATCTTTATAGCGCCATATCCAATGACTTAAGATTTGAGATTGCCAAGCGAATGCTTCTTGCAATAATGGGTCCTGGATTGTATTGGTATTGTTTAAATAATCAAAACTCGCGGCCATGAGTAAAGCCATTTCTTTATCAGCTGTAGGTAGTTTAATTTCTTCCTGACTTAAAAAATCAGTACTCAAATCAGCTTTTCTGAATTTAGAATGGCGACAAATTGTTTGTAAAAAGGGGATGTTAGTTTTTACTCCACCAATATAATAATGGGATAACGCTTGTTCTAATCGATGTAGTGCTTCATCACGAGTGGCTCCCCATACAATCAGCTTGGCGATCATCGGATCATAGTACATGGTAATTTGTGAGGATACTTGGACCCCGGTATCAATACGTACGCCATCACCGCAAGGTTCTTGCAAAAAATGGATTTGCCCTATTGATGGAATAAAATCATGATGTGGGTCTTCAGCATAGATACGACATTCTATGGCATGACCATGTGCTTTAATCTTCTCTTGCGGCAAGGGGAGGGGTTCATTGGCGGCAATTTTCAATTGCCAAGCGACTAAATCAAGCCCGGTAACCATTTCAGTTACTGGATGTTCTACCTGTAACCGTGTATTCATTTCCATAAAATAGAACTGTTCAGAATTATCAACTAAAAATTCAACAGTGCCTGCACCGCTGTATTTTATAGAGCGCGCTACTTCGCATGCTGCCTCAGCAAGTTTTTGCCGTAGTGACGTTGATAAATTAGGTGCAGGTGCCTCTTCAATAATTTTCTGGTGTCTGCGTTGAATGGAACAATCTCGTTCAAATATATGAACTACATTCCCATGATTGTCTGCCATAATTTGTAATTCAACGTGACGTGGATGCAGAACTAGTTTTTCAATAATTACTGTATCATCAGCAAAGCTTGCCATCGATTCGCGTTTTGCTCCAGCTAAGGCGGCGTTAAACTCTTCTTCTTGATGAACTGCGCGCATTCCTTTACCGCCACCACCATTGGCTGCCTTAATTAAGACAGGAAATCCTATTTTTTTAGCTTCGGCGAGCAATACATCTTCTGCCTGCTCTCTGCCATGATAGCCTGGTGTTAAAGGAACCTTCGTTTTTTCAAGCAATTGTTTGGCCAATTGCTTGGAAGCCATTGCTTCCATAGCCTCTACGGAAGGGCCAATAAAAACGATACCTGCTTCTTTACATGCTTGCGCAAACTCAGGATTTTCAGACAAGAAACCATAACCTGGATGAATCGCTTGTGCTCCACTTGCCTTAGCTATATGGATAATATTAGCAATGTTCAGATAGCTTTCTTTAGCAGGTGCATCACCAACTAAATATGCACTGTCTGCGCTGCGTACATGCAGACTGTCTTTATCAACCGAGGAATAAATCGCTACGGTGTGTATTCCCATGGAACGAGCCGTTTTGATGATTCTGCATGCAATTTCACCACGGTTGGCAATAAGAATTTTATTAAACATTAGTGCCTCATTAATTTTTACTTTTATAATTACTTACACATTATTCACTGCGGTTTAAGTTCCTTGCAATTTAGTAGTCTGGGTACAGTGTAACGGAACCTGGGAATGTAGCATTACTATTCTCCAGTTTCGCTATGCTGCACCCCAGACTACTAATCAAAGTCTCTAGTTCCAGTTTGGTGTTTCTTTTTTTAAAAATGCATTTAGTCCTTGTTGCCCTTCTGCTGACACTCTTTTTTGAGCAATCAATGAAGCCGTGTAATAAACGAGTTCTTCATTTATTTTTTTATCTGCTACATAGCGTGCTAACCACTTTGATGCTCGGACTGCTTCAGGTGCATTGTTACTGATTTGCGTCGCATAATTGAGCGTGAAATCCCATAAATTTTCTTCAGGAACGCAGTGTTGCACTAAATTTAATGACAATGCTTTAACTGCATCAAAAACTTCTGCACTTATAAATAAAGCCTTCGCATTGCGTTCACCTATGGCTTGAACAATATAAGGGCTAATGACTGCAGGTATCAGACCCAATTTAACTTCCGAAAAACAAAAGCGTGCTGATTGTGACGCTATAGTAATATCACATGCTGCGGCAAGACCAGCTCCCCCTCCAAAAGCGGAGCCATGTACCATCGCAACCGTAGGTTTAGAGCTCATATTTAAAGTGTACATTAGATTACCAAGTACCATGGCATCTTTTTGATTTTCTTCTTCATTATAATGAGCCATGTTTTGCATCCAGGCTAAATCAGCACCTGCAGAAAAATGTTTACCGTTTGCTTTTAGCACTATAACGCGGACATTAGAGTCAGCAATCGCCACATCAAGCTGATGTTGCATTTCACTTAAAAGCAGATTATCAAAAGCATTATGTTTATTCACGCGATTGAGTGTGAGTAAAGCCAAATGTTCATGAATTTCGTACAACAAATCGCTCACGAGGTGCTCCTTACATGCGAA
Organism: Legionella sp. 39-23; assembly: GCF_001897665.1. Taxonomy (NCBI): domain Bacteria; kingdom Pseudomonadati; phylum Pseudomonadota; class Gammaproteobacteria; order Legionellales; family Legionellaceae; genus Legionella; species Legionella sp. 39-23. The sequence goes on along the minus strand of NZ_MKTO01000004.1, from coordinate 256,491 downwards.
ATACGCCAAAACGTGTTGGCCCAATAGGGGCATTTAATGCGGCTGATAGGCCCAGGCCTAATACTTTACGTGTATCCTGTGGGGCGATAACGCCATCATCCCATAAGCGAGCACTGGCATAATAAGGGTGTCCTTGAGTCTCATATTGAGAACGTAATTGGTCTTTAAAACGTTCTTCTTCTTCCATAGGCCAATTGCTTCCTTGCTTTGCTAATTTGTCTCGGTTTACTTGTGCCAAAACATTAGCAGCCTGTTCGCCGCCCATTACGGAAATACGTGAGTTGGGCCAGGTCCATAAAAAATTAGGGCTATAGGCACGTCCACACATGGCATAGTTTCCTGCGCCAAAACTACCGCCAACAATGACGGTAAATTTAGGAACATTGGCATTGGCGACCGCAGTTACCATTTTAGCGCCATGTTTGGCAATGCCGGAGGCTTCGTATTTTGAGCCAACCATAAAGCCAGTGATATTTTGTAGAAATATTAATGGGATTTTACGCTGGCAGCAAAGTTCTATAAAGTGGGTTCCTTTAAGGGCGCTTTCACCAAAAAGAATACCGTTATTCGCGATAATTCCTACAGGATAACCGTATAAGTGGGCAAAGCCACAAACTAATGTGGTACCAAATAGCGTTTTAAATTCATCAAATTCTGAGCCATCAACAATACGCGCAATGATTTCGCGAATATCAAAGGGCTTTCTGGGATCAGTCGGTACGATACCATTAAGTTCTTTACTGTCATAAAGGGGTTCAACTGTTTCTATCCGCTTTAATTGCTGCGGTTTTTTGCGGTTTAGATTGCTAATGGTAGTTCGTGCTAGATGAAGTGCATGGGCATCGTGTTCCGCATAATGATCGGCCACACCTGATTGCCTACAATGAACTTCTGCACCACCCAACTCTTCAGCACTAATAACCTCACCTGTTGCTGCTTTGACAAGAGGTGGTCCGCCAAGAAAAATTGTGGCTTGGTTTTTGACCATAATTGATTCATCAGCCATGGCTGGTACATAAGCACCACCAGCAGTACAAGAACCCATCACGACTGCAATTTGTGGGATGTTTTGTGCAGACATTTGCACTTGATTAAAAAAAACCCGTCCGAAATGATCGCGATCAGGAAAAACTTCATCTTGAAGCGGTAAAAAAGCGCCTCCTGAATCGACTAAATAAATGCAGGGTAAATGATTTGTCAGTGCGATTTCTTGTGCTCTTAAATGTTTTTTGACGGTTATTGGATAGTAAGTTCCGCCTTTTACTGTAGCGTCATTGACTACAATCATGCATTCAGTACCTGCGACCCATCCAATTCCTGTGATAATTCCAGCAGCAGGAACAACATCATCATAAACTTGGTAGGCAGCAAGTTGGGAAAGTTCAAGAAAGGGACTCCCAGGATCAAGTAATTGCTGTAATCGTTCCCTTGGTAGTAATTTACCATGTTTTAAATGTCGGGCTCGAGCTTTCTCATCGCCACCTAAAGCAATATGCTGAATTCGATTTTGTAATTCATCTACCAACGTCTGCATGGCAGTTTGATTTGCTTTGAATTCTTGACTGCTTGTATTGATTTGACTGACTAATTTTGTCATGCAGGATTCCTTATCGTACTAAAATGTCACTTAAAACGATGATTGTCCAAATAATCCAGGTAGCCGCAATAAAGTGTGGCATCTCACCACCTTTTATGAGTCTATAAATAAGTGCTGGAATGGCAGTAATAACTACTGGTAATACGACAAGGACAAGAATTTTGCGAACCACAAGTCCCCAACCAGTTTGACTGAATATGGGCGTTAATTTCAAATTAACGTAAGTAAAAAACATATCAACATAGACAATAAGGAGATGAGCGTATTTCGCAAAGAGCACTACTAAAATACTGAGTAACAGGTAGATAAGACTGTGTCGTAGCATGAACATCCTTTTTATATATAAAATCCCCGGTCTTTTTGTGGAGCGGGGATACATTTGTTTTTAAATTAACTCAATTGCCATAGCTGTTGCTTCGCCACCACCAATACATAATGCAGCGATACCACGTTTTTTTCCTTGATGTTTCAAGGCATGTATTAGAGTAACTAAAATACGAGCACCAGATGCACCGATAGGGTGACCTAAGGCACAAGCTCCGCCGTGAATATTAACTTGTTCTGGATTTAATTCAAGCTGTGTCATTGCTGCCATTGTAACTACAGCAAATGCTTCATTAATTTCATAGAGGTCAACATCATTTTGTTTCCAGGACGCTTTATTCATCACTTTGCGAATGGCATCTACCGGTGCTGTAGTAAACCACTCAGGTGCTTGAGAATGGCTAGCATGAGCTACAATACGAGCAATAGGTCTAATGCCACGTTTTTCTGCTTGGCCTGCACTCATTAAAATGAGACTTGCTGCACCATCAGAAATGGAACTTGAATTGGCTGCCGTAACGGTTCCATCTGCTTTAAAAGCAGGTTTTAGCTGAGCAATTTTTGCCAGTTTTGCAGCATCAGGACCTTCATCTACTGATACGGTCATGTCACCTTTGCGTGTGTTGATCGTTACTGGTGCAATTTCTTCTTTAAACGCACCACTCTCTATTGCTTGCAATGCCTTGGTCATGGAGCGAATCGCGAACTCATCTTGCTGATCTCTGCTAAAATTAAAATGACTTGCAGTAGCTTCTGCAAAAACGCCCATTAATTTCCCTTTGTCGTAAGCATCTTCTAATCCGTCAAGGAACATGTGATCTTTTAATTCGCCATGCCCAAGTCGATATCCTGAACGTGCTTTACTCAATAAATAAGGCGCATTACTCATGCTTTCTATACCGCCAGCAAGGATAATATTTGCAGTGCCTGCTCGAATTAAGTCGTGAGCCAGCATCACCGCCTTCATTCCTGAACCGCACATTTTATTTACTGTGGTCGCTCCTGAAGAATTAGGTAATCCTGCTTTAATTGCTGCCTGGCGCGCAGGGGCTTGACCAATGCCAGCTGATAAAACGCAACCTGTAATTACTTCATCGATTTCTGCTGGACTAATGCCTGATTGAGATAATGCAGCTATGTGTGCAATTGCTCCTAGCTCTGGGGCTGTAAGAGAAGATAAATTTCCTAACATGCCCCCCATAGGAGTTCTTCTTGCTGCAACGATTACTATATCATTCTGTTCCATTTTCATTTTTCCTTATGCTGTTTCTTTAAAAAGTTCTCGTCCAATAAGCATTCTTCTAATTTCAGAAGTACCGGCCCCTATTTCATAGAGTTTTGCATCACGTAGTAAACGTCCTGTAGGATATTCATTGATATATCCATTACCGCCAAGGATTTGAATGGCTTGTAATGCCATTTGTGTTGCTCGTTCAGCTGTATACAAAATAACACTTGCAGCATCTTTACGACTGACTATACCTTGATCACAAGCTCGGGCAATAGCATATAAGTAGGCTCTTGAAGCACCTAGATCCGTATACATATCTGCTAATTTGCCTTGGATGAATTGAAATTCGCCAATGGCTTGTTCAAATTGCTTGCGCTCATGCACATAAGGTAAAACAACATCCATACAGGCTTGCATAATTCCTACAGGACCTGCAGCCAAAATGGTCCGTTCATAATCAAGACCACTCATTAATACTTTAACACCTCGATTTACTTCACCCAAAACTTGCTCTGCAGAGACTTCACATTGTTCAAACACCAATTCACAGGTATTTGAGCCACGCATCCCTAGTTTGTCGAGTTTTTGAGCTGTTTTGAAGCCAGGCATTCCTTTTTCAATTAGGAACGCAGTGATTCCTTTACTCGCAGCCTGTTTGTCCGTTTTTGCATAAACTACTAACACATCGGCATCAGGTCCATTGGTGATCCACATTTTTGTACCGTTGAGAATATATTTGTTGCCTTCTGGACGAGCATGTAATTGCATACTGACTACATCGGAGCCCGAGTTGGATTCACTCATAGCCAGAGCACCAACATATTCTCCACTAATAAGTTTAGGCAGATATTTTTGTTTTTGCGAATGATTACCATTTAAGTGGATCTGGTTAACGCATAAATTGGAATGAGCGCCGTAGCTTAGGCCGATTGAGGCAGATGCTCGCGAGATTTCCTCCATTGCAATGGCATGAGCAAGATATCCCATATTGGCACCGCCATATTCTTCACTGACAGTAATTCCTAATAATCCCATGTCGCCTAATTTTCGCCATAAATGATTGGGGAAGGTATTGCTTTCGTCAATTTGGGCAGCGAGTGGGGCAATTTCAGCACGAGCAAATTGATGAACACTGTCGCGCAACATGTCGTAAGTTTCACCGAGTCGATAGTTCGGTCCTGTGTACATAGCTGACTTCCTGTTGTTATAACCATTCATCTGATGCACGAGTTTTTTGTGAACGCTCCAATTCAGCGTCTCTTGATAAATGAATAGTCAGTTGATTTTTATAAATGTGTTAAACTATACCCAATCAAGTTGAAGATGCAAATAGAATTTCTCAGATCTTTTTTCTTATTAAACAAGTTGAGGAAATGATTCGGTATTTGCCAGAATTGTTTTTGATTTTATAGACTTTTTAGGGAATGGGATTGCTTAGCTTGAGTAAAAAGAGAGAAATAAAGTAAATGGTTGCTTGTTTCTTTATTGGGTTTGTTAAGGAAGTAGTGTTTTAAAATGTTCCTTTACCTGATTTAAAAAATCGCCTAATCTTAAGCCAAAGGAAACTGCCAGTCCTTGGTTAAGGAATTTAAGTACCTTGTTGACCTCTCTGCACTTGGCTGCAGGTGGTAGGCTAAGGTTAAAAGCAATTCGCTTTGTAGAATTACCTTAGGAAGGTAGTTGCCAAAGTTTCAGCGTTCAGATTTATCTACTTAGGAGAGTCATTCATGCGTAAATTAGTCCTCTGGGGACATAGTGTTGATGAGTATCGTGAAATGTTTGATTTGTCTCAAGAGGACATGGATTCCAGGATTTTAGAATATGGATGTGGCCCGAGTGCAGTAAACGCACAACAATTTCAAGAGGCGCATCAAGCGGTGAGTTGCGATCCCTTGTTTGTTTTGGATAAAGATACTTTGTCTTCTAAGGCGATTATGATTTTTGCACAAATGGCAGACGAAGTGCACAAAGAGCAAGAGCAGTTCGACTTCGGTCGCAGTGGGGGGTTGGAGCAATTGCTTGAGCATCGTCGCAATGGAATGAAAAAGTTTTTTGCTGATTACGAACAAGGTAAGGCTGAAGGGCGATATTATGGAGCAGCGGATTATCATTTACCTTATCCTGACTTCTCTTTTGATATTGCACTAAGTGCAAATTATTTATTTGCTGATTTGGAAGATCAAACGGTTGAGTTTCATTTAAATGTAATTCGTGAACTAGCTAGAGTAGCTAAAGAAGTGCGAATTTTCCCGTTAAATGATATGGACGGAAAAACTTCTGAATTTTTAGGTCCCGTATTGCTGGAACTGCAAAAAGAGGGCTATGGTGTAGAAATTAGACAAGTGGATTATCATTTGCATAAGTCTGAAAACGCAATGTTGCGGGTTTGGGCGCAGAAGTGTGATATTTAATTAAAGTGGCCTGGGTGAAGCGAGGCATAACCCAGGAATTCTTGAGTTAGCACTCCCGGGTTATGCTTCGCTTCACCCAGGCTACAAGGTTCTTGTATGTATTCAATGTTACGTCCTTTGCTTTTTAGCATGGCTCCTGAAAGTGCCCATGCTTTTAGTTTATCTGCATTACATTACGCGCCTGGTTTTTGTTTTAAAAAGACAAAATCAAAACCCATAGAAGCTTTTGGGCTTCAATTTCCCCATGCTGTTGGTTTGGCAGCAGGCTTGGATAAAAATGGCGAGCATCTCGATGCATTAGCCAAGCTGGGATTTTCCTTTATTGAACTAGGGACAGTCACTGCTCGGCCACAAATTGGTAATCCTCAGCCGCGATTATTTCGTTTGCCAGATGCGCATGCAATTATCAATCGCATGGGATTTAATAATCAGGGTGTTGATGCTTTGGTGAGCCACGTGAAAAAAGCACGTTATAAAGGAATTCTAGGAATCAATATTGGTAAAAATAAAGATACTCCACTAGAACATGCTGCCGAGGATTACATTCAATGTTTGGCTAAAGTGTATGAGCATGCGTCATATGTCACCATCAATATATCCTCTCCCAATACTCCTGATTTACGCCAATTACAGCAAAAAGAATATTTTGCCAATTTGTTATCACAAATACACACGGAGCAAATTAAATTATCCGATAAATTTCAGCGTCATGTGCCTTTAGTGGTTAAAGTATCACCCGATGAAGATATAGAAACATTAAAACAAATGACCGAAGTGATTTTGAATTACGGTATTGAGGGAATTATTGCGACGAACACAACATGTTCTCGTACGGGAGTGGCTCATTTACCTTATGCTGAGGAAACTGGGGGCTTAAGTGGTAGACCTGTATTTGATTTGTCGACCCAATGCTTACGTTTGCTGAAACAATATGTAGGCGATGCTATAACTTTGATTGGAGTAGGTGGCATTGACAGTTGCGAAACAGCTCGGGCTAAGTTGGATGCAGGTGCTTCATTAATCCAAGTGTACACGGGTCTGATTTATCGTGGTCCTGGCTTAGTCTATGAGCTTGCAAACGGATTACAATAAAGGACCGCGAATTTTAATCGTTCTGTTTGTTTCGATAGGAATAATATTAGATGAAATGTATCACTAAAGATCTAGCAGCACAGATGGAGTCTTGCATCAAACAAACCCATATAGAGGTAACCAAACAGTATCCACAAGGACGGATTTTGGAAATCAATGGGGGGGCTGCTTGTTTTTCAGGATTTGATTCGTATTTATCGCAGGTGGTTGGCTGGGGCTTTGCTACAAAATTGGCACATTTTCAGTCTGAAATTGAACGGATAGAACATTTTTACAGAACCTTGAATCATGAGCGCATCGATATTGAGTTGTGTCCCTTTGTGGGGAGTGAGCTCTCTATATTTTTAAGCCAACGTGGCTACCACATCAGTGAATTAAATAATGTGTCGCTATTGGATTTAAAATCATATCAGCCTGTTGATTATACTGCAGAGTCATTGCACATCAGAGAAATAAAGTCTCATGAAAAGAAGGAGTGGGCCAAAAAAACAGCTTTAGGCTTTGATGCGCCTGAAGCGGAAGATCAGTTTTTTCGTTACGCCCAATCTCAGGGAGTCAGAGCCTATGCTGTGTATGATAATGATGTGATTGTAGCTGGCGCTACAATTGCTATGCATGGAGATTTTTGTGACTTGGGTGTTACCAGTACTTTGCCAGCCTATAGAGGAAAAGGGCTGCAAAAGAAACTATTAAAGGCTCGATTAAATAGTGCAAAGCAACTGGGATTGTCTTGGGCAACGGTTACGACAGAACCCGGAAGCGTTTCAGATTGTAACGTGCAAAAAATAGGATTTCATTGTGCTTATACACGCATCAAAATGACTTTAGAATGACCATGGGGGACGGTCCGGGACGGCTCCCTGCAAAATAATTTAAACAATCTGCATGCCTCCTGATGGGGTCCGTCCCGGACCGTCCCCCTACATAATATTAGCACTTCCATGTAATAACAGTTACAATGGCCCATTTTTCGATTGAACTATTTGAGTCATGAAAAAGAAACTCTCAGTTAAGACCAGCATTTTATACAAACGTTTGTTAACTTATGTGAAACCATTTTGGCCTATCCTGGTATTAGGTATTTTTGCCAACATTTTATATTCCCTGATTGATGCGGGCTTCACATATATGATGCGGCCTTTTTTTGATAAAAGTTTTATTAATGTGGACATGGATTTTATCAAGAAAATTCCTTATATGGTTTTAATAGGGATTACTTTGAGGGGACTTGTCAGTTCACTGGGTAGTTATTGCATGACCTGGGTTGCTCGCTCTGTAGTTAAGGTCTTAAGAGAAAAAGTTTTTAAGCATATTCTTCATTTACCAGCTGATTTTTATGATGAAGCAACTTCAGGACAAATGCTTTCTAAAATTCTTTATGATGTGGAGCAAGTAGCGCAGGTTAGTGCGGATGCATTAACAGATATAGTCCAAAATACCTGTTTAATTATCGGTTTTCTCACTGTAATGATGGTGATCTGTTGGCAGTTGTCACTGATGTTCCTGTTAACTATTCCCTTTGTTGGTTTGATTGTGAACTACACAAACAAACGTGTCAGACGAATCAGCCATAAAGTACAAAAAACTATGGGGGAAGTAACCGAAATTGCGAGTGAAGCAATTGAGGGGTATAAAGTAGTTCGTATTTTCGGGGGCATTACTTATGAGTCTGGAAAGTTTAGTAATGCTGTAGAACTCTCTCGTCAAAATGATATGAAAGTTGCTGCGAGCAAGGCTCTGAACGTCTCTGGAGTGCAAATTGTCATAGCAATAGGCATTGCAGCAATTATTGCGGCAGCAATTCAATTATCTACAGTGGTCATTATTTCTGCTGGTTCTTTTCTAGCAATTATTGCTGCGATGATACAGCTAATCAAACCCATGAAAACCCTCACTACGTTGAATGCGGTAATACAAAAGGGTTTGGCTGGTGCAGAAAGCGTATTTAATCTGTTAGATCTGCCTATAGAGCAAGGACAAGGGACCATTTTATCGCAAAGAGCGCGCGGTGATCTTGAGTTTAAACAGGTATCTTATGCTTACAGAAAAGGAGAGAAGGTATTACATGATGTGAGTTTTACCATCGAAGCCGGTAAAACGGTTGCATTGGTAGGACACTCAGGAAGTGGTAAGACCACTATAGCCAGCTTATTACCTCGTTTTTATGAAGTAAATCAAGGCACTATTACTCTAGATAATACCCCGATCAATCAAATAAGTTTAACCAGCTTGCGTGAGCAAATGGCTTTGGTGAGCCAAAACGTAACGCTTTTTAATGATTCTTTGGCTAATAATATTGCCTATGGTCGTTCAGATGTTAGTCGCCAGCAAATTATACATGCTGCTAAAATGGCTTTTGCTGATGAATTTATCAGTCGTTTCCCAGAAGGTTATGACACGCGTGTAGGCGAAAATGGCGTATTACTCTCTGGTGGTCAGCGACAAAGAATCGCGATCGCACGTGCTATATTGAAAGATGCTCCTATTTTAATTCTTGATGAAGCAACATCTGCTTTAGATAGTGAGTCTGAGCGATATATACAAATTGCCTTAGAAGCGGTGATGAAAAACCGCACTACTTTAGTCATTGCACATCGCTTATCAACTATTAAACATGCGGATAAAATTATCGTGATGCAACATGGACGCATTGTAGAACAAGGTAGTCATCAGGAATTACTTGATTTACAAGGATACTACGCACAGCTTCAGGGAATACAATACTCAGATACATTTTATAAGGATGCAATAGCCTGATGTCTTTTTCCCTCGAGAACATATGGTATGGTAATCACCCAATACAATGGGTATTGCGGCCGTTGTCTTGGGGATATTCACTTATTGTGTCAGTAAGACGCTATTTTTTGCAACGTTTTCATCAATTTGATTGCCCAGTCCCTCTAATTGTTGTTGGTAATATAACTGTTGGAGGAGTAGGTAAGACCCCATTGGTGATCGAGCTGGCTAAGAGGATACAACAAAAAGGATTAAGAGTTGGTATAGTCAGTCGGGGGTATGGTGCAAAACTCAAATCATTTCCCTATGAAGTGCATGTTAATGATTCTGCACTAAAAGTCGGTGATGAGCCTTTATTGTTAGCACAAAAAACCGAATGTCCTGTAGTGATTGCGCCCAACCGTACGGAGGCTGTGCGCTATCTTTTAGAAAAACATCAAAGTCAAATTATTATTAGCGACGATGGATTACAACATTACCGTATGGGGCGAGCCATTGAAATCGCTGTGGTTGATGGAACCCGCGGATTAGGTAATGGCCTTTGTTTGCCAGCTGGTCCGTTAAGAGAGCCCTCTAAACGCTTGGGGCAAGTTGATTTTATTGTGGTGAATGAAGGGAAGTGGGATAATGCATATTCTATGGTATTAAAACCTGGGAAAATTAAGAAGTTAAGTACGGATGAAGAAATTGATCCGCATACATTAAATGGAACATGGGAAGCGATTGCTGCAATTGGTAACCCCCAACGTTTTTATTCCACTTTGCTGCAATTAGGGATAGAATTCGACACCTGCTCTTATCCTGATCATTATCAGTTTAAGCCAGATGATTTGAATTATTGCAAATCACTTATTATTATGACGGAAAAAGATGCCGTGAAATGTCGATCCTTTAGTTCGGACGCAATGCATTATTTGCCCGTGGACGCTGTATTGGATGATGCTTTTTGGGACGCATTGTGGTTACATCAACAGTTAAAAGGTTATTGCTGATTATGTTTGCTTGGATTCGCTGTTTTTTATTTTTAATCATATCCCACATAAGTACTGGAGTACTTGCAACTGAAATAAAACCAGCGGCATTGCAACCGGTACAATCTATCGATCCAACTGTAGGAAGTTGGACTTTTTCTGGTATGGTAGAGAATGAAAGTGGTGATAAGTACGGATATTTTTTTGAAATGCAGCGCCAAGGAGCAGATTTTCATACTAAAGCTGCTTTAATTGATGGTGAAACAAATAAACTGGTTTTTTTCTACGAAGATAAAGAAAAAATAGGGCAAACAACACCACTTGATTGGCATGTTGGTTATTCGTTTATTCGTTACAATCCCATCAATGACAGTTGGATCTTCGGTGTAAAAGCAGCGGATAAAAAAGGTTTTAACTTTAAAGTAGATATGCTGAAACAAGCAAATAACAATGAAACCTTAGTTTTGCGACCCGGAGTAAAATTCCAAGTGTTACAGACAAGTCAGCTCAATGGACATTTACGCATTGATGATAAAGAGCAGTTTGTTACTGGCAATAAAGCATGGTTTGGCAAATTGGCATTGAATGATGAGCAAAAAGATGACCATGAAATCAACACTACATTTTGTCGTTTAAACGATGATAATGGGTTTTATTCTGCAAATCTTAAAGAAAAAGATGCAACCAGCGCAGCAGTTGCGGGTTGGCTTGATCCTTCAGGCAACAAAGTAAAAATGTCTCAATTTATTTCATTAAAACCTTTAGAGAATGATCAGTGTATGCTGAGGATTGGCTTACCTAAGCTGAATTTAAAATTGATTAACTCTCTGAAAGCGAACGACTCACTATCCCACACAGTTGCAGGGTTCTCTAAAGACAGTCGAGGTGGCTTTTGTTTTGTTACTCAACAATCATTTTTAAAGAATACAACAACCGAATTGGCGATACAGGACGTTAAGAAGTTAAATACTTGAAGAGAGCTTTTAACCTTGAATTGATAGTGTAGCCTGGATTAGCAGAGCGCAATCTGGGGTTATATATAAATTGAAAGTATCCAACGAAGAAAAAATTATTTAACACCCACTCCCGTAAGCGGGAGTGGGGATTTTTGTTGATTGTGTTTTTTTATTCTCCCGAGCCCCATTTTTTATCCTCTCGCCTCTTTGGGGAGATCGTTAGGGTGAGGGGCATATGTGGAAGTCAGCGGATTACACTGTGCGAATCTGGACTAAAAAACGCTCAGGGTCAAAGGCTCTGTTACAGGCTCTTGTTTTTTTAATACAGTGGTTTCTGGCTCCGTAATTCCAGGTTTTTTCTCCAGCTTTTTTAATCGCTCCACTACTACAGGATCCAAAGCTAAATCCGCAGTGATTCTTTTGAACTGCGGTTTCTTACCTACCGGTTCTCCACTTAATGCACCAAGCATCATTTTATGTGAGCTGGTTTCAGCTAAATGTGGATCTAATTCCGCATCTAACTTTTGTGCATCAATTGGATTCAAAATCCACATAGCATCTGCTAAGGCGGGGATGCACATGTTGGGTTTGTCATTTACCCACCACCCTAAGTCGGTCATCGCGTCACGTAAACAATCACCGTCATTACTTTCTTCATTAAGTGCGTAACGTAAGATAGAGATAAGTGCTTTTTCTGGCTCTTTGTAATTAATCCGAAGTTCGCTACAAAAACTCAAGGGACCAAATGTAAGCTCATCTATTTTTTCATGGTACTTTCGATTAAAGATTTTACATAAATATTCTGGACTCTGTTCCGCTGGTGCTGAAATTTTATATTGACTCAGATTGTTTTTGTAATACTCCGACATCAATAAAGCATGCATGGTTTCAGTTGGATGAACATCATCCCAAAACATGTGCTTTTTACCTGGAGCGACGCCGCCAGGGGTTGTTGGGATATTATGTGCTTTTGCGTACTCTAGGTAAGGTTCTTGTAGTGCTTTTTGGTCAAAGTATTGAGCATATTTGGAGTGTTCGCCGTTATCACGTACATCATCATAAATTTTAGTGAAAACAGTTTCGATATCAAAAAGTTCAATTGAGCACTCAGGATTGGCGTCTTTTAAGATTTTCAGTTTTTCTGCTAGTTTTTTATTAAATTCCTTTGATATCTTTTGCGCATTCTTTCGCTCTTCATCTGATTTATGTTGGTAGCGTGGTGTTAATGATAAATCAGGCAAGTTGCATAGAACAAAATTACTGTAGCCTTGTTTAATTAATGATTCGATATTATCTATGTTACTTTGGGCAGCAAGTTCCGCAGCTTCTTCGGTGGGTTCTGAATTAACGGTAATTAAATCATTAGCACCAGAAAATACCGTAATAAGGGTCTTCTTTTTTTGCTCTGTAGAAATTTCTTCTTTCTCATTGTCTTCCAAAAATTGCACTACCTGTTTCGACAAGTTGGATACCATTAAACGAGTAAAGAACAGCTTGATTGACGTAAAAGGGGAAAGGAGCGAAAGAAAAATACTGTTCCAGCTGTAATCATAAGAGGTTGAACCGCCTTGGCTGTAGTTTCTATAGAAATTCCGGCCATTATATTGAGCTATACGACCATCATCGAGTGAATAATATTCTCGAACGTATTTGCTATAGCGAGGATCTGTTATTAGTTGGTCCGCAATATCATCAGAAGATTCGCGTAAAGTGGCTTTTGGGAGCCCCGCTTTTTTAATTGCAGTCACACGGTGCGTTTTTTGGGGCTGGTGACGGGGGAGCGGATCGGTTTTTGGGGTATTTTCTAGTCCAGAAGTGAACAAATGACCTTCTTCTCTAGCCGCTACTCTTTTTTTGCGTCTCACCCTTCTTATTTCTGCTCGTATTTCGTCTTCAGTGTATTGTTTTTCGGATGATCGAGAAAGAATATCATCACCGATATCGGCATTATTTAAATTATGGTTTCGATGCGCAGAATCTTCCTTTATTTTATCTTCATTAAGGAATTTACTGATAAGGGTTGATTTAAGCGAGTCCGCCCAAGTATAACCATTGGTAAATCGTTCTTTAGGTGATTTATCGAGCCCAGTTATTGCTAGCCACAACTTTCTTGCTAACGGTCCGAGAAAGGATGCTTTTTCACCCATGTTTTTGCCATCAGAAAGACTATCGCCAAATACGACAAAGTAGCTTATTTCTTTTTGAGGCTGAGAGGGGGAAATGGGTTTTCGTTCCTTTTTAGAAGTTGTCATATAAAATAACTACACACTGGCTAAATATTGTTATTTTATAGATGTATTATTAAGGTTTTATTAATTTTTTCCTTAGAGAGCACTAAATCTCTTTCTCTGGAAGAAATTGTGATAAAACACTGGCTATAACTAAAGCCGCAGGAATGATTAAAAGGGTTCGTTGATAATCAGCCACAACATGGAGGTGGGTATCGCCTTTGGAATAATCCAACAAATAACCGATTAATGGTTGTAGAAGGGGAGCTGTAGCCATTGCTAAGGTGTTGGTGAAACCTGTACAGGCGGAGAGTGATTCTTCTGGCGCCAATTCATTCGCAATAGTAAATGCGAGCATATAAGCCCCACAACACAGTCCAATTGCGAACAACAAGATGCCTGTTAGGAGCAGATTATGTATAGGTAAGTACAGAACAAGAATGAACAAAATTGCAGTAGAGAAGCATGAAATATGGATTAGTGGTTTGCGTTTAGGCAAATGGATGGACAACCAGCCATATATGGGGCAACTTAATCCAGCGCCCAATAAAATCATGGAGGTGAGAATACTGGCTGTTTCTATAGAACATTCCAATTTTAGCTGGAGAAAAGGAACTGCCCACATTGCAGCAAAAACGGTAATCACCGAAAATTCCAAGCCTACAAACCATCCATTAATCCATACTAATTTATTTTTCAGCATCAGCAACAAATGTTTTTTGTATTGATGATGATTATCAATAATCGGCTTGTTGCTGGGAATGAAATTCGCACATAAAAACGCAATTAAAATACCGATGACACCAGCGCCAGCAAGGAAATAATGCCAGCTAATGTGGCTTATTTGTGAGCCCATGCCAATCATGCTCGCCACTGTCACCGTAAAACCTAGGGTTTCTGTGAGGCCAATCATAAATGCATATTGTTTTAGGGGATAATGTTGGCGCAATACACGAGTCATGCCAACAAAAGCAAATGCGGAGCCACCGCCAATAATTAGGCGGCCAAGAAATAATACAAATAAGTTATATCCAGTAGAAAACAAAAAGCAGCCTAATGCACATATCAGCGCGTTTAAGGACAATAAAGTTCGGGTATTGTATCGATCAAAAAGAAGGCCAACGGGAATTTGCATTGTGGTATAAACATAATAAAAGGCGCTACTTAATAAACCTGCAGTAAATGCAGTTAATTGTTTCTCATGCATGATTGCGCCAATAATAATTCCCGAAGAGAGTTGCAAGAAAAATTGAAATAATAGAAAAAATACACTGACCAACCAGATGATGGTTCTTTTGGGGCTAGATGAAGGTGTCGAGTCTGATAAATTCATTAATTTTGTTTTGAGAAAAAGGCGGAATATATAGCATCATGGCGAAAGTGTAAATTTATTTTAAAAAATGTCTCCCTGAATGCAGTCTGGATTACAGCCTCACTTTTACCCAGGCTATGCATTATAAATACAACCAAGCATTAATCGTATCTAACGGAAAAGAGTGATAGGAGCACCAACGTTGAATCATACTATTATCTAATTCTGATGATATTCCATGGACTTGATAAGATAGCTTTTCTTTTAGAAAAGTTAATGCGACAAGATTATGGATGTAAAATTCTGGATCAATATACTTCATAGGCGTAGGGTCATTAAGTACAAAATTAACCGGCATTTTATGATTTAAGACTTCATCATCACTAAATTGAGGGCCAAATTCATCATAAACCCCTAAATTTGCAAGTATCTTGCCACTAAACCAGGAGTGAGGATAAGCATCCATAATCGCTTTTCCTCCGGTTGCGGTAATAACAACATTGGCTTCGATTAATGCACATTCAAGCTTACTGAAATCTTGCGGCGCAATTGCGGTAATACCTAACTTCTGAGCCAGATTTCGCTGCTTTTCACTTGGATCTACAATTACGACAGGAACTTTATTTTGCGCACAAAAATAGGCGAGTCCACGGCCAATTTTACCAAAACCAAAAATAACCCATGATGTTTCGGTCGGATTAACTCCTGTTAATTGAGTGAGAGCCATTTGGCTGCTTTCAGCACATCCAAAAACTGTTTCCAGTTGTTTGGTCAACGTACGGTCAATACTAATTACTGGAAAATCAAGAACTTGTTGTCGATATAGTTGATCGCCTGATCCGGTTAATTCGATTGCACCAATTTTGGGCTTTCCCAAAAATTGGTAAAGCTGTGCACCACAATCAAAATACAGATCAAAAGTTTCCCCAATAAGGGAGCGCGGATTTTCCACATAACGAATTTTTGCTTCGTTTAAACACGAAATCGCCTGTGGATGAGCATGACAAAAGTCTGACGGATTGGTGACGGTAACATCAGCTCCTGCCTCAAGTAAGCAGGTTATTTTTAATAAAGTATTCGTTACTAAAGGAACATGATGAACAACTCGTAATCCAGATAAAGGGCGTGTGTCACTCCATTGGGCAAGTTGTTCGTGCATAAAAGGAGCTTCAGATTTGGGATATTTTTGAAAGAATTTTTTAAAGGCGTCCTGCATCATGTATGACATATAGTAGAAAATGTTTCATCCTAGCATAATTTATTCATGCAGAATATTATTTATAGCTAGAGGCTTTTGTAATTTGGGCCAGCGAAGTGTAGCCTGGGTTTTGCTGCGCTGCCCCCAGGCTACAATAACTTTATAAAGCCAATTTGTTTTCTTCTGCAGAGGAATTGTCATAGCCAAGCCAGCTTGCAATCCATCGTAAAAATTGGTCAATTGGATCGTGTTGTTTCGGTTGGAAAAAAGAAAGAGGGCTCAACGTGCTTTGATGGTTACGGATTTGTCTGAAATAGCCTAACTCTTCCTTAAATAAGCTTCTTGTAGCGACTTGTTCGTCGGCATTAATTTTTTGATTAATTGAATCAATCAGGTTGTCTAATTGTGTTAAATCGTGTTTCGTAAAGGAATAGGATTTTTGAATTGTTGTTTTGAGGTGTTCTCGAGCAGCATATTCATCTTTGAATTTCAGTTGTGATGCCAGGTCATTCTTTAATTGTGTTCCGTCATCATTTGCCAAAATAGCATATTCTAAAAGATACAATTCTTGTTCAGTTTGAGCCGATTGGATTAAGTTTTTATAATGTTGGGCGCGTATTTTTCCTCGTGAATAATCAAAAAAATAAGAAAAAACACTTAAGTTGTCATCACGATGTTCCAAGTAATAACTTAAGGCGTTAGTACATTGTATTTTCAAGTCTTTTAAATGAGATTGTTTCACAACCGACATAGAAAGTGCCGGTTCTCCGTTCTTTGGTTGTGGACTTGCTATCACCGCCTGTTGCTGAACTTCGCTATTTTGAGATTGTTCCACCTCAGGTTTAATGGGCTCTTTTCTCCCCTCTAGCAGTTGTGGCAAATCAGACTGGATAGTATGTTCCTGAATGTCACTACCCAAAACCTCTGCTGATTGAGACGGGGCGAAATACTTTAGAATTCCTGGTAAAACAAAATTAGGAGGCAAGTTTGTTTGCGCTAAAGCTTCCTGGAGTGACTGCACTGCCGTATTGAATTCTTTTTGAATCTCAGCACTTTGTTCTAAAAGCGGTTTTTTAAACTGTCTAAGTAAACAATAGAGCTTAAACTCCAATTGGCAAACCTCTTTAAATCGAGGGTTTTCTATTAATTTCTCCAAGAGATCGTAATGATTTTCCTCCAGGTAATGAGGAGCAATATCTTGTCCTGCCATGATGAGTTTTATTCGTGCCAGATGATTCACTAGTTCAGGATTTTCAATGATTTGATCCAGATCAATCTTTCCCTCGTGAATAACTGTCTGACATTCTTCGAAGATTTTGCTAAGCTCCGCAAGCGCTCTCTTAAATGGCAAACTATTAAAGGTATAACGATAAATTTGATTATTTAAATCAAGTTGATTTTGCAGCATATTCAGTTCAATGCCTGCGAGTACTTTTTGAATTTCCTCTCGATACGGAATTGCCAATTGAGCAAGAGCATGTGGATTTGTACTTTCTAGGAGTTTAAATAGCTGGGGGCGAACGTCAGTTTTATCATAATGTGCTTTGAGATTCTCTACATAAGCATTAACGATGACTAGAGCATGCTCTTGTACAGACTTTTGAAACTCTGCGTCCAAATCTTCCAATTTTTTCTTTTCAATAAGATTAGCTAAGGTTGCCCATTCTTTTTGTTTTAGCGCCTCATCCAGTAATTTTTTTAGGCCGTATTTTTTCTCAAATAAGGGGAATATATCTGCAAAAAGGACAGGATCTTTTAAAAAATCTAAAACACTTTTACTAGGCTCTCCTGGAAGATCGCTTTGAGTAAACAATGCATTAAATACAGTTTCGTTTTTTTCTTTTACGGCTCGTTTTAAAGGACTTAAAAACAACGAGCTTGAATACAGTTCTGTATTTTGGAATAAAGGGTCATTCTCTGGAGCTTTAATAGAGCTCATTAAAGGTGTTCTTGGATTTTGTACGTTGGCTCTTACTAACAATTGATAAAGTCTACCGTACCCTTGAGCATAGACTTTTTCAAACTGAGCAGAGGCGGGTTGCTCAGCAAATAATTGTTGGATTGCGTATTGTCGCTCCGTAGCGTTAAGTGTAAATTCTCGGGCAAGTAGTTGGTTGGCAATTTTTTCTTGTTTGTGGGCGCAGCTAAAAAGAAATAGTTCTTTAAAATCCAGCCCGAAATTAAGATCGGGTTCAATGAATGGTTCTAAAACAGAACCATTTCCTTTTTCTATGGCCTCTTGCAGTAATTCTAAAAGAGGTCTTTTTAATGGAGTTTTGGGAGTTATTCTTCCTTGGCTCAAAAATCGTGCAACTAAATTTTTATGGTTATTGGCTAGGGCAGAAGTGAAAATTTGCTCCGTTAACTCTGGATCAAGAACGGTTTCTTTATCCAGTAAAAAATCCAGGGCGATTAATAGGCTATTTTGTGCCAGCAGAGGAATAAGTTTTGGATTTTGCTTTAATGCGGGGTAGAGTTGCAGCAGTAATTTGATCCCGTTTTCATTTTTATCCAGAATTAACTCATTAATGAACTCTTCAAGCTCGGCTTCTTCCCAAGCTACTTTTTTACATAATGTCCTGGCAAGATATGCAAGCTTATTTTTGAAAAAGCCTTTGATTTGTTTTTTTTGTTCCTGTGATGTCAGTGTTTCTAATGTCAGTGTATCGGCTGGAATTTTGGCGCCAACTCGATTCAGTTTAGCCAGTTTGCCAGGGCTTGTGGTTGATGCATTGAGGTAGTCATTAAAGAGTCGGGGGGCTTGTTGAGCACATGCTGTTATGACTGGCACGATATTCCAATTTAAACTGCTTTCTAGTACGAGTTGTTTTATCCTAGGGCTTGCTGTTGTAAAAGATTTTTCGATGATTGAAAAGTCATCGTAATCAGAACACAACTCGAACAATGCGCGTATATCCTGAGTATTATGTACCACATGGTAATTTAACTGATCCAATGTGGATAAAATGGATAAGTCCTCTTCTACCAATCCTCTTTGATAGAGAAACTCCATGGTTTCTGGGTCAAGATGGCTTTTCTTTGCTTTCAGTTTTTCTTGTAAAAACTGGCTCATTTCTTTATTGCCATTCAAGATGGCCAGGGTAAGCGCACTTTTAATTGTTTCCTCAGAAATATTATCTTTCCATGAGTTTTTTACATGCTCATTTTTTCTTAAGAAAATCAGTACATTGAGTAGCGTTGTTGCGCCTAGCGGAGTGTTTAAATCAATTAAACGATATTCATGATCATCAATGTTTTTCCAAAGTGTTGGATTTGTTTGTTCTGCCCATGCACGTGCATACGTTTCAAAAATGGTTATATTATTGCGTTCCATGCACAAGGTGAGTAAATCTGGCTCATCAATGTTTACTGCAAAACCATTTATAAGGAGTTTTTCCAAAGTAATCGCATCAATATTTTGGATGACTTCTTTGGTGAAAATGCAAGGAAATGATTTGGGAGCAATTTTCGCCGTTGTTAAATGAGGAATTAACAGATTTAAAACATGATGTTGGTTGGTAATCGCAGCATATTGAATTTGTTTGATGATTTGTTCTGGGGTTAACTCATTTAAAAACTGATTTATTTGCGCGGATTTTGCTTCCTCTTTAATAAAAGTTAGGAGTTGCAGATGATTATAGGTAGTTTGATTTCTAGGTTCTTGAGAAAGATTTAATTGATCGAATACCTTCATTAAATTACTGTTATCTGCTTCTTTTTTCATTAACAACAGGTGTTCTGCTGCTGGTTGGTCAAGAAACATTTGCAGTTGGTTTTTTAATGCACTTTGTTCTTCAGCTGTAGTATATGTCTTGAGATAATGGTCAAGGAGCTTTTCCGCTTCTTTGTGCTTGCCTGCATATAGGGTGGCATTAATTCCTTTCAAAATAGCATTTTTTAAAATAGGTGATTTAGGCTGTTGCAGTAAAAGATCATTAAACTCGGGACGAAGATATTCTTTTGACAAGTTGTCGTAGTTGATTTTATTGTGTTTAAATAAGTACTTAAGTGTATTCATGTCTCCTGCCAGAGCAGCAAAGAAACTTGAACGTGTATCGGTTTGACTTGCGAAGGCAATTTGATGTAATTCATCGTGAGAAGGGTAGGACACAGGTGTTGCCTTGGGCGGGGCAAATGTACGAATATTGAGTCCAAAAGAGTCTTCTTTATAATCAAAGCACTCCTTAATTTCTTTGACTAACTCATCAACCGTTCCCAACTCCTTTATTCTTTTATTGTAGTTTGAATCATAAACAACATATTTTCCGTTTTCAAAAGATAAATTAATGGCATGGTTATAACTGCAAATTAGATAGGAACGGTTCTCACGGCTAATTTTTTTGAATATTTCTTCCCAGTGCGCTTCATCTGTTGTTAGCCCTAAATTAAATTCATTTTTTAGTGGCTTATTGCCAATTTCCAAGATTTTTTCGATATCAGATTGCAGGATTTCATAATAACTGTATGCCTCAACGCGAAATGTTTTCTCGATTTTGATAATGAAACCATCAATAGCAGGGTTATCACCAATACGATAAGTGCTAGGTAGGGTTGCTAACTGTTCGAGTAAATCAAAAAAAAGCGGTCTTTTATTTTCTAATGTGTATTTAATGCATAAAGCAGAAAGTGCGGCGCAAATCCCTTTTTTATTTAGTACCAAATCGATATTTTTTTTTTGCTTCAGACACGCGTTGACTGCAGTAATAATTTTGCCTTGATTTGGCATGGGTAAGACTCTCGCTATTTTAATTTTTGCGATTATAAGGGGCATTTTTATTTGTTTCAATTCATAATGTATAAAATAAATCCATGTCAAATAAGCTGAAAATTTTCAAGAGAAGAGTAGATAAAAAGCTCAATTATGATTCTAATATAATTTCTTGTGCGGGAGGTCTTAAATTGTAATAAGAGCTCATGCAGTGTCCATAGGCTCCGGTATGCGCAATTAGAAGGACATCTCCCTCTTGAGTCGTAGGTAATATGCGGTCATACCCTAATGTATCGCCCGATTCACAAATCGGGCCTACAATGTGTGATACTCCCGATGGTTCTGAATGCAATCGAGTTAAGTTGACAATTTCATGATAAGCGCCATATAAAGAAGGCCTAATTAAGGAGTTCATTCCAGTTTCAATTCCTATAAATTGTACTTCTCCTTTTTCTTTACATTGAGTAACTCGAGCCAAAATGATGCCACTTTCTGCCACAAAAAAGCGTCCAGGCTCCATCCAGAATTGTACATGAGAGAAGTTTGATTTAATTGCCAGTAATGTTGAATCGAGTTGCTTTAGATCTAAATGTTTTTGCCCTGGTTTTTCAACAATACCCAAACCACCACCCAAATTAATAAATTGTGCCCGCGGGAATTGTTTCAGAAGTGATGTGAGCATTAATGCAGTTTGTTCCCAAAGTTCCGGAGTAAGAATTCCGCTACCAGAATGTGAATGTAGACCAATAACATGAATATGATGCTCCTGGGTCAAGGTTTTAAGTTGCTCTATATCATTTTGGGCAATTCCAAATTTTGACTCATTGCCTCCAGTCACGACGTGTTTGTGATGGCCAGCACCAACTCCAGGGTCAATACGCACGATGATCTCACGGTTTTTAAATAATTCCGGCCAATTTGTTAACGGATATAAATTGTCTATGGTCACATAACATCCTAAATCCATAGCCGCAGCATATTCTATTTTGGGGGCAAAATTTGGTGTAAATAAAATGCGTTTTTTGTCTATATGAGGAAACAGACTCGATATTTGTTGTAACTCTTGAATGGAAACGCATTCAAAGCCAATACCTTCTTTTTCCAATGTTTTTAAAATGGATGGATGCGGATTGGCTTTGATCGCATAAAATAGGGTATCAATTGATTGCATGCTTAATAATTTTTGCGCTTGGGCTGTTTGTGTGGGACTGTGATATACATAACAGGGCGCATGATCCTCTGCCAGAGCAAGCAAACGAGAGCGTTCAATTTCCCACCATGGGGTAGGTCGGATAAAGGGTTTTTCCTTTTTTTGGGGATGAAAAACCTTTTCCAGTTGAATAATAAAACTATCCAACATTGGATTATCGCCAATAAGGTAATCATTGGGGATAGTGCACAATTGCTCAAATGCCTCAAAAAATTGCTCTGTTTTATTTTCCAGGGCATAGTATTCATATAAGTCGCTAAGCCCAGCATAGGCAGTAGCTTTATTGAATTTAAAATCCTTAGTGGACTTTTGTTTGAGACAGAAAGTGAGCGCCTCAATAATTCGGCTTTTGGGAGACATTATGAGCTCATGATTCCATTTTTGTCATATGAAATTATAATTTACATATTGATTAAATTCAATTCACTGTGTATTTGGTTTCATATTATGCACTATGGCGCAATAAATTTATGCTTGCAATTTTATTGGCACTCAAATAGTCTGTTAAAAATAATTATCATAAGGAATTGATATGTCACAAGCTAAAATCAATATAGATGATGCTGGAAAGACTGGTGCATTAGTCGCAGTTGGAAATACACTTTTAGCGCCGCTGTATTGGCTTGATGCCAAGCTCGGTTTGACTGTAGCAATTGCTGCGACGAGTGCATTTTTATATGGTGCGCATGAGATAGGTAAGAATAGAAGAGTTGTAGAAAATGGTAAAAATAATCTGAATACTTTTTTTGGTGGTGTAACAGGCGACAAAAGTACTGAGGTTCAGAATGCCCTGGCAAATATTGCAGTTGGAGGTGCGGCGATATTTGATGAAATTATGCCAAGCGATAATCACAGTCCTACGCCGAGCGATAGTCGCCGACCTAAATAGATTTTCAAATTATGTATCAAGGAAGTGAAGTATGCCTAGAGATCAAGTAAATCCCGAAAAAGCGTTAAAGACTGGTGCATTAATCAGCTTTGGAAATTTATTTATGTCGCCTTTTTATGCCAGGCTAGGTCCATTCACCTCATTAACGCTAACAGCCGCTGCGTTATTTAGCTTGCATGAGATAGGTAGAGCCAAACAAGCAGGAAATGGTTTTTGGGGCTTTTTTTCAAGCAAGCCTAATCCTACGTTTTCCGATGCGAATACTTCGATGAAGCATGTCACGGAGGGTGGGGCAACGGTTTTTGATCGAATTTTTCCACCTGGTAACAAATAAAAATTTGTAGCCTGGGAGCCGCGTAGCGAAATCCGGGTTACGGTTTCGCCTAGGTTACAATTATCATCCTAATTGATGAACTTTAACCAACATGCCAATCTGCGCATTATCTAGATAATAAACAACATCACCCTTAAGACGTTGTTTTTGTGAAATAGTGAATGACGATTGTGGGTTGTTGGGCGGTGATACTTGAAGTTTTGCATCAAAAGAGTAATAACTCGCCTGCGTTATATTTAAAGTTCCTTGCATTTGCCAGCCATTATGCTCCACTACAGGTAAAGAGACACTGCTTTGATTATTGGCTGGCTGTCTCCATGAATAATGTCCCAGTACTTGATAACGAGATTTACGAGTGAGTAGGTAGTACTCATCACGTAAGCTGGAAGAAGATGGGGGTAACAACCGATAAGGCTTTCCTGATTTGTCTGCATCCGCTTTCAAAGATATAGCATTTGTATTCATTGGAATGAGAGGGGCGTCGATAGCTAGTCCTGTGTTTTGATTTGGGTGTGCAAATATAATTAAATCAATTTGATAGGGAGATTTGGCTACAGCCAGACAGGTATACAGAATGCTTATTACAAATATTATTAATCGTTCCATGGCTAATTTATTTTTATTGTTATTATTATTTAGGATCGTAGCCAGGCTACGATGCTCCTATGTTAGTTGAGCAAGTATACCCCCTATGGAAGAACTCACTCAACAACAATTTTTGGAAACTTATCTGCATAATTGATTGGTTTTTTGGCCAGCTCAATCGTGCTCCTCATCGCTGTTTTAATCAATGTATCTGTTAACGCATCACGAGCTTGAGTGGCAGTAGGAGCTCCTTCATCGCAATTTTCTCGTATACGTCCATCCAGGGGTAGTTGTCCGAGTAATGTCGTATGATGCGTGGCACAAAGTGTTTCTGCGCCACCTGCACCAAAAATTGTTTCTTGATGCCCACATTGACTGCAAATATGGGTGGACATATTTTCAATAATGCCGAGTACATCAATTCCTGTTTTAGAAAACATATGTATTGCTTTTTGTGCATCAAGTGTCGCTACGTTTTGTGGGGTAGTTACTACAATGGCTGCAGTCAGTGGAATTTTTTGTACCAAAGTCAATTGAATGTCGCCTGTTCCAGGCGGTAAATCAATGAACAAATAATCGAGATCGTCCCAAAGGGTAATATCCAGCATTTGAATTAGGGATTTTGCAAGCATGGGGCCACGCCAGATTATCGCTTGTTCGCTGTTTGTTAGATAGCCAATGGACATGCTTTCTATACCATGTGCTTTTGCAGGAAGGTAATGTTCGCCACTCACTTGCACCGGTTCGGTTTTACCAAGCATTAATGGCATACTTGGGCCATAAATGTCTGCATCTAAAATACCTACTCGTGCCCCTACTCGAGCTAATGCGGTTGCTAAGTTCACTGTTATGGTAGACTTTCCTACTCCTCCTTTACCAGACGCTACAGCAATAGTATTTTTTACCCCACGTAAGCCCTTGCCTACGAGTTGTGTTCTATGCGGTTTAATCCATTGATTGATGTGTATGACTATTTTTTGATTAGGAAATGCTGATTGTAAAGCCGCAAGTAAGAGAGGTTTATAATTTTCTTCAAGTAAGTTACAAGGAAATCCAGCTGTGAGATTGATGAGCAGCTGATTATCAGTTATTTCAAGGCTACATTGTAGATTCATTTCCTTGCCTGTAAGGCCAAGAAATGGATCTTTCAGAGTATTCATCAAGTGAATTACAGTATTTTCAGTGGTCATGGATTAGCCTTGAATGAAAAAGACGAATGATAACGCAGCGGTCTATTATTTCATAGTGTTAGGAGCTGTTTACTAGCCCACGTCAATACCTAGGCGATAAGCAGTTCAGAGGGCTCATATTGCCAATAGACCCAATGATTGCTGGGGAGGTAATAAATTCCACAATAGATTGGTAGATGGGTTTGCCTTACTAGATAAGAGCCGTATTCATTCAATTGTTGTCGATGCTTCAGCAAGGATGCTTCATCTTCTTTTCCGGTTTTGAAATCAATAATCCAACGTTTGCCTTGCTCTTCAAAAGTGCGATCAATGATCCGCGTAATCGGCCTATTTTGTTGTTCTACCAATAATTCGTATTCGTTCTGTTCCTGATGGTGTTCGCTAATAATCCATAATCCCGTTTGATCTTCAAACATACGCATGATTTGTTCTTGCATACTGAGTAATGCCTCATGCTGCATTATTTCATCGAAACCTAGCTTTCTTAATTCATAACTGGCTAAACTCCAGGGAACCTCAACGAACGCTCTTGGATGATTATCACAAATCCATTGTAGTAATTGATGGGTTACTATACCGGTGAGTCGAGGAATAGTTGTTGATAAAGAGGATGTTGTCTTGATATGAGTACGGGTATCAAGAATTTCAGATGTTTTATTTTGATAGTAATCAAGGGGGAGGCGTCCAAGTTTGGGTAAAGACTGCTTTGTTTCCTCAATAATGGATAATGATTCTTCCTCAATAAATTCTATGCTTTTTAAAAGATGTCGAAATGAAGTTTTGGACGATTTTTCTGAATGGTCCATTAAATACAAGCGTGATTTTGCCCGGGTTATGGCGACATACAATAATCGTTGTGCTTCATAGCGGCTTTTTACTTCATCTAACTGACTTAAGTAATCATACAATGCACAATGATCTTGATGAGCAGCGTGTATAGGTGACATCAGCAACAAATTACCATGTTTTTGAGTCGGTAAATTGAGCCAGCGTAACATTGGATTGTCTCCACGATTAGGTTGGGTGCCTAATCCAGGTAAAAAT
Source organism: Legionella sp. 39-23 (assembly GCF_001897665.1). Taxonomy (NCBI): domain Bacteria; kingdom Pseudomonadati; phylum Pseudomonadota; class Gammaproteobacteria; order Legionellales; family Legionellaceae; genus Legionella; species Legionella sp. 39-23. The sequence goes on along the minus strand of NZ_MKTO01000004.1, from coordinate 230,475 downwards.
ACGGTATCGAATTCCAGTCCTTTAGATTTATGAATCGTCATCACGTGTAAGCGTGAAGGGTTTGCTTGTTGTGAATAGAGCTTATTGAGTTCTGAGAGAAATTCATTCATATCCGGTAAGCGACCTTCTTGTTCATAACGATCAAGCAAAGTCCAGAATTGTTCTAAGTCATTAAGTTGCTCGGTTTTTAGAATACTATCGACATGCAATTCTTTTAAGGTGCGGATGACCCAGACTGAGAGTTGGTTTTCATACCTTTGACTTAGTGATTGATGCATGACTTGGATCAAATAATCTGCACGAAGTCTGCCTTCGTCACTTATGCCTGGTATTTTGTTTAAATGCAATAAAGCGAAGTAAATCGATTTTTTCTTATTGAATTGAGCTATGGCATGAATATCACTTAATGACAAGCCACAATAAGGACTATGAAGAACTGCGAGCCATGCGAGGCGATTTGCGGGCATCAATAAAGCCTGGGTTAATGACCACACATCGCGTAAGTGGCCTAGATTGGCTAATAAAGTAATATCAGTTCCTTGATAAGGGATCTGATGTTGGCGTAAGAGACGAATGATTTCGCTTAGTTGTGTTCTTGAGCGCACCAGAATGGCCATGGTGTGATCAGGATGAGTTTGCAATTCATATTGGATGGTTTCTATGAGTTTTTTTGCTTCCTGCTCACGGTTTTTAAATTGCATCGCTTGAACAGCACTGCATTCTTTATTCTGAATGACATTGACACTGGGATGAAATGAAACAGCCCCAGACTCTATATCAACTTGTTTGGGAAATATGCTGGTAAACTGCTTATTTACCCAATCAACAATAGTTTGTGTTGAGCGAAAATTACAGCTTAACTCCAAAGGCTGAAGGGTAACAGGCCCTATGCCTTGTTCTTTAGCACGAAAAAATAATCCTACTTCTGCTTGTCTGAAACGATAGATGGATTGCATGGGATCGCCAACGATAAATAGGGTTCGCCCATCGCCTTTCTCCCATCCAAGAACGAGTTTTGTTAACAGTTCAAATTGAGTAATCGAAGTATCCTGAAACTCATCAACCAGAATATGTTGCAGAGCGTGATCAAGATATAAAGCTAAATCGGTTGGATTTTCTTCGTGGCCTAAGGCATTCAGTGCTTGCTGAGATATGGCGGTAAAATCAATCTCATTGTGCTCGCTAAATAAAACATGCAAATGACCTACAAGAAGAGGGAGCAATAAAAACAGTGCTTGCAAGACTTCCCATTGCTCAGGATCGTATTCTGGCGCAGGTAAATTACTGACTTGGATTAGTGCCTCAAGAAAATCAGGATACTCACTCAATTCATTGAGAAGTTCTTTACTGGCATTTTTGAGCCTTTTGTATTCGTCTGGAGCGCAGGAGCTACTAAGTAAACCGACATGATGATCAAAACTTTTACGGAAATTTGCATCACCTGTAAGTAATAGTTTACTTAAGGCTGTTGCAAGCTCTTGATTGACCTGTTGGAAATCATACCAATCCTTAAGTGGATAGCGTGGTGAACTAGGGTTATTTTCTATATCCGCTAACTCACGCGCACATCGAGTTAACTCAACAGCCACGTGTGTGGGTAGACTTTGTTTGAATCGCTTTAACTCATGTTGTTCTATAAGTTGGAGTGCGCGTTCAAAAGTTGATTTTTCCTGGGCACTTGCTTGAAATAGGGGAGCCAACCACTGATCTCTTTGAGAGAGAAGTGAAGTAAAGAGCTCAAGTAGTCGGTCTTGGCGATTATCAACATGCAGCAAAAGTGTTTTTATTGCATTCTGATATTCAGGTGTTGTTAGAGCAAATTGAATACAACGTCGCCCAGCATTTAAATAATGGCTATTAACTCTTTCAGTAATTTGTGAATAAGCAATTTGTTTTTCCAACAACGGAATTGCTTGATTTATGCTTTGGCATAAAGAATCAATTGTAATGACTCTTAATCGATTCGGCTGTTGCAATAAATTCCATTGAAAATGAGCGTCACGCTGCAGTGCTTCACCAGCAAAGGTAAGTGTCATGTGTTGATGTGGTGTGTCGGCCTTCTTTTTACTTGCTGCTTGCTGCAATGCATGCACAATACGTTCACGCATTTCGCTTGCAGCTTTACGTGTGAATGTTAGCGCAATAATTTGTTCGGGAGCAGTGACTGTGCTTAATAGTCGCAAATAGCGCTGGGTAAGAATTTCGGTTTTACCGGAACCTGCAGGAGCTTGAACGATAAATGATAAGGAAGGATCGGTAGCTTGGCTTCGTTGATCACTGTCGACTAGCATTGTGTTTGTCCCTGTATGTTTTTATTAAATATTTTTTGCCCCACCATATACGTTGGTCCTTGGCCCAACATCACTGAATTATATGGAAGCGGTTTTGTTGGGCCAAGGCCCAACCTACAAAAACGCTTTAATCTACAATGATTTCTTGTGCTGGAGGACGCAAATTGTAATGTGAGCTCATGCAACGGCCGTAGGCGCCTGCGTTGGCAATTAATAACACATCACCTTCTTCAGTCACAGGCAATAACCGATCATAGCCAAGAGTGTCTCCTGACTCACAGATTGGGCCTACTATATGTGAAAATCCTGCTTTTTCTTCATATAACCTGCTTAAGTTCACAATTTCGTGATAAGCACCGTATAAAGAAGGACGGATTAGAGAGTTCATCCCTGTTTCGATACCCACAAATTTGACCTTGCCTTTTTCTTTACATTGAGTCACTTTGGCAAGAATAACTCCACTTTCTGCAACAAAAAATCGCCCTGGTTCAAGCCAAATTTTAATGTGCGGGTAACGTGATTTGACTGCCATTAACAAGGCATCCAAGCTTGCAAAATCTAAGGGTTGTTGCCCTGGTTTTTCGACTATGCCTAATCCACCACCTAAATTAATCGATTGAACATGCGGGAATTGCTCTGTTAATGATGCAAGCATTAAGGCCGTTTGTTGCCACAACTCTGGGGTAAGAATGCCACTTCCAGAATGGGCATGTAAACCCACTACTTGGATATTCTGTTTTTGGGTTAATGTGACAACCTGCTCAAGGTCATTTTGAGTAATACCAAATTTTGACTCATTCCCCCCAGTTGAAACATGTTTGTGATGGCCAGCACCAGTGCCGGGATCAATACGAATAATGACGTCACGATTTTTAAACAACTCAGGCCAATGTTCCAAAGGATATAAGCTGTCTATGGTGACGTAACAACCAATATTTAGAGCGTATTCATATTCTGCTCTTGGTGCAAAATTGGGCGTAAACAGAATGCGTTTTCTATCGATGTTAGGGAATAGTTCTAATACTCTGTCCAGCTCTTGAATAGAAACACATTCAAGACCGATACCTTCTTTTTCCATGGTTTTTAAAATCGATGGATGAGGATTAGCTTTAATCGCATAAAACAATGTATCAATTGATTTTAAGGCAAGTAGTTGCTTGGCTCTGTCAGCTTGGGTTCGGCTGTGATAAACATAGCAAGGTGAATTGAGCGAGGCAATAGTTAATAAACGATCACGTTCTTTTTCCCACCACGGAATACAGCGAGCAGTCGGTGTACCGAACTCTTCATGCCAGCTTTTTGAGTAATAGAAAATTTGCGGATTATTTTCTATCAGTAAATGATGCAGTTTTTGGCATAATTGATTTGCTTGTGATTCATCTACAACGAACGTGAGGTTCAAATCATTGGATGCAAGCGACATTAAATAAACTTGTTTTGCTTCAAACACCTCTAAAGCTGGACCAAGTTGTGGCAATACAGTTCGGATATGATGGCCAACAAGGCTTACTGCACTACAGGGCTCGATGAGTTTTGCACGCCCAAATTGATTTAATTCAGCCAATAAAGCGTTAATTGCTGGTCGGTCATGTATTTTACTGTTGATATCAAGTGATAAAGTGACGTTAAACTCAGAGGAGGAGAGTAAGTCTACCGAGAATCCATGATGTTTAAATGCAGTAAACACATCAGATAAAAATCCAACTTGTTGCCACATATGCAACGTATCTATAGAGATTAATAAGATACTGTTTTTAATCTGAATGGATTTAATAAGTGGTGCTGTTTCATCAATATCTTTAGTAATGAGTGTTCCTGAATGTTCCGGCATTTGTGTAAATTTGACGGACATTGGGATATTGGCACGACGAACAGGAGGTATGCAATTGGGGTGTAATACTTTAGCACCCATTGACGCAATTTCCTGTGCCTCATCATAATTTAATTTCTTTAATAAACGTGCCTGTGGCAGCTGATGCGGATTGGCTGTATAAATTCCGGGAACATCAGTCCAAATTTCACACGATGCGGCCTGGAGTTTGCCTGCGAGCAGGGCAGCGGAAGTATCAGAGCCTCCTCGTCCTAGCAAAACGGTTTCTCCTTGTGGATTGGCGGCAAAAAAACCTTGAGTAATAATCGCTTGCGAACCGCTGGAGATAAATCGTTCGACTAACTCAGGATCATACTCACTCTCACAACGAGCCGATAGATAATTCGCAGGCCCTCCATCAGGGAAAGGGGTGCTGGTTAACAGTTCACGAGCATCATACCAAGTGCAATCAATTCCTTGTTTTTTGAGAAAAGCATGGCCTAGGCGAGTCATCATGAGCTCACCCATGCTTAAAACTTCCGCATGAGTTTTTGCAGGAGCTTGTTTTAATAGGGCAATGCCAGTGAGCCATTGTTCTAATTGAAGTAAATCTTTGGCAATTAATTCAGGATCAACTTCAAGTTGTTCGGCAAGATTGAGATGGCCATTACGAATATCAGTTAAAATGCTCTGATGTTCATTGAGTAAAGCAGCCTCAATAGCCTTTTCAAGCTTATTAGAAATTTGCGTCAGTGCGGAGCAGACAATAACAGGTTGTACCCCAGAATTTATATGTTTTTTAGTAGTGGACGCAATATTATTCCACGTGTTGCGAGTTGAAACGCTGGTACCACCAAATTTAGTTACTATTTGTTGCATGATTCATTTCCGCACAAAAATAATACACATTACCATGGAGGAGAGGAGCAGCACAAGCCTCCAGGACACTAATTGAAAGATTCAGGGATAATTTTATTCATTAATTGCTCATGATGGGCTTAATTATTTCACTATGGATTAATATTCATTACTTGTTGAATATAAATAGAAAAAAGTATTTTGAAGGTGTTTTTAATGATTTCAAAACAGGGTACACTCGCTGTTTAGCGGACGTATTTATATTCAAATTTTGAAGTATGATATCTAAGGAGTAAAAGGAGTGAAAAATATGCACAAACCTTTAAGAACACTAGTGAATGCTGCTGTTATTAGCGTTTTATTTGCTAGTGGAGCTCATGCAGCTGGATTCTCTTTGTATGGAGAAGGTGCTGGATATGCAGTTGGTAACTACGCCGCAGGTTCTGCAGCAGAAGCAGCCGACGCATCAACAGGTTGGTATAATCCTGCTGGTTTAGCTTTACTTCGTGAGCAGCAACTGGTTTTTGGTGGTATTGGCATATTTCCCACTTTGAAGATGAATGGTTCAAGTAATTTTATTACCACAACTGGTCTTCCTGCACCGTTCCCTGCAGTTGTTGACTATGAACAAAATTTCACTGGAGTAGATGGTAGTTATAATGCGTTTGTGCCTTCATTCCATTATGCTTTGCCTTTAGGTGAGCGCACTACGTTTGGCTTAAGTGTGACTGCTCCATTTGGGTTGGCCACTGATTGGGCTCCTGATTCTCCAGTACGATATTCAGCGACGTACACAGAAATTTTAACCACTAATATTTCGCCAGAATTAGGTACTCGACTTACTGAACATTTTGCATTGGGAGCAGGTCTTGATCTGCAATGGGCTCGTGCTAAATTTAATCAAATGATTGGTGCTCCCACGCTTTTCCTGCTTTTGCAAGAGGATCCTGCTTCAGTTGACTCTTTAAGCTATAACAAAGCGTCTTCATGGGGTGTTGGATTTCATGTTGGGGTGATGGGTATGTTTAATGACAACCACACACGCATCGGTCTTAATTATCAATCTCGCATGCGACATGTTTTTTATGGACATAGCCGCTTATCTGGAATATTGGCTAATAACAATTTTGAGTTGGTTTTCCCAATCTTACCTCCATCGGCATCCCGAACAAATAATGACTTATTTAGCAATCCACAAGAATTCCCCGATGTCCTTACATTAAGTGGTTATCAAGACATCAACGAGCGGTTGGCTTTATTAGGATCAGTTGTTTATACCGGTTGGCACGTATTTAATGATATCCAATTGAATAACGTTGCTGTTCCCAATATCGGGGGCGCGCCATTTTTTAACGTGACTCAAGCAAATATTAATAGTAATGTAGTGCAAGACTATCATGATTCTTGGCGTGTTGCTCTTGGTGCCAATTATCGTGTAAATCCAAAATTAATGTTTCGTGTAGGTGGTGGTTATGATCAGACTCCAACACCTGATGCATTTAGAAATGTTCGTTTACCTGACGTAGATCGCTGGGCAATTGCTGTTGGCGCACATTATCAATGGCGACCCAATGTTGGTATTGACGTTGGATATACTCATTTGTTTGCTGGATCTAACCCGGATGTTGATACAGTCCAAGCTCTTTCACAAACTTCTGAATATAGTGTAGATATTAATGGCGGTAATTTTGCTGCTGATCTAGTCGGTGCACAATTGACATGGATTATTGATAAAATCCCTGAGGCACCAACAAAATAAGTATTTGTACACTGAATCGGTAAAAGCCACTTAAAGTGGCTTTTTTTATTTCTGGTTAGTGTGTATCACAGAGATACGTTATCTTCGTATACATTAACATCTACAATCATGAGAGTAGGGTGAGCTGTTAAACCCAGCATTTACTGTTAATTTCTTACTCTCCAAAAAGTTCATCATGAACCCATCAATATACTAATTAACAAGTATTATTCATGGTTCTTTTGTTGCTTTGTAAACCTTGGGCTTATCAGCCCAGCCTACGTTCATTGCGCTATTTTTTTCAACAAATTACCTAATATACAAATCCAAACGTAGCGAAGATGTCGTTAGTCTATATTCAATTTGATACTTCAATCAGAGGATCTATCGTTGTAAACGCACAGGATGATGGTGTTGTCGCTTTGACAGATAAATTTGGCTTTGCGCTTTCTAATTTACTGCTTTATTGATATGTGCCTGATAAGCTCTGAGATGGAGGCGAGAATGCGCCTCCTGATATCCATATAAAAAATTATCTTTTCTCAATAGTCGCTTCACCAGCACCATTTACAGTTAGAGTATATCCGTTCTTTGATAAAAATTTTGGAGAGATATCACCCGTATCAAGATTCATTTTGACTTCACCTACTTCTATAGGATTAGAAGTATTAGTAGCCATTTTAATTATTGCAGAGCATTCTTTGCCCGTTGTGTGTCCATAGCAAGCTAATTTTACGAGATTCCAATAAACTTTTTGTGTTGAATTGCCAGCCGTTGGGTATGCAGAAGGGACGCCTGCTATATAGGCATTAGATTCTTCTGGAGTTTTATTATGAGTGATTAAATAGGCTGGACTTGCAAAAGCTGTTACAGCACTTAAACTTAAAGCAATTGCTGAAAAACCTTTAAATATTAAATTCATTATATCTTTTTCTCCGTTTAATTATAAATGATTGGTACAAGTTATCATCCTCAATAAGTCTGAAGAAAACGCACGGTTCTATACCAATCGGCTGTTCTACATCGTTAAAACGCCCCAAGAGTATATCGTAAAATAGCCTAGTGTCTATCAACATTAGTTTTAGACAACAAATGATTGACTCAAATTAAGATGATTTATTCTGGCTTAATAAGCGTGCGATATCTTTGGCAAAGTAAGAGATTATAAAATCTGCACCAGCACGTTTTATCGCTGTTAGACTTTCTATTATGGCGTGTTCTTCATTGATAAGTCTGTTTTGAGCGGCTATTTTGATCATCGAATATTCACCGCTTACCTGATAGGCACAAAGAGGCACTTCAGGGAAATGTTGTTTTAGTTTTGCAATCACATCCAAGTAAAATCCGGCAGGCTTAACCATCATCATATCGGCTCCTTCTTCAAGATCTAATGCTGTTTCTCTAAGGGCTTCGGCACCATTTGCAGGGTCCATTTGATACGCCTTACGATTGCCAAACTTTGGTGCTCCCTGTGCAGCTTCTCTAAAAGGTCCATATAGGCAAGAGCAATATTTTGCACTGTAGCTTAGGATGGGAATATGTTGATATCCTTGGATATCCAATGCGTTACGAATCGCATGGACCATTCCATCAGTCATTCCGCTAGGTGCTACCCAATCAGCGCCAGCTTTTGCATGGCTCACCGCTTGTTTTGCAAGGAAAGCCAAAGTCTTATCGGTATCAATGCATTCACCATTAAGTACACCACAATGTCCATGATCTGTGTATTCACAAAAACAAAGATCAGTAATAATTAAGATGTCTTTATTCACTGCGCGAATTTTTGCTATCGCCTGTTGAATAATTCCTTCATCATTGAATGATTCGCTACCATATGCATCTTTATGTTTAGGAATACCAAACAGAAGGACTGCGGGAATTCCCAAAGAAGTCAGTAATTCAATTTCTCTAGGGATGCAATCGAGGCTCAATTGAAACTGACCAGGCATTGCGCTTATTTCCTGAGGCTCATTAAGTAGTTCACTAATAAATAAAGGAGCGATAAATTGCTGGGGATGCAGGCGTGTTTCTTTAACCAATGCACGCGACATTGCGCTACTTCTTAAACGAGTCAATCTTAAGGGTATGTTGTAATCGGTCATGGAGTTAATCCTGTTATTAATTCATTAGACAAGCAGTCTATTTTTTGTGGCATAAAAATCCGAGATATATTAACACAATTACTGTAGCCTAGGTGCAGCGTAGCGGAACTCGGCTTGTAATTCATGCTCATAATTCTCGTGTTCCGCTATGCTGCACCCAGGCCACAAAACATTCAGATCTAAATTTCAGAGAGTTGACAAAAAATTCAGCGTTTTCTTTTTTTAATTTTCTTATTCGAGGTATACAGAAAATCAATCGCGCTGCTGGTGTCACTGTTGCTTATTTGAATACTAAAAAATCGATTAAGTAAGTATCTGAGTGTCAACATATTGGTGTCTGTTTGTGAAAGCCCAATGTTATAGCTTAAATAGAAACGTTTCGAAAGGGATTTTCCTACCACAAAAGAAGTGGTGTCACTTGAGGTATTGGTGGCTTGATTATAGTTAGTATTGGTTTGTACATTAAAATCAATACCTGCGGATTGTTTGAGCTGTTCTAAAAGGCGAAGACTGTTTGTGTTGCTTCCCAAGTTCATGGAAGATATCGCTGTGAGAAGTAATTGTCCTCCAGCTTTATTTGCCTGGTTTGCTGGACGCCCAAGAACAAGCATGGAAAGAATGTCTGCTTGTGAAAGAACAGCAGGCTCAGAAAACAATTGAATTTTGGGACGAGCTAATCGACCAGTTACTTCAACTCCTAAAATCATGGTTTCCCCATAATTAATATTTTGCAGATTCGTGCTATTGAAGTCTAAAAGTTGGCTTGAGCTGGCAAAGGTTGTAGGGGTAGTGCTAATTTTTTTTGCTGCACGAACATTAATACCTGGATTAGAAATAGGCCCGCCAGTAAAAATGAGTTGTCCTTGTTGTATCGCTAAATCTTGCCCATAGGCCTTATACGTACCATCTCTAACGGATAATTCTCCATATGCATTGATCGAGTTTTGTTGTGATTGCTTTACATGCAGTGTTCCATTCAAATGGCCTTTTAACCCTTTTACATCGATGGTTACTTCTTTTCCCATTACAAGATCAATATCCATACTGTTAATCGGACTAAAGGATGGTGCTGGTTTTTCCTTACGCTTATAAACTATATCATCTGGCAAAGAGATGCTGTTATGAAATGAGCGAGGTTTGATTTCAGCATAAGGAACCAAAACAGTACCAGAAAGAGTTTGCGTTGTTGGTGTGACATGCAGATTGAGTTTAGGGGAAATATGAATTTTGTATTCGCTGGTTTGAACCAATGGAAAATTATCTCCTTCCAAGGTGAAATCCCCTGTAAATTGAGCGCTTAGATTTCCTTTGCCAGTCAGTGATAAATGATGACCTGCAGATATGGCCGAACCTGTTGCTTCCCAGGATCGCTCTTTGCCGTGGATATTTACCTCGAGAGTATCAAGATTAAGTCCTAGCTTAGGTAAGGAAAGACTTGTTTTGCTGAGCATAAGATGACTTGTGACTTTTCTTTTCTTCATCGTGCCGCTTACTTTGAATGACGCAACCAATTGTCCTTTGAGCTTATTAATTTCTGGACTGATTTTTTGTAAAAAGTCCAATGAGTTTATTTCCAATGATAATTCACTCTTTATGGGCTGGTCATCTTTTAAGCCAGTATCAAGAGCAAATTGAGGAAGTTTAAATTTTAGTTTTAAATTTTTATGTTCATCAATGGTCAAAATTCCAGAACCGTTAAGTTGCTCAGGTGAAAGGGTTACTTTCAGAGAGCCACCTTTAAATTGAACCCGAGATATAGTGTCATTATCAGGTAGTTGATAAAAACCGGGATGTATGGTGAGCAATAAATTTCCCTGATTTTTAGCAGTGATCACACCTTTGGTAGAGAAACTGGTATATAAACGCGTGTGTTGTGCTGATATATTTGGGGGTTGGGTCAGATGCGCATCAAATGTCCAGGTCCATGGCAGTGTGCCCCGAATTGTTGCATCCATCAACCAATGAGCTTCTGGTTCGGTGGTTACTTGTGAGTTTAGATTAATTTGCATGTTGGGGAGGACACCCGTGGCCGTGATTGTTCCTTTTTTACTGCTCATGATTTTATCTTGTGCCGATTTCCACTGCATACCATGCCATTGAGCAGTGACTAATTGGCTTTCTCTTAACGCATGAGGACGCCATTGAACGTCTAGTTGTTCTATTCTTAATTTAAGCGATTCATTTTGATATTCAACACCACTCAAGACAAAGTGATTGAATAAGCTGCCTTCAATTTGTTGAATTTTAATAGTGCCTGGTAAGTATAAATGACTGAATTGAATAAGAGTGCGTAAACCGGGCTTTGTTTCTAGTAAAAACAAAGCCATCCCACCCAATAAAATAAGAAGTAGGCAACTAAAATAAAGTATTTTAACTAAAACACGGAGAGTTTTTCTTAAAAAACGTCTCATAAGTCTGGTCCCATACTGATGACCAAACGTGGACCATTGCTATCTCGCCGCCATCGACCATTAATTGCTTGTGCTAATCCTACTTTAATTGGACCTATAGGTGAAACCCACATTAAACCACCGCCTGCATCATAATAACTTTTTAAAGGAGTTGGATTGTAAATCGCTCCTGCATCATAAAATGCAATCAAGTACCAATTTTTTTTGGTTTCTTTTTGAATTTCAAAACCAGCATAACTTATTATTCTGCTTGGACCTATTGAATTAAAACTAAATGCTTTTAAATTATCCGTTCCTCCTAAAAGTAATGCAAGTGATACAGGCTGCTGGTTAATATTATTAATTGCTGTAAATCCTTGAATTGCATGCCCGTAAAGACGTAAACGGAGAGGCTCAATTCGCATTGCTACTTTCATATCTAAAGAGGCTTGAGCCAAATTAATGGTAGATAAGAGTGCTTGACTTGCTGCAAGACCATTAAACGTAATGTTATATCCCGAGGGAGAAAAGAGCAGGCCTTGGGTTTTGCTCCACGTGAACGTTGTCTTAGGATAGAGTAGAAACTGTTTTGTATTTTCCTGAAATGCGTAATGAAATCCCTCATAAAGCGTGTTTAAGGACAAAGTGCGTTGGTAATCGGTGATTCGATGTTGTTGTGCCAATGAGATAAGAAACGAGTTACTATATCCTGCACTATAATTTAAATTCGAAAAATTACCTGTAAGCGTGTATTGATCCTGAATAGGATTTTTACCTGGAATAACATACTGGGCTTGTAATGCGTTTTGCACAAAAGAACCTTGTGCCATAAGATTGAATTTATGTCCCTGACGATTGACAGGTACCACATGTAATGCAGCGCGACCACGAACGCCAGTGTCAGTTCCATAACCCGCACCTAAAGTATAAGAGTATTTGGATACAGGTTCCGTGTAGATTTGTACAGGTACTGTTGTGTTTTCTGTAATTTGTGGCTTTACAAGTACGGAACTGAAATAACCGCTATTTGATAGAACATTATTTAATTGCAGTACTTTATCGCCTGAATAGACTTGTCCTGGGTGAAAAGGAACAAAACGATGCAATAACTTAGGATCAATATATGTGGGACTAAACTGTATCTGTCCAAAATAATAAAGAGGGCCTGTGTCAAGAACTAATGTGATTTCTGCTGTGTAACTATCTTCATCAATTAAAATTTCACTTTTTTTAAAGCCTGCGTGCATATATCCTTGGGTTTCAGCCGCTTCGAGCAGTTTTAATTTGGCTTGCTCGTATTGTTCAGTAAAAAGGGGCGTCCTTGGGGTTAATGCCACATTTTTTACTGTATCGCGGAGAATAGGATTACGTGCTCCCTCACCAATTACTTCAATTGTAATTCGAGAAATCATGATTTGCGGGCCGGGATGGATAATAACTGACAGCTCGCGTGCATTAGTTCTTCGCAGTTTGGCTTCTGCCTTAAAATAACCAAAAGGCTGCACAGCTTGAACTACTTGCTCTTGTAATTCTTCCAAGGTGAATTGGTCAAGGGGTTTTAATTTTTGTAATTCACTTAAACGTTTTTCAACATTCGCTTCGACTTTTCCAGAAACCCCATAAATTGTAATGGCTTCGGAGTCATTGCTTTTTGCAAATAGTGCAAAACAGGTAATGAGCAGTATCAGATAGATGAGTTTTTTCATGATAGTCTCAGTAGGTGTTTCACCAAAAATATCCCTGCTTGTATCAGAAAATACCTAAGTATTTGCGCTGCATTATTAGAAATGCTATATCGAGAGTAGGTTGAACGAAAAATAAGTTGGCAAATACTTATCTACTGATGTATGCTGCATTCGCTTAGTTTATTTTTAACTCAACTTGGTCTCAAATATTGCTTTCCACCAGATTTAAGTATACCTCTTGATTGGTTACGAATATACCCTTAATCGAGAGGGTGGACTAAGGTAGCGGTATGAACACGTTAGAAGGCACAGCTTATTCTAACCTGGACTAAGGTTCAAAATAAAGATTCATAAGAGTTTGATAGATCTTCAATCTTTCTTGAGTCTAATACTGTGGATAAATTTTGAAGGAACTAACGTATGGGCTTACCTATTACACAAAGTGAATTTGAAAAAGTTTTAGATGATATTTTGCTATACAAAAAAGGGCTACCTCCAGGTGCTAAACTTCCTCTTGCTGTTTATTTAAAGGAAAAAGGCTACTCCTCCATTTTACAGAATCTTAATTTTGCAGTTCCAGGTAAAACAGTCAATACGATGCAGATGCAACGAGCAGATGGTTCTTTGGTGAGTGCAACTAAATTACCTCGTAGAACGGATTTATTGAATAATATTGATTTTACCGGTTGTGAAATAAAAAACTGCCAGTTTGATACATGTGATTTATCAGGATCGATTTGGCGTGAGCAAGAGATCCGTGATTCTTCTTTTAATAATACGGTGATTAATTATGCTTCATTCCATGGTGTTCGTTTTATTCGCAATCAGTTTACACAGACTTCCTTCGATTACAGCACGTTAAATGATTTGCTTTTCTTGGGAAATCATTTTCTACGTACTCGTTTTAATTATTTAAAGCAATTGTGTAAGCTAACGTTTACAGATTGTATTATGCAGCAAGCTTCCATATTGGGTGGCGCTCGAACTGTAGACGTGATTATAAATAACTCTCCTGGAGCGAGTTTGTCTCATGTAAGTGAGTTGTTAACTGATAAAGAGATTGCAATGCATCAGGTTAAAAAAACAAATACTAAGCCTGCTGTATTGGTGTCTTGGAATAATGTGACCCCATTGCTGACTGCAACATTGGCTGAGAAAATGTTATTGGCGCAAGGGATATATCCAGTGCGCATGGATGTAATGCCAGAAGTAGATGCTGCATTATTAGATAAAGAAATCAATACGCTAAATGCATTAACCCAACACAGGTTGCAACAATTAAAAGATGACGTGCTTGCAAAAGCTAAAAAGCTAGCGACTAAGTCTTCAAAAGAATTAAGCTATGAGGCGCAAAGTAAAAGCGATATAGCCGAGCAATGTTCTGTGAAAGCAAGCGCAGACGATATATCAACTATTTTTACAGCAGAATGGAAAAAACAAGGTATTAGTTTTCCTTTGCTAATGATTCAAATCATGCGTGAAGAAAACACTAAAAAACCATCTGCATTTCCACAAATGTCGACTCTTTATAGCCATGCGAAAGCAATCTTTAATCAGGTGGATGGTGTCCTGTTAACAGGGGGACAAGATATGGATCCGCGTATTTACGGAGAAAAATGTCATCCTAAAACTGGTTTACCAACATATACTGAGCATCCAGAATTGAGTGATCCACGCCGTGATATTCTTGAATTTAGTTTAGTCTATATGCAACAACGTGAGTCAGCACCTAAACCCCTATGCGGTATTTGTCGCGGGTCACAAGTGATTGCTGCGTCATACGGTGCAACAATTTATCAAGAGCTTGATTCACCGGAAAGACGTCAATATTTAGTTGAACCTATTCAACTGAAAAGTATAAAAACAACAGCCCCTTTATATTCGACGGGTAGAACTTTGGCATCTGTAGCAGATAAGGAAGCGCTTAATGTGATATTCATGCATCACCAAGGCTATGATTTAGGGCAAGCTTTTGGTGTGGAAGCTACTGCTTCAACGCAAACCTCGGGGGGTAAGATAATTGATATTGTTGGAGAAAACTTGCAGCAGAATATTACTTTGACCCAAGCACATATTGAATATTACATGGACCAAGAGGAAGGGGGAACGGGTGGATTTGCCCCACATGTTAGTGCGAGTACAGCTGGGAGTATATTGCAGCAATTTCAAATGAGAGTTTTGGCTTACTGTCAAAATCAACGATTATTATCTCATGTAATTCCTAATATGTTTTTCACAAAAAGTGCCTCTGTATTAAAGGAGAGGTCAGAGCATAGCGCTTCAATTTCATTAAGTACTTAAAGTTGAATAAGGACATCTTAGACTTATTAGATATCAAAAGTAGGTTGAGTCTTGGCCCAACTTACTTTTGATTGCATTTTGACTTTACTACATAAAGCTTACAGATCAGCTGTCTCCATGTTTTTGAACCTATAAATTAAGTCAAGTGCTTCTCTTGCTGTTAAACGATCCGGATCAACTTGCGCTAGCTCTCGTAAAATAGGTGAGAGGGGTTTTACTTGAACTATAGACTGCGTTTGAGTTATTGGAGGTGCCTGATTTTGCATATGATTTAAGTGCGTATGCGCAATTTTTAAAACCTCAGGAGGTATCCCTGCAAGCTCGGCTACTTCAAGTCCGTAACTTCGATTCGCATGGCCTGGTTCGACACGATATAAAAAAATGATACGGCCGGTCTCCAATGATGCTTGCAAATGAACATTGCGGATGCAGGACCATTGTTGAGGAAGATTAGTTAACTCAAAGTAGTGCGTAGAAAATAAAGTGTATGCTTTAATGCTCGTAGCCAGATAAGCACAGCTGGCATAGGCCAATGCCATACCATCATAAGTACTGGTACCGCGACCAATTTCATCAATTAAGACCAGGCTCTTATGGGTTGCTTGCCTTAAAATTTGAGCGGTTTCTGTCATTTCCACCATAAAAGTGGAGCGTCCGGAGGCTAAATCATCACTGGCGCCAATACGGGTAAAAATTCTATCGATAGGTCCTAAAGTTGCCGATTTAGCGGGTACAAAACTGCCAATATGTGCTAGAAGTACAATCAAAGCAGTTTGTCTCATGTAGGTTGATTTACCTCCCATGTTGGGCCCGGTAATGAGCAATATATTTTGTGATGGTTTGAGTTGTAAGTCATTAGCAATAAAACGCTCTTGCAGCAAATGTTCAATTACTGGATGACGACCTGCCTCAATGGAGATTTGTGATTCAGGCACCAGATTAGGGCAACACCAATTGAAACTTTGAGCTCGTTCCGCAAGAGTGGCTAACACATCTAATTTGGCCAATGCTTGTGCCAAAAGCGTTAATTCGTTGATGTTGTTTTGGATTTCTAGTAGCAGGTTTTCATACAACCACTTTTCACGTGCCAAAGCCTTAACTTGTGCTGATAATACTTTCTCCTCAAACTGCTTTAATTCCGGCGTAATATAGCGCTCCACGTTTTTTAAGGTTTGTTTTCTGTGGTAATGAGTAGGTGCTTTTTCTGATTGGGCTTTAGAAAGCTCAATGTAATAACCTTGTACATTATTAAAGCCAAACTTCAGAGAAGAGAGGCCAGTCTTTTGCTTTTCTTCTTGCTCCAAATGCAGGAGTTTGTCATTAGCACGTGTACTGAGCATCCTAAGCTCATCAAGCTCTTCGTCAAAACCTGGTGCGATAACCCCGCCATCGCGAATTAACACGGGTGGATTTTCTATAATTGCTGCAGCAAGCAATTGTTGTAGTGTCGGTAATGGTTTAATGTCTTTTTTTAATTGTACTATGAGCTCGCTTGAGTGATGGGCCAGTATGGAATTCAATTCTGGAAGTAACGCTAAAGTATGAGTTAAAGCGACTAAATCACGTGGGCGAGCCGATTTTAAAGCAATGCGTGAGACAATTCGTTCTACATCACATGTTTGTCTTAGTAATTCATAGACAGACATGTTGCATTGAAGACGCATGATTTCCATTATGGCATTCTGGCGTGCCATAATTTGCTCATGTTGTATGAGAGGTCTTCCTAACCAACGCTTGAGCAAACGACTGCCCATGGAGCATGCGGTTTTATCCAACAGCGATAACAGGCTGTTTTCATGACTGCCATTCATATTTTCAAATATTTCGAGATGTTTTTGTGTCGATGCATCCAGTTGCAAGTAATCATTGCTATGTTCAAGTGTCATTGTTGTTAAATGAGGAAGAGCTTGTTTTTGTGTCGCATGCAAATAGGTTAATAATGCCCCTGCTGCAACAAGTGCTGTAGCATTCTCTTCCTCACCAAATACTCTAAGGTCATTTACTGCAAATTGCTCACATAAGAGTTTTTTAGCATTGTAAAAGTGAAACTCCCAACCTGGCCGAAGTTTTATTGGAAAATTCAGACAGTACTCTTCCAAGGGAGATTCTTCTTGTAACAGTAATTCAGCAGGCTGCAAGCGTGTGAGCTCCGCACTGAGTTGATTTGTTTCTGTTAATTGCTGAATGTGAAAACGGCCGCTGCTGAGTTCAACCCAAGCTAAGCCAATTTTTTGTTTTTGGTGGTGAATGGCCAGTAATAAATTATCTTTTTTAGCATCCAAAAGTGCTTCATCGGTTACTGTCCCTGGGGTGATAATGCGAGTTACTTGTCGTTCAACGGGACCTTTACTGGTTGCGGGATCTCCTATTTGTTCACAAATAGCTACTGACTCACCTTTTTTGATCAGTCGTGCGAGATAATTTTCCACAGCATGATAAGGAACACCAGCCATGGGAATTGGCTTGTCCGCAGAGTGACCGCGATGAGTTAACGTGAGATCCAATAATTGTGACGCCCGTTTGGCATCATCAAAAAATAACTCATAAAAATCACCCATACGATAGAGCAAGAGCATATCAGGATATTCTGATTTAATGCGTAAATATTGTTGCATCATTGGAGTATGGGAAGTAGTCATGAAGGCTGTTATCTCGAGTTGAAAGTGCGGCGATTTTAGCAAAATCATTAAAGGTAGAGTAGAGGTCATTTATATTCATCAAAATGAGCAGAGATGTGATGATAGAAATCTTTAATGTGGGGCAGATGAAACCGCAATTATTTTTGCATGATTGTCTTTTTAAGTGTCAATAAATAACCCTAGCTTCAAGAATAGAATCTGAGATATTATCAATTAGTTACAATGAACTGGCAAAGGAAAGGCTATGTTAACTGCAAAGGATGTTAAAACTGTTGAGGCCGCAAAACAAATTATTGAGGAGCGTAATCTAAGCCATGTCAAGGTTGGTTTATTTGACGTGGATGGAGTGATGCTTGGAAAGTATATGAGCCGTAATAAATTCTTCTCGGCTTTGGATAATGGTTTTGCTTTCTGTGATGTGATCTTAGGTTGGGACTCCAAAGATAAGCTCTATGATAATGGAAAATATACAGGCTGGCACACAGGTTATCCTGATACTTTAGTGCGCATTTTGCCAGAAACATGTCGCGATCTTGTTTTTGAAGAGAATCAGCTGTTATTTATGGCTGAATTTGCTGGGGAAGCTGAAAATCTATGTCCACGAGCATTACTACGCCGCATGGTTAATAAAGCAGATGCGATGGGGTTTGATGCTTATGCGGCATTAGAATATGAATTCTTTAT
This sequence comes from Legionella sp. 39-23, assembly GCF_001897665.1. Taxonomy (NCBI): domain Bacteria; kingdom Pseudomonadati; phylum Pseudomonadota; class Gammaproteobacteria; order Legionellales; family Legionellaceae; genus Legionella; species Legionella sp. 39-23. Next base: position 211,977 of record NZ_MKTO01000004.1, on the reverse strand, counting down.
GTTTGATGAAACGCCAGACAGTATACGCGCTAAAGGCTTTCGTGATTTAAAACCCATGACCCCCGATTTTTTTGGTTACTCGATGATTCGCAACACGGTTCATGCCGACTTATATCATCAAATCCTCAATATGAGCGAGATCATGGATTTTCCTATTGAAGGTTTGCATGCAGAAACAGGTCCTGGGGTAATTGAAGCAGCTATTGCTGTAGATAACGCCACAGAAGCAGGCGATAAGGCGGCATTATTTAAAACATTTATGAAGGTTTTAGCGCAACGAAACGATAAAATGGCAACCTTTATGGCCAAATGGTCACCGAACTATCCCGGGCAAAGTGGGCACATCCATCTCTCTTTACGACATAAAAATAATCGAGGCAGTGCTTTTTACGATCCTGCGATGCAACATAATATGAGTAAAATTCAAAGACATTTCGTAGCAGGACAACAAAAACTAATGCCTGAGTTTTTAGCAATGGTTGCTCCTACTGTGAACAGTTTTTCTCGACTGATTCCAGGCTTCTGGGCACCAACGGATGCGACATGGGGGGTAGAGAATCGTACAACCGCATTACGCGTTATCCCTGGAAGTGATAAGTCACAACGTGTCGAGTATCGCCTAGGTTCTGCTGATTCAAATCCTTATTTGGCCTTGGCTGCGGCTTTAGGTTCTGGATTGTACGGCATTGAGCATGAACTGGAGCCATACCCAGAAATTAAAGGTAATTCTTATACACAACACCATCAAGCGGAACTCGCTTTGCCAAGAACTTTGTGGGAAGCTGCTTCTCGCCTCAGAGAGTCAAAGGCTGCCAAAACTTTATTTGGCGAACCCTTTGTCGAGCATTTTGCAGCTTCTCGCGAATGGGAGGAGCGTGAGTTTCGTCGTCATATTACTGATTGGGAATTAGATCGCTATTTTGAAATTATTTAACTTGGATTTTCGAAATTATGAACGATACATTGAAAACTTATTCGCCTATAGATAATTCGCTTTATGTAGAGCGTGCTTTTGCTAAAGATGATGAAATCCAATTCGCTTTGGACCGCTCATTAAGTGCCAAAAAGCTGTGGGCTAATACCACTTTGAGCGAGCGTGAGCGCTATTGCAGCGCAGCTGTAGATGCCTTAGTTGCTAATAAGGACGAGATTGCCTGGGAAATTTGCTGGCAAATGGGACGCCCAATCCGCTCTGCTGCAGGAGAGATTAATGGTTTTGAGGAGCGTGCACGTTATATGATTGCTGCCGCAAGTGCCGCACTTGCGCCGATTATGCTGCCTGAAAAAACAGGTTTTATTCGTTACATCAAACGAGAACCACTAGGAGTGACCTTTGTTATTGCTCCATGGAATTATCCTTACCTTACCGCAGTGAATGCGATTATCCCGGCTATTATGGCCGGAAATGTTGTCTTACTGAAGCATTCAGCGCAAACACCACTTGTTGCGGAACGATTTGCCCAAGCATTTAGAGAGGCAAATCTCCCTGAAGGGGTATTTCAGTATTTGCATCTAACTCATGCAGATACAGAAAAGGTTTTGTATCATCCTGCAATAAATAATGTTGCTTTTACGGGTTCGGTTGCTGGTGGCGAGATGGTGGAGCGTGTTACGGCAGGACGTTTTTTGAATATTGGCTTAGAACTTGGGGGAAAAGATCCTGGATATGTACGTTTCGATGCTGATATTGATCACGCGGTAGAAACACTTGTGGATGGTGCATTTTTTAATTCAGGCCAATCGTGTTGTGGTATTGAGCGTATCTACGTCCACCGAGATGTTTATGAGCAGTTTGTTAATAAAGCAGTAGCGTTGACGATGCAGTATCGACTTGGACGTCCTGATGATCCGAATACAACTTTAGGACCACTCGTGCGCTCCTCTGCCGCAGAGTTTGTTCGTGGCCAGATTCGAGAAGCGTTGGCACAAGGTGCTGTAGCCCATATCGATAGCCAAAAATTTGTTATGGATCAACCCGGATCTGCGTACATGGCTCCGCAGATTTTAACGGAAGTAAACCATAAAATGCGGATAATGACTGAAGAAACATTTGGACCCGTAGTAGGTATTATGCCTGTTGATAGCGACGATGAAGCGATTGCACTAATGAATGACAGTGATTATGGTTTAACAGCCGCTGTTTTTACTCAAGATATAGAGCAGGGAATTGCCATTGGCGAACAGCTCCAAACAGGAACATTTTTTATCAATCGTTGTGATTATTTGGATCCTGCGTTGGCTTGGACTGGAGTCAAAAATTCTGGACGTGGGTGTACGCTTTCTTCTATAGGATATGAGGTATTAACCAGACCTAAGTCTTTTCATATAAAAACAAACAATTAGGGGTTATTTTACAATTCCCTCGGACTTGAACTGGGGGAATTGTAAACAGACTCCAGAAAAGGATCTATAAATGAGTACATCATCATTAAAGGCTAACTGGAATTATCCCACTTCAATAAAGGTGGGGGCAGGGCGTGCATGCGAACTTGTCGATGCGTGCCATACTCTGGGGATGAAATCCCCTTTGTTAGTCACAGACAGCAATCTTGCAAAATTACCTATGATTGAATCAGCATTAGCGAACTGTCGTAATGCGGGTTTGCATGGTGCTTTATTTTCAGATGTAAAAGCAAACCCAACAGGTGAAAATGTCTTTGCTGGCGTGGAAGCTTATCGAAGTGGCCAACATGATGGAATTATTGCTTTTGGAGGCGGTTCTGCTTTAGACGCAGGCAAAGCAATTGCATTAATGATTGGACAAAACCGTCCCCTATGGGACTTTGAAGACATTGGAGATAATTGGCAACGAGTGAATGTTGCAGGTATCGCCCCTATTATAGCACTACCAACCACGGCAGGTACTGGTTCGGAAGTTGGGCGTGCTTCGGTGATAACCGATACGCAGCACCAACGAAAGAAGATTATTTTTCATCCAAAGATGTTACCTTCCATCGTTATTTTAGATCCTGAATTAACGGTCGCTTTACCACCGAAGATTACTGCAGCAACGGGTATGGATGCATTATCTCATTGTCTAGAGGCCTATTGTGCACCCAATTATCATCCCATGGCAGAGGGGATTGCTCTTGAAGGGATACGTTTAATAAAAGAACATTTGCCGCAAGTCATGCGTAATGGCAATGATTTAGATTCCAGAACACAAATGCTTGTTGCTTCGATGATGGGAGCAACAGCGTTTCAGCGTGGGTTAGGTGCAATGCATGCGCTCGCTCATCCATTGGGTGCAATCTATGATGCGCATCATGGCCGATTAAATGCAATTTTAATGCCGTATGTAGTGCAAGCCAATCGTTCCGTAATTGAACAAAAAATAGTGCGCTTAGCGAATTACTTAGCAATTGATAATGGATTTGCTGGATTTCTGGAATGGATATTACATTTACGTCGTGAATTAGGTATCGAGCACAGTTTGCTTGAAATTGGTATTGATGCGCATGATGTGGCTCGTATTGCGACAATGGCGACAGAAGATCCTTCCGCACAAAGTAATCCAATTCTTTTTGATGATTTGCAATATAAAAATATTCTTACGGCAGCTATCCATGGGGATCCATATCCTTTGTAGACTAGTGATTAGATTGGCAGAAGCACCTTAAAGGAGCGACATGAATATTGGAATCTTGCAATGTGATCAAGTCGAGACAGAATTGGTTGCGACTTATGGCACTTATCAAGACATGTATATCAAGCTACTACAGCAAGTAGCGTCGAATTTGACATTCACTGTTTATGATGTGCGTTGTGATGAATTACCAAGTCATCTCGATGCTGCTGATGCTTATATTATTACTGGTAGCCGTCATGGTGTTAACGATGGTTTCCCTTGGATTACAGGTCTTGAAGAGTTTGTATTGCGGCTTCATGAAGCAAACAAAAAGGTTATAGGGATTTGTTTTGGTCATCAGCTTATTGCGAAAGCCTTAGGAGGTCAGGTTATAAAATCGCCTAAGGGTTGGGGGGTAGGAATGTCCGTTAATAAAATGACCCAACGCAAAGCATGGATGTCTCCATCCCTTAATCAGCTTAACTTGATTGTGAGCCATCAGGATCAAGTTTTAGTTCTTCCTTCTGAAGCAGAGGTTCTGGCTGCAAGTGATTTTTGTCCGTTTTATATGCTGCAAATTCGTGACAACCTGCTTACTGTGCAAGGTCATCCTGAATTTAGTAAAGTTTATTCCCAAGCATTGATTGAAATGCGGAAAAACAGACTTGGTGAGGAGTTAGTCGAGTGTGGATTAAAATCACTACAGCAACCATGTGATGATGCCGTATTTGCCCAATGGATTGTTAATTTTTTAGACTATTAAGATAAGATAGTGCTACAGGCTTTGACTTTTTTGTTGAAATATCAACAGGTCATGGTTGAATTTAAATTTATTTGCTAGAATCTAAAGGGATTTAAAAAAAATATTAATCTATAGGGAGAATGTAATGAATCGTTTCGCAATAATTGCAGCAACTGGGTTTTTAGCGCTTGCTTTAACTGCATGCGGTCAGCAAGGTAATAAGCAACCGACTGCTGGAACTGAAAATAATACCACTACAACAACACAACCAGCTCAACCTGCTGGTGGAACCCAAAACCAAACACAACACTAAGATTTTAACCTGGGTGACGGCGTAAGCCATAACCCAGGAATATTTCTGGTATATTTATGAATCCTTTTGACAATCTCATCAAAGAAATTGCTGCTATTTTAAAGAAAAAGAACTGGCAATTAGTTACTGCTGAATCATGTACTGGCGGACTTGTTGCAAGCTATCTCACAGACATTCCTGGAAGTTCAGTTTGGTTTGAGCGTGGATTTGTTACGTACAGTAATCTTGCTAAAGAAGAGTTATTGTCTATTCCTAAACAATTAATCGAAGAATATGGTGCAGTGAGTGAGCCTGTTGCTCAAGCTATGGCGACTGGTGCCTTACAACATAGTGCGGGACATGTGGCTGTCTCAGTTACTGGTATTGCTGGTCCAGATGGCGGCAGTCTTGAAAAGCCAGTAGGAACTGTGTGTTTTGGGTGGGCAGCTAAAGACATAAATTCTAAAGTAGTAAGAAAACAATTCACTGGAAACCGACAAGATATACGCTTGGCTGCATGCGAAGTCGTGTTATCAGGCCTTCTGTCCTATATTAAAAATGGAAAAAATTTTTACTAGGTACTTTATTTTCGTGGAACGATGCTGGTTAAATCATTAGCTATCTCGAATCCTTTTTGTTTCAGTTCAACTTGAGTACGATCTATAAAGCTTACTCTTGATTCATCTGCTGTAGGAAAAAATAGATGCTTAGCAGAACGAGTAATATTCATTACCGCGCGCTCAGCGCATAATGCCGTGGATGCGACATTAGAAATTAGTGACGGTTGTTCATGTTTACTTTGCATAGTTGCCACCCTTCGTTCGTTTTAAAATTATACCATTTAATGAAATTTAGATCAATAATTGTGATATTGACTTGGAAGAAATGCTTCTTAACAAAAGAATTAAAGATAATATTTTCTGGGGTGATTAATTTTATAATTTCTGTGTCCTGCTTAGGCTACCAGTTAAATGAAGTAGTAGGGCAAAAAGATGATTTTCTATACAACTTTGCGTGGCTCGGGCTTGAGTGAAAAAACTCATTTTAAACCTGTGAATCAATTTGCTGCTTGTTCCTATCTGTGTGATAATTTTACCCTTGCAAACTACCTGGAAAATATTATGGAAGAAAATAAACAAAAAGCATTATCAGCCGCTCTCTCGCAAATTGAACGTCAATTTGGTAAAGGATCAGTGATGCGTATGGGCGACAGCACCGTATCCCGAGACATCGAAGCCATTTCAACAGGATCGTTAGGCTTGGACATTGCATTGGGAATTGGTGGCTTACCCAAAGGACGTGTCGTTGAAATTTATGGACCAGAGTCTTCTGGTAAAACCACGCTAACTTTACAAGTTATTGCCGAGTGTCAAAAAATGGGTGGTACGGCCGCATTTATTGACGCAGAACATGCATTAGATCCAAGCTATGCACAAAAGCTGGGTGTTAATGTGGATGAGTTATTGGTTTCTCAGCCTGATACTGGAGAACAAGCTCTAGAAATTACCGACATGTTGGTACGTTCAGCAGCTGTGGATGTAATTATTGTTGACTCTGTTGCTGCATTGACTCCCAAAGCGGAAATCGAAGGAGAAATGGGGGATTCACATGTTGGTTTACAAGCTCGACTCATGTCACAAGCGTTACGTAAATTAACTGCTAATATTAAACGGTCTAATACCCTAGTTATTTTTATTAACCAGATTCGTATGAAAATTGGTGTCATGTTTGGCAGCCCTGAAACAACTACTGGTGGTAACGCATTGAAGTTCTATGCTTCTGTTCGCTTAGATATTCGCCGCATTGGGTCAATTAAGAAAGGTGAGGAAATCTTAGGAAGCGAAACACGAGTTAAAGTAGTGAAGAATAAAGTGGCCCCACCATTCAAGATGACAGAATTTGATATTCTCTATAACGAAGGTATTTCTCGTGAAAGTGAAATCATCAATTTGGGTGTTCAACTCAATCTGATTGAAAAATCTGGTGCTTGGTACAGTTATAAAGGAGAGAAAATTGGCCAAGGCAAAGATAATGTTCGCTTGTATTTGAAGGAGAATCCTCAAGTTGCAGTAACTCTTGAGCAGCTCATTCGTACTGAGCTCTTAGAGAAGAAATTACCTATGCTTGCGGCAGCCAGTGCGGAAGAATTTGAGACCGCCGATGACTAAAGCATTTGATAGTGCTGTGCGCCTGTTGTCTAGGCGCGAGCACGGTGCACTAGAACTGTATGAGAAGTTAAAACAAAAAGGATATAGTGTAGTTGAAGTAAACAACGCATTGGATGAATGCCGGCGCTTGGATTTACAAAGTGATCGACGTTTTGTAGAAATATACAGTCGTTCACGTATACGGCAGGGTTATGGACCTTTAAAAATAAGCCAGGAATTGAGCAGTAAAGGAATTGATAAGGAATTAATTCAGCAGTTCATGCGACAAGAAGAAGATAATTGGTTGACTTATGCATTAGATGTTTGGCATAAAAAAAGTAAAGGACAACTTGATCTTTCTTTTGATGAATTGCAAAAACAACAGCGTTTTTTGCTGTATCGTGGATTTGGAATGGATACCATTGTTCAAGTGAAAAAAGAATTGAAAAGATAAAAATGAGATCGTAGTCTTTGGGGAATGAAAAAAATAGCTTTGTAGCCTGGGTGCAGCGTAGCGAAACCTGGGACGTTATCCCTTGCTGTGCTTGGGATGATGAAGAGTACTGCACCCAGGCTACAGATAAAAATTAACTCAAATTGGTATTGAATTAGAAAATGAAAAGTTCTGAAATTAGACAAGCATTCTTTGATTATTTCACACAACGTGGCCATCAACTCGTGGAGTCCAGCTCTTTAGTTCCTGCTAATGATCCTACTTTATTATTTACCAATGCAGGTATGGTGCAATTTAAGGATTTATTTTTAGGACTTGAAACCCGCTCTTATCAACGGGCAGTCACTGCACAACGTTGTGTGCGTGCAGGCGGTAAGCACAACGATTTGGAAAACGTGGGTTATACAGCAAGACACCATACCTTTTTTGAAATGTTAGGTAATTTTAGTTTTGGTGATTATTTCAAGCGTGAGGCCATAAAATTTGCTTGGGAATTTTTGACTCAAGTTCTGCGTTTACCTGAAGAACGTTTGTGGGTGACTGTTTATAAAGACGATCAGGAAGCAGAAGATATTTGGCTAAAAGAAATGAACGTTTCAGCCACACGTTTCTCACGGTGTGGTGAAAAAGATAATTTTTGGTCTATGGGCGATACCGGTCCTTGCGGCCCTTGCACTGAAATTTTTTATGATCATGGTCCTCAAATCCCAGGTGGTCCTCCAGGAAGCCCTGATGAAGATGGCGACCGGTATATAGAAATCTGGAATCTAGTTTTTATGCAGTTTAATCGCGATAAAGATGGGAATCTGCATCCTCTACCTAAACCATCCGTGGATACAGGTATGGGACTTGAGCGACTTGCTGCAGTAGTTCAAGGCGTACACAGCAATTATGAAACCGATATATTCCAATATTTGATTCAATCTACTGCGCAACTTGGAAATAATATCGATTTAAATCATACCTCGCTAAAAGTCATCGCCGATCATATTCGATCATGTGCGTTTCTAATTGCTGATGGAGTGATTCCTGGCAATGAAGGACGAGGGTATGTGCTGAGAAGAATTATTAGAAGAGCAATAAGACATGGTAATAAGTTAGGTTTACCAACACCGTTTTTTTCAAAGTTAGTTGAGCCCTTAATTAAAGTCATGGGCGATGCTTATCCTGAATTGATAAAATATAAGAGCCATGTAGAGAAAATTCTTACTCAAGAAGAGAATCAGTTTGCTCGTACGCTTGATCAGGGTTTGCGTTTATTACAAGAGCAAATGCATTCTCTGGGTGGCCACGAAATATCTGGGGAAATCGCGTTTAAACTGTATGATACTTATGGTTTCCCTGTTGATTTGACAGCGGATATAGCCAGAGAACAAAATCTTTATGTAGATATGGATGGCTTTAATCAATTGATGCGACAACAACGAGAGCAATCTCAGGCAGCCAGCCAATTCAGTGTTGATTATAGTACTAGTGCACAATTAGATTACCAATCTGATTTTCATGGGTATGAAAAAAAGGAAATGGAATCAAAAATTATTGCCTTACTTCAGGAAGGAAAAGAAGTAAACACCTTAAATAAAGGTATGAAAGGGGCTGTGGTCCTTGACCATACACCGTTTTATGCGGAAAGTGGAGGGCAGGTAGGTGATAAGGGCATTTTAACTGGTGCAGGTTTACGTTTTCGTGTCGATGACACACAAAAGAAAGGCCAAGCCATAGTGCATTATGGAGAAGTAGTTGAAGGCACTGGTACTTTAGATCTGTTGGTTAAAGCACAAATTGATAATGAACGCCGCGAGGCTATTCGTTTAAATCATACCGCAACGCACTTATTGCACGCCGCACTTAAAACAGTCATCGGGCCACAAGTACAGCAAAAAGGATCTTTGGTAGATGCAGAGCGTGCGCGCTTTGACTTTTCTCATTTTGAATCATTAACTGCAGAGCAAATACAAGAAGTTGAACTATTAGTTAATGATCAAATTCGTGCGAATCATGAAGTTGTAACCCGAGTTATGGATATTGAATCGGCTAAAAAAAGTGGTGCTGTTGCTCTTTTCGGAGAAAAATATACAGATGAAGTACGTGTATTATCCATGGGAGAGTTTTCTAAAGAACTTTGTGGTGGGACACATGCACGAAGGACTGGTGATATCGGTCTATTTAAAATTGTTGCGGAATATGGGATTGCCAGTGGTGTAAGACGTATCGAGCTGGTGACTGGTCGTTATGCTTTAACCTGGGTTAATGAGCAACAATTTTTGTTGAGCGAATTAGCCTCTTTATTAAAAACCACAACAAATAATTTAGCGGATAAAATCGCACAACTCATCACTGAAAATAAAGGTTTGGAAAAAGAAATTGCCAAATTACAAAGTGAGAAAGCACAAAAATCAGGTGCTGATCTGGCAAATGAGGTGGAAAAAATCAATGGAATCAATTTGCTTGTGAAACAATTGGAAGGCGCAGACAGCCAAACCATGCGTACTACCTTGGATCAATTGAAATCAAGACTTGATTCTGCAGTGATTGTTTTATTTACCCTCGATCAAAGTAAAATGAATGTGATTGCTGGGGTGAGTAAAAATATTTTAGGCAAAGCACCTACAGCAGCTACTTTGGTAAGACATCTTTGTGGAAAGGGTGGTGGTCGAGATGATATGGCTCAGGGCGGCGGCGTTGCTCCGGATGACTTGGAGAAAAAGATAGAAGAAATTAGAGAAATGGTTCGCCACCATTCATAAATCGATTTGATGTAGCCTGGCTTTTCCCCGTAACCGTTTGGTGAATAAGATGTGAACTCTAGGCTACTTTTTGTAAAATAACCATCTATAAGGAGATGACATGAGTTTTTTACAAGAGTTTAAACAATTTGCTGTTAAAGGAAATGCAATTGATCTCGCTGTTGCAGTAGTGATTGGCGCTGCATTTGGCAAAATCATTAGTTCTTTAGTTAGTGGTATTGTCATGCCTTTAATTGGTCTATTATTAGGTGGTGTCAATGTCGCCAATAAAACGTTTACACTCGGAGATGCAGTTGTGAAGTGGGGCGAGTTTCTCCAAGCAGTGATTGACTTTACCATCATTTCTTTCTCAATTTTTATAGCAGTCAAAGGGATTTCTTTATTAAGAAAAAAAGAAGAAAAAAAAGAAACACCACCATCAAGGGAAGAAACTTTATTAGCGGAAATTCGTGATCTATTGAAGGAAAAAACAGGTACACAAAGCGAATAATGTTACCGGATTAGCACAGTGTAATTCGGAGTTCTCTGCAAACATCTTTTTCCCTTATTTTGACTGTGGAAAAGTAGGCTGTGCTGTTAAGCCCAGCGTTTTTCTTGCTTACCCACTTATCATTATATATACAATTAGCAAGTGTCTATCCATGGTTGTTCCCAAGAGGGAAATATTTAGAGCGATGTTAAAACGCTGGGCTTAACAACAGCCCAGCCTACGGTTGTTTTGCGTGTTTTTGTCAACGAATTATTTAATACATGCAGGGATAATGGCGATACGAATCATCACTACAATTACATTATGATCTAATTGGATATTAAAAAAGCTAAGTATTTGTAAATCTGCTATAATTTTATACAGAAAACCATCTTAATAAGGATAATTATGAGCGGGTTGCTGAATTTGATCGCTGTAATTGTTGTTTTTGGGTTAGTATTATGGCTAATAGATACTTTTATTCCTATGCCCCCATCAATTAAAAGCCTGTTAAATGTGCTGGTACTTATTGTACTCGTCATCTACATTTTACAATTTTTTGGATTGATAAAAACAATCTTACCTATGGTTAAGATCTTTAAATAATTACTTATGTAGGGGAAATATATATAGTTGCAGTGACATTAAAATACAACTGCTGCTTGCAGCAGTTGTATTTAATTGGTTAATTTTAATTTACTCTGTTATCTCAAACAGTGAGAGATTCTACCATACCGCAAAGACTCCTCACTCGCATCAGAATGACGAATGGCGATGTAGCTAAAAATGTATTTGCATAATAAAATACAGAAAAAATGAAATTGCATCTCTTGTTCAATATAGAATAGGAGATGCATTAATAAATAAGACTAATACTTTTGCTCTGTTCGGAGCGCTTTAAAAACTCAAAAGATACGATCAAACCTTACCCATTTTCTTATAAAGAAAGAATGGCAAACGAGTGATTATCGCCATAATCATTCGCCAGAAATAAGGATAATAAAACATTTTTTTTCGACGCATTAATCCATTCCAACATGCTTTTGCACAAGCGTCTGCAGGTGCCGCATAAAAAACTCCAGGTACGCCATAAGTTTGCTTGGTGTCAATAAAACCCAAGCGGGCGATTGTAATGTGTTGGTTGTCGCTGGCGGATTGTTGTAAGCCTTGGAGATAAATTTCAATACTTGCTTTGCTTGCGCCATAAAGACTGTTTTTGGAGCGTCCTCTACATGCTGCAACGGAACTTAGAAATAGTAAATTATATTCTTTTTGTTGACGACTCAAGTAGGTATGGATGATTAAAGATGTACTTAGAATATTGAGTTTAATGAGGTGTGTAATTGTTTCATAATTCAGATGATCGTTATTAGTGAAATCACTGTGGGCAATGAACAAATCCAATTCACGATCATTTGTTTTTAATACAGTGAGTAGTTCATCCAACTGCTCAAGCAGATCCACAATCAGCACATCACAGCTTGTTTTATATCTCAGTTTGATATCGTTCGCAATGATTTGCAGCGGGGTTTGTTGGCGGCCTACCAAGAGCAATTGATGTCCTTCATGAGCAACAATATGTGCAAATTTTTCTGCAATAATGGAGGTTGCACCAAGTATTACCCAAGTTCTTTGCGTCATTTTTTTATCCCTAATCGTTTTGCCAGATCAGAGTGCATTGTACATCCATAGTGCTCCAGTGTCTGAGAAAATTGCTGATGGTTCTCATACATACTGTGGAATTGTTCTTGATTCAAAAGCAAATCCTTCGCTAAATAAACTCGACCATTAAGGTCAGTGATTAATTGATTCATTGCACGTATCGCTTGTTTCGCCTGATTGTTATGAACAAAATCAACCGCTAAGGTAAATCCTGGTTCACAAAAAGAAAGTAATCCTTCTCCTGCTTGTGTGCATAACTTGAGGACTGCAAGAGTAGGTGTTGCTTTATTAATCCGCATTAATTGAATCAGCTTATCCAAAGTAGTTCTAACCTGCTCAGCACTAAATACTGCTTGGAATTGGATCAATCCTTTAGGACCATAAAGTCTATTCCAGTGCAAGAGCTTATCAAGCGGATTATTAAATTGTTCAAGCGATAGTTTTTCATGCCCTTTTTTATTGTTAAAAAAATGCTGATTAAATAATTTCATGCTCCATGCTTTGATTAAAGAAAAGGGCACTTTAGGTACGGTATGAACTTTGGGTTTTTTATCGTTAATTGGCTCACAATAATCCGCTACCGAAAGAATCGCTCGTGGTGTTGGGTTAAGAAGATCAAGCCAGGATACTTGATAATCATGATGAATACCTTCAGTGGCCATATATTCTGTTAGTGCTTGCATGGATGCAAATGGTTTGTGTTCTGCTTGCACAAAACGAGATGCTTTTTTAAGACGGATCGCGGTACGAGTAATAACGCCTGTAAGGCCTAATCCTGCAAGCGTGGCATAAAATAAGTCACTGTTTTTTTCACGGCTGCAATGGAATTTTTTACTACCAATCAATAAATCAAACTCAATGAGATGGTGGCCAAAACTACCAGCCTGGTGATTATTTTTTCCATGTACATCGTGAGCAATTGCACCTGCCACTGTAATGTGGACTGTGCCAGGAAGAACGGGTGGAATGAAATCAGGATGTACTAAAAATAACTCTTTAAGTGATACACCACCTTGACAATGCACAATCCCTGTCTCGTGATTAAAATCGATCAAATGATTCAAGCGTCTGCTGTCGATAATAAATCCATTGGTATTAAAACAACTGTCGTTATAACTTAAACCTGAGCCTCGCACGAGTAGATTTTGTTGCGGGTTATGTGCCAGATAATCAACGAGTTGCGCTTCATCATCTGGACGTAGACAGGAGGACTGACTAAAGTGTGCACGGCTAAAATTGCTGAGCGTTTGTGTTTTGCTGTGCATTTTTTTCGTGATTCAATTATTTTCAATATTAAGACTATAATTCATTTAGAAACATAATTAAAAGGAATTATGATGAAAACTTTTTTAAGCTTTTTGAGCTTCTTTTTTTCTCTTTCACTTTTCGCGGCGGATATTCCTCAGGATAATATAGGCGCACAGAAGTATGACAAATCGCAGTGCATCAACAATACGAGCCAGGATTGTATTAATTCTCAATGCTTAAACTCAGAGCAAATTGATTGCCAGGATAATTGCCGAAGAATGGCACAGGCAAAATGCCAGCAAGAGACGAATGAGTAAAATTACCTGCATTGTTTCTCGTTAATTTGAATACATTGTCAAATGATTGGCATAAAATTTTTTTGACTGTCAAATCGCCTGCATCACGGTTATTTCCATTTAAATTGTAGCCTGGGTGCAGCACCTAGGATAATACTGCCACTTAGTCTCCTCTCCCTATGAGTAGAAGGGAAACGCGCTTCATCTAATAGCAATGTAATAAAACCTTTTTTCACAAATGGCATACAGTTTGCATATCGTAGTCATTCAATAGAAAAATCATGATACTTGCTTGAATTTAATGAGTGAATTCAAGCTTAAAAATTAGTATGGATTGCTTATATGGCTGATAAAAACGTTTTATCACAAGAAGAAATAGATGCGCTGCTGAAAACTGTAGGCGAAACTCCTGAAGAAGTGCATAAAGACTCAACAGAGACTACAGGGGCTCCTGAAAAAGCTGGGCATAAAAAAGCAAAAGGTCAAAAAAAACAGGTAGCAGAAGCTGTATTTGAGACAGTAGAAACAAAAGAAAATGATGTAAAAACTCTTAACTTTACTGCTCAAGAACGCATCGTCAAAGGCAAGTTACCAGTATTAGATAGAATTTATGATCGCGCTGCGCGCTTATTTGCATCGGATGTCTATAATGTCACCGCCAAAGATTTTGAGATTAAACAAGATCCATTACTCATTATAAAGCATCGCGACTTTATGGAGAGCTTACCCAATCCAAGCTTAATGTGTATTTCTAAATTCAAACCATTACGAGGTAAAGGTATTATTCTTTTTGATAGTACTTTCGTCTACGATCTGGTCGACTATTATTTTGGTGGAAGCTCGCAATTTTTTGCTCAAAAAGACAGAACTGATTTTACTGCGACTGAGTTGCGTGTGATGGATGTCATTACCAAAAAACTCATTGCCAATCTGACTCAGGCGTGGAAGCCAATTATCCAGCTTGATATTACCAAATTTAATGATGAAACAAACCCACAGTTGGTCAATATTGCAGAACCTGATGAAATGCTGTTGGTAGCCCGTTTTTCTATGGATTTTGGCAAAGAAATTGGAACGTTCTATTTCATTTTACCTTACTCCATGGTTGAGCCGATTAAAGAGCAATTGGAGCTTGGTGCATCTCGACCTGATGATGAAATTGATCCCAACTGGGTTAAATCACTGAAAGAAGAGTTAATGAATGTTGAGTTAACTGTCAGTTCGGCAATGGCTGAAACAAAAAGTACTCTGGGGGCAGTGATGTCATGGCAAGTAGGTGACTTCATCCCTATGGACATGAAAGAAATAGTTACTTTAGATATTGAAGGGACTCCAGGTTTTACGGCAACTCAAGGTACTGCAAATGACAAACGCGCAGTAAAAATAATAAAAAATATTAGTTATTAGGGAGATAAATAATGTCTCAAGAAGCAATAGAACAACCAAAACCAGCCAATAATCTTCCTCAGGATGCAGACAGTGAGAAAATGGATTTGATTTTGGATATACCGGTATCCGTGACGGTAGAAATTGGTCGTACCAAAATGACCATTCGTAATTTACTGCAATTAAACCAAGGAGGTATTGTTGCTCTGGATCGTTTAGCGGGTGATCCACTGGATGTTTTGGTTAATGGCACTCTGGTTGCGCATGGCGAGGTTGTTGTGGTGAATGATAAATTTGGTGTGCGATTAACTGATATTGTTAGTACAGCAGAACGAATTAAGCGATTAAGATAATGCAAAGTGTACTCAGTCAAGGAGAGCTCATGCGTGTTGTGATGGGCTTATTATTGGTTTTATTGCTCATCCTTGTATTGTCTTGGGTAGTGAAGCGTTTACATGGTATGCAAATGGGGTCGGCAAAAGGATTTCAATCTGTGGCCTCTATGCTTTTGGGACCAAAGGAAAAAATCACTTTGTTAAAAGTAGGAACACGTTATTTGTTGGTTGGCTCAGGTGCTGGAAATGTCACGTTACTCCATGATTTTGGTGAACAATTGCCACCAGGCTTTGATACTACAAATAAATCTTCATTTGCAGATCTGCTTAAATCGGTTGTGAAATCATAAGATGAATAGAATGAATTTATACGTACGGAACTGGTTATCCTCTGTATGGGACTTAATGGAAATAGTAATGAGTGCTTTTAAATCCCGGGTTTCGCTGCGCCGCACCCAGGTTACATTGTTTGTTATTTTATTTTGTTGTGTTCCTGTGGCTTTGCAGGCGGCACCTTTATCCTTACCAGCAATGACAGTACAACCTGGAGCAAACGGAGAACAAACCTACAGCGTTAACCTCCAAATTTTGATTTTTATGACTTTGTTAACTGTTTTGCCTGGAATGTTGATGGCAATGACAGCTTTTACACGAATCATTATAGTGCTTTCTATTTTGCGCCAGGCTATAGGCATGGCCCAAACTCCAACCAATCAAATTTTAATTGGCATTGCTTTATTTATGACTTATTTTGTGATGTCACCCGTATTTAATAAAATTAATGATACTGCAGTACAACCTTATCTTGCAGAGACCATAAAATTTCCTCAGGCTTTAGCCAATGCACAAGTGCCTCTACGTGAATTTATGCTCAATCAGACACGCAAAAATGATTTATCCATGTTTGAAAAATTTGCGCAAAAAAATCCAGCTACGCTTGATGAAGTCCCCATGAGTGTGGTGATTCCTGCGTTCATCACCAGTGAATTAAAAACAGCATTCCAGATTGGCTTTATTTTATTTTTACCTTTTTTGATTATTGATATGGTGGTATCCAGTGTTCTGATGGCTATGGGTATGATGATGTTATCGCCTTTAATTATTTCATTACCCTTTAAGATCATGCTTTTTGTTATGGTTGATGGCTGGACACTTGTTTTAGGATCAGTGGCATCAAGTTTTGCCATGAGTTAAAGGCATGATGAAGTGAATTAAAAAGAAAGAAGAGTCTGTAAAAAGGCTATAAAATTATAGGGAAATAATATGACCCCAGAGTCTGTAGTTTCTATATTCAGTGAAGGTGTGTATTTGATGCTGTTATTGATCACCGTACTCATTCTGCCTGGTTTGATTGTTGGAGTTATCGTGTCCATGTTTCAAGCGGCAACACAAATTAATGAAACGAGTCTGAGTTTTATACCCAAATTATTTATTACTTTTTTGATGCTCGTATTTGCTGGCCCTTGGTTATTGAAGACGATGGTGAATTACACGGATTCGTTAATTACCAATATTCCTTATTTAATAGGCTAACCCCAAGATGAAGCTGGATTATCCAACAATAATAAGCATGGTAAGTCAGGTTATATGGCCCATGGGACGTATTGGTGGTTTATTGCTTACAGTACCTGTATTTTCCTCTATGTTAATACCTGGTCGCATTAAAATTATTTTGCTTTTCTTTTTAAGTTGTGTCTGCGCTTTTATGGTTCCTAAAGAGCTTTCATTCCTGAATTTCAAAGGTGTTTTTTTGGGATACATTATCCAGGAATTGCTTTTTGGATTGTTAATGGGATTTGTCTTACAACTTGTTTTTCAGGTTTTTATTTTGGGTGGACAAATTATTGCAATGCAGGCTGGACTTAGTTTTGCGGTGATGATGGACCCTACCAGCAGAGCCAGTGTTCCATTGGTTAGTCAGCTTTATTCAATGATGATGACCTTAATTTTTTTAGCGCTTAATGGACATTTGGCGGTTTTTGAGACCTTATTAGATAGTTTCAGAATGATGCCTATAGGACAGCTTTCAGTTACTCAATCTATGGTATGGAATGTTATTTTATTTTCAGGTTGGATGTTTAAACAATCATTATTGATTTCAATTCCTGCTTTATTGTCTTTACTTATTGTGAGCCTTGCCTTCGGGATTATGGCTCGGGCGGCACCGCAATTAAATATTTTTTCTTTAGGATTCCCTATAACGTTAATCATGGGAATGGTTGTGATTAAGGTGGGTTTGCCGAGTGTTGCTGCACAAATGGCTGATCTTATCAATGATGGGGTGCGTTTTATGATAGGGATGTTGCGCTGATGGCGGATCAAGAACAAGCACAAGAAAAAACCGAACAGCCCTCGGCCAAACGGCTCAGAGAAGCGCGACAAAAGGGGCAGGTTGCTCGCTCGAAAGATTTCAATACTACAGTGACCTTACTCTTTACTGCTTTGGGCTTTCTTATTTTTGGAAAGCAATTAGCACATCAAATGGCAACTATGATGCACCATGCTTTTGAGTTTGATACACGAGTTCTTATTACGCCAACAAAGAGTTTTGAGCGTTTGTTTTTTTTAGCTAAGATGGGGTTTTGGTCTTTAGTGCCCTTATTGGTTGTGATTTTTTTTATTACCTTATTGGCTCCGTTGCTTATGGGCGGTTGGGTTTTTAGTGGACAAGTCCTACAGCCCAAATTCTCACGACTCAATCTATTTCAAGGGCTTAAACGGATGGTTTCGGTGAAAGGTTTTGCCGAAATGATCAAATCGTTTTTTAAGTTCCTCATTGTTGCAGTTGTCGCCATAGCAGTACTTAAAACACAAGTTCCTGCATTATTAGCTTTAGCCCATGTTCCTGTAGAAACAGCGATTGGGAGTGGTTCTTTAATTGTTGTGAAATCATTTGTATTGATTTCCGCCAGTTTAATTTTGATTGCTGCTTTTGATGTACCTTTTCAATGGTATGAGCATCAAAAAAATATGAAAATGACGATGCAAGAATTGAGGGATGAATATAAAGAAACAGAAGGTAAGCCAGAGGTAAAAAGTGCTATTCGGCGTGCGCAACAAGAAATTTCACGCCGACGTATGATGAATGAAATATCTAAAGCAAATGTGGTGTTAACGAACCCCACGCATTATGCGGTGGCAATTAGCTACAAAGATAAGAGTCATAAAGCACCAATAGTGGTGGCAAAGGGTAAGGACTTGATTGCTTTCCAAATTAGTAATGTTGCAAAGTCACATCAAATTCCTATTATTACAGTGCCACCGTTAGCTCGCGCCCTCTATTTTTCTACCAAATTAAATGCAGAAATACCAAGGGGACTCTACGTCGCTGTAGCCCAGGTTTTAGCCTACGTGTTTCAACTGCGTGATAAGGAGCGTTATGATTATAAGCCTACTGTGTTACAGGATGTTCCTATTCCACCAGAATTAGCACGCGAAGCAGAGGAGACTGCTAATGAATAAAGCATTGCACTATATTCAATATTGGATGCGTCAAGGTTTAGGCACACCTTTGGCGCTCATCATGATGCTTGGCATGATGATGTTGCCTTTGCCGCCTTTTTTATTGGATGTGTTTTTTACTTTTAATATTGCTCTCTCTTTAGTCGTGCTGTTAGCGGTGATATACAGTGAAAGGCCTCTGGATTTTGCCGTATTTCCAACCGTCATATTGCTTGCAACCTTATTGCGATTGTCTTTAAACGTAGCCTCAACTCGTGTGGTTTTATTAAATGGTTATAAAGGAACTGATGCTGCTGGACATGTGATTCAATCATTTGGTGAAGTGGTTATTGGGGGAAACTATGCGGTAGGTCTTGTCGTATTTATTATTCTGGTTGTTATAAATTTTGTTGTGGTCACCAAGGGTGCTGGCCGTGTATCTGAAGTCAGTGCGCGCTTCACTTTGGATTCTTTGCCTGGGAAGCAAATGGCTATCGATGCTGATCTGAATGCGGGTCTAATTAATCAAGAACAGGCGATAAAACGTCGATTAGAGGTAGCGCAGGAAGCCGATTTTTACGGCTCTATGGATGGTGCCAGCAAATTCGTTCGTGGTGATGCAATTGCTGGGATTTTAATTTTGGTTGTGAACATTATTGGTGGGTTGATTATTGGTGTTTTTCAGCATGGGATGACAGTTGCAGATGCATTGCATAATTATATTCTATTAACCATTGGTGATGGCTTGGTTGCGCAAGTTCCTTCTTTAGTTTTATCAACTGCCGCAGCCATTATTGTTACGCGAGTTTCCAGTGCACAGAATATGGGGCATGCAGTTATTTCTCAATTACTGGCAAATCCACGCTCATTAGTTATTGCTGCAGCGATTATCGGGCTGATTGGTATTATTCCTGGAATGCCTCATGTAGCATTTATTTTACTTGCTGCTGGTCTGGCGGGAATTGCTTATTTGTTTCAACAACAAGAAAAAGTAAAACGTAAGGAACAACTCAGTCAGGAAAGTGAGTCGCTGGCGGTGCAAGGTCCCAATATTTCATCAGAACTATCATGGGATGATGTGAACCCTGTTGACGTGATTAGTCTTGAAGTAGGATATCGTCTGATTCCTTTAGTGGATCAGTCACAAGGAGGGGTTTTACTTTCTCGTATAAAAGGGGTGCGCAAGAAAATATCTCAAGAGCTGGGTTTTTTAATTCCTTCGGTACATGTACGTGATAATTTAGATTTAAAGCCTAACCATTACCGAATTAGTTTGGCCGGAGTTGTAATGGGCGAGGCCGCAATTCATTTGGACCGTTGCTTGGCTATAAACCCCGGACAAGTTTTTGGTGACATTGAAGGAATAAAAACCCATGATCCGGCATTTGGTATGGAAGCAGTCTGGATTAATGAGAGTCAAAAAGAACAGGCACATACCTTAGGTTATACCGTCGTTGATACCTCAACAGTTGTTGCGACCCACATAAGCCAAATATTAGAGCAAAACAGTCAGCAATTATTAGGTTATGAAGAAACACAACAGCTCTTAGATAAGCTTGCAATAAACTCACCTAAATTAGTGAAAGAGTTGGTTCCAGATGGTCTTTCCTTAGGAATGGTCAGTAAAGTATTACAAGGATTATTAGTCGAGCATATTCCACTAACGGATATACGCACTATAGTCGAAACTTTGGCGGAGTTAGCGCCAAAATCTAAGGATACTGAGTTTTTAATCAGTCAGGTACGGATTGCCTTATCGCGATTAATCACACAAAAAATCAGTGGAATTCACGAGGAACTGCCAATTATTACGTTAAAACCCGAGTTGGAACAATTATTGCAAAACATTATTCAGAGCAGTGGGACTGGAGGCGTAAACTTTGAGCCAGGAATGGCGGATAAAATGCAACATTCTTTGACACAATTAGCAATGCAGCAGCAGGCAAAACAAGAGAGTTCTGTATTAGTGGTACAACCAGGCATACGTGCAGTATTGGCACGATTTGTGCGTAATATCTCTCATGACTTTCATGTTTTGTCGTATCAGGAGATTCCTGATAACAAACAAATAAGAATAGTAGGTACAGTAGGATAGAAATGGCCACTGGGTCTGTAATATGGAACAGTAGCCTTGGAAAGAAAAAAGAAACTTAGAACATAAATTTCTCAGTTTTCCTACAATCAGACTACAATTTCTATAGAGGCATTGCGTGAATAGTAACAAATTTCTTCATAAGCAGGAGGCTTTATGAAATTAAAACGTTTTGTTGCGACCGATACACGCAGCGCTATGAAACAAATTAAAGAGACACTTGGTGACGATGCAGTCATTTTGTCCAGTCACCATGTAGAAGGTGGCGTGGAAGTTGTTGCTGCGATTGATTTTGATGAAACAATTCTTTCAACTTCAGCCGCAGTAGCTTGCGCTGAACCACCAAGCCAGGCTAATAAATTTCAAATGCAAACTCCTCTTGATGATATGCGTCAAGAAATTCAAACACTAAGGGGCATGCTTGAGGCCCAATTAAGAGGAAATGTCGGTGTTCATGAGCCTTTGCATACCATTTTGCTTCAGAAGCTCCTGTATCTGGGGGTAAGTCACACTACAGCTGCGACTTGGGCATGTTCTGTGCGGTCTGATTTGAATCAGCAAAAAGGCTGGGAAGCAGTACTGAATCTTATTTCTGAGCAATTGACCATACGTGATACCCATAGGATAGAAGAAGGTGGCGTTTACGCTTTTGTAGGGCCAACTGGTGTCGGAAAAACGACGACATTAGCCAAAATTGCGGCGAGATTTACATTGAGATTTGGGGCCGATAAGTTAGGACTAGTAACTATGGATACTTATCGCATTGCCGCACAAGAACAACTTATGATGTATGGAAAAATCTTGGGTGTTAAGGTTTGTGTTGCTCAGGATGAAGTTTCCTTAGCACGAGTATTACGACAATTAAGCGACAAAAAATTAATTTTGATTGATACCGCGGGAATGAATCCGGCAGATGAGCGAGTTGCAAAACAAATGCATGTATTAGGCACTTATTTGCAATCGATTTCTAAGGTTTTGGTTCTACCTGCAACCAGCCACTATCAAGTATTAGTGGATGCCATAAGACGTTATGAGGCAAATCAAGTTGATCAGTGTATTTTAACCAAACTGGATGAGTCATTAGCAGTAGGTGGTGCACTAAGCGCACTCATTGAGTCAGGTTTAGCAGTGAGCTATCTCACACACGGACAACGTGTACCCGAAGACATTAAAATGGCAACACGTCACCAACTAATTGAGTTGTTTGCAGAGCAGGAAGCACAGCTATTCCAGACAAACAAGGTTGGAAAAGGGCACCAAGGTGCTGGGAGAGAATATCATGTCTAAAGTAAAGAAAAATATACGTGATCAGGCTTCAGGTCTGAGGAATCTGTCACGTGCTAAACCAATTAAGGTAATTGCTGTCTCTGCCGGGAAAGGCGGAGTAGGCAAGAGCAATGTTTCCGTTAATTTGGCAGTTGGTTTGGCCCAGCTTAACAAAAGAGTGATGATACTCGATGCCGATTTAGGATTGGCAAATATCGATATTATGCTGGGATTACATACAAAGTATAATTTATCTCATGTAATACAGGGCGCCTGTCATTTAAGTGACATTATTTTGCCAGGACCAAATGGCATTAGTGTCATTCCCGCAGCTTCAGGGACAGAATTTATGACCCAACTTTCTCCACCGGAGCTTGCAGGAATCATCGATGCCTTCAATGAGCTCACCGATGATTTAGATTACATGATTATAGATACTGCAGCTGGGATTTCAGACACGGTTTTAAGTTTTGCCCGTTCATCGCAAGAATTAATTGTTGTTGTATGTGATGAACCCACTTCATTAACTGATGCATATGCTTTAATTAAAGTAATGAGTAAACGTTATGAATGGACGCGTTTTCATATTTTGGCCAATATGGTGAGAAATGAAAGAGATGGACGGGAATTATTTAACAAATTATTCAAAGTTTCCGAGCAATTTCTTGAGGTTCAGCTAGACTATTTAGGAGCGGTACCTTTTGATGAACACATACACAGGGCAGTAAAAATGCAAAAACCTGTATTAATTGCTTATCCAGATTCTGCTGCTGCTTTGGCACTTAGACAGTTAGCAGATGAAGTATCTGAATGGCCTTCCAGCTCTTTACTGGGTGGTAATACCAGTTTCTTTTTAGAGCGATTAGTAGCAGGTGAATTTTAAGGAGAATATTGTGGATGCTTTGGCTGCCTATAGCAAAGTTAATCAGCAAATCCAAGAAACGCTGGTAAAAAACCATGCCTTGTTGGTTAAGCGTATAGCGCATCATTTATTAGGACGTTTACCGCAAAGCGTGCAATTGGATGATTTAATACAAGCAGGAATGCTTGGATTGCTGGAAGCAACAAAACATTACGACTCTTCCAAAGGTGCTTCCTTTGAAACCTATGCAGGAATTCGAATTAGAGGATATATGCTCGATGAAGTAAGACGTAATGATTGGGTGCCTCGGTCAGTATATCGTAATTCAAGAATGATTTCTGAAGCAGTAAAACATGTTGAGCATCGATTAGGAAGAGAAGCTAAGGACTCAGAAATTGCAACGGAACTTGGTATTTCACTTGATGAGTATCATGAAATGTTACAAGACTCAGTGAGCAGTCATCTGTACGGTTTTGAAGACCTGGGTGTCACCGATGATGTGTTGCAAGTTCAAGATGGATATGCTGAACCTCATGTTAATGTATTTCATAATGATTTGATGAGTCGTTTATCGGAAGTCATCCGAGGATTGCCCCATAAGGAGCGAATGGTACTTTCTTTATACTACGAACAGGATCTGAATTTAAAAGAAATTGGGGACGTTATCGGCGTTAGTGAATCACGCGTATCACAGATTCTTAGCCAGGCAACACATCGGATTAAATCACGTTTACCGGAATAAAAAACAATGGATGTTTTAACTTTAATAGGGATGTTAACCAGCTTTTTAGCTATTATAATCGGCCAGGTGTTTGAAGGCGGAAGCATGCAGGCTTTAATGAATGTGTCTGCACTGCTTATCGTGCTAGGAGGAACAATTGGTGCCGTTATGGTGCAAACACCACTGAGTACCTTTAAGAGAGCATTTAATATTCTACCTTGGGTCATAAAACCCCCAAAACTCGATTTTGAACCTTGCCGTAATAAAATGTTTGAGTTGGCACGAAAAGCACGCCAACTGGGATTACTTTCTCTGGAAGAGCATTTGGAAGTTGAAAGGAACCCGCTGATTAATAAAGGATTAGAGCTATTGGTTATAGGTGTAGACAAACTCACGATTAGACAAGTTTTGGAAGATGAGATTGAACGTGTAGAAAATCATGACATGCATGCAGCACAAGTTTTTGAAAGTATGGGCGGATACAGCCCAACTATCGGAATTATCGGTGCAGTATTAGGATTGATTCAAGTGATGCGTCATTTATCTGAGCCGAGTGAATTGGGATTAGGTATCGCGGTTGCTTTCGTAGCGACTATTTACGGAGTTGGAATGGCGAATCTCATTTTTTTGCCTGTGGCGAATAAATTAAAAAGTTGTATTGCTCATAAAGTGCACTATGACGAAATGATTGTAGAAGGTTTAGTCGCCATCGCCTCAGGGGAAAGTCCAGGGATCTTGCTGTTAAAACTCAATAACTTTGGTCAGCATAAGAAAAATGAAATCACGAAAAAAAAGAAATGAACAACATAATGACCATCATCGCTGGGTTGTCTCTTATGCAGATTTTATTACCTTGCTTTTTGCATTCTTTGTTGTGATGTACGCTATTTCTTCCGTGAATGTTTCAAAATACCACTCACTTTCAGAGGGGATGAAATCAGCTTTTAATAAAAAAGATGAGGCTCGTGCGCTCAAATCAACGGATAATAAAAAAGATGGACCGCAAACCAAACAAGTTCATGGACTCTATAATGATGGACTTGATGAGTTGAATCAATCGCTATCCGAATTGGAAGATGGAAATTATAAGATTAACCGTCAAGAAGGTTGGATAGAGTTGGACATTAAATCAGGTGCTTTGTTTGAGTCCGGTGAGGCTGATTTAAAACCAGGCGCTTTTGTTAAATTAATGCGCCTGGCGAGTAAAATTAAAAAATCGTCTTCTATTATTGCTGTAGAAGGGTATACGGATAATATTCCTATAGAAACCCCACAGTTTCCATCAAACTGGGAGCTTTCAGCCATGCGTGCAGCGGCCGTTGGTCGAATTTTAAATTCATTTGGGATTTCAACACAACGTATTTTAGTAACGGGTTATGGGGAACAATTTCCAATTGCAGATAACATTACAGAACAAGGGAGAGCGGCAAATCGCAGGGTGAGTATCGTTATTGCCCCGAGTCGAAATGTTCCTCGTCTTTTTAATCCTGCATTAAGTGAGCAAACCCATCGTGTAGTCATTGGGAATAAGGAAATAAAATGATAATTTTTCTTTCATGTTTAAATGTGATTATTTTTTCATTGGTAGTAAATTACTTATTAAATCAACGCAAAAAATTAATTGATATTCAGGAAAAACTAGAGACACAACAAAAATTGATCGATCAAATTATCAAAGATCATCCCATGTTAGTGCATGCTGATTTATTGTTTTCCAAACAGTTAAAGGAAATTAATACGCAATTAATTAGTATGGATAACCAAATTCAGGATTTAGAAAATAAAAGAGAGAATGATGGCGGTTATCGGCATGCTTTACGTATTTTGGAAATGGGGGGCAATCGAGATGAAATTGTCGATAGTTGTCATTTATCCCCTGCGGAAGCTGATTTATTAATGAACTTGCAAGCCTATCGAACAGCAATGAAGACTCCATAAAGTTGTTTTTTTAACTGTATTCACGGTAAAATCCCAAGCTTATTTTTTTTGTAGCCTGGGCGAAACGAAGGGTTACCCGGGTTACGCTTCGTTTCGCCCAGGCTACATTGACTCAATTTATTATTTTTTAAAGAGACACTTATGTTAGAAGTTAACCAAATTAATCTTAATCTGGTGGATCTTGAGCAGCGAGTACACGCGCTTAGGGGGTATCTTTGACTTTGACGCTAAAAGTGAGCGTTTGGAAGAGGTTATTCGCGAACTAGAATCGTCCACAGTTTGGGATAATCCTGAAGTAGCTCAGGCATTAGGGCGTGAAAGAACGCAACTCGAAGCGGTAGTTTCAACTTTAACGCAATTAAGTCAATCCATTAATGATTTTCATGAATTATTTGAGATTGCACGCGAAGAAAATGACGAGCAAACGATAAATGAAATTGGTGAAGAATTATCCTCTATTGAACAAAAAGTCGCTGATCTAGAGTTTCGCCGCATGTTTTCGGGAGCAATGGACAATTCAAATGCGTACCTGGATATTCAATCTGGCTCAGGGGGAACGGAGGCTCAAGATTGGGCAGAAATGTTATTGCGCATGTATCTACGTTGGGGAGAACAGCACGGATTTATTACCGAATTAATTGAATGTTCACCAGGAGAGGTTGCAGGTATTAAAAGTGCTACTATCTATTTTAAGGGTGAGTATGCTTTTGGTTGGCTGCGTACAGAAAGTGGGGTACACCGGCTAGTACGAAAATCTCCTTTCGATTCGGGCAATAGACGACATACTTCTTTTGCAGCAGTCTTCCTTTCGCCCGAGGTTGATGATGATATTGATATAGAAATTAACCCGGCTGACTTACGCATTGATACGTACCGAGCATCCGGAGCCGGAGGCCAGCACGTTAACCGAACTGACTCGGCTGTACGTATTACTCATGCTCCAAGTGGGATTGTAGTACAATGTCAGAATGATAGAAGCCAGCATCGGAATAAAGATCAGGCAATGAAGCAGCTGCGCGCTAAGTTGTATGAATTGGAAATGCAAAAGAAAAATGCAGAGCAGCAGGCATTGGAAGCCAGTAAATCAGATATAGGATGGGGATCTCAAATCCGTTCTTACGTATTAGATCAATCTCGTATTAAAGATCTACGCACTGGTGTTGAAACGAGCAACACTCAGGCAGTATTGGATGGTGCATTGGATCAATTTATTGAAGCCAGTTTAAAGGCAGGAGTAGGGCAGCATGAGTGACGAACAAATAGAACATATTGATGAGAGTGAAGTTTATCTTATTCGCAAACAAAAATTAGCTGAATTACGTACAAAGGGCTTTAGCTTTCCAAATCAATTCCGTCGTGAAGATTTAGCCAAAGAGCTAATAAATGATTATGATTCATTAGATAAGGAAACGTTAGCACAACAGCATGTTAAAGTAACTGTCGCTGGCCGTATTGTATTAAGACGTATTATGGGTAAGGCCAGTTTCTTCCATATTCAAGATGTTTCCGGACGCATGCAAGTCTACATTCGTGCTAATGATCTCCCTGAGCAGTATGAAGAATTTAAGCATTGGGACTTAGGCGATATAGTGGGTGTTCAAGGTGAGTTGTTCAAAACAAACACCGGTGAGCTTACGGTACAGACAGAACGTGTAGAATTATTAACGAAGTCATTACGACCCTTGCCTGATAAGTTCCATGGCTTAGCCGATCAAGAGGTGAAATATCGTAAGCGATATGTTGATTTAATTGCTAATGATGAAAGCCGTCATACGTTTTTAA
The DNA here is from genome assembly GCF_001897665.1 of Legionella sp. 39-23. NCBI lineage: Bacteria > Pseudomonadati > Pseudomonadota > Gammaproteobacteria > Legionellales > Legionellaceae > Legionella > Legionella sp. 39-23. The sequence goes on along the minus strand of NZ_MKTO01000004.1, from coordinate 184,529 downwards.
CGCGTTCACGACTAATTCAAGCGTTTAGACAATTTATGGATAAAAATTACTTTCTGGAAGTGGAAACACCCATGATGCATCCTATTCCAGGGGGAGCTATGGCTCGACCTTTTGTGACGCATCATCATACATTGGATATGACCATGTATTTGCGTATTGCACCTGAGCTTTACTTAAAACGTCTCGTTGTAGGTGGATTTGAGCGAGTTTATGAAATTAATCGTAATTTTCGTAATGAAGGCATTTCAACACGCCATAATCCAGAGTTTACAATGGTCGAGTTTTATCAAGCCTATGCTGATTACAAAGATTTGATGAATTTTACTGAGGAATTATTGCGTTATCTCTGTGATACAGTACTAGAAAAACGCCAGATTGAATATCAAGGTCAAATCATCGACTTTAATAAGCCATTTACACGCATGACTGTAAAAGAGTCAATTTTATATTACCACCCTGAAATCGAGGCACAACAACTTGAGAGTATTGTGAGTTGTCGGGCACTTTTGCAGAAAAAGGGCTTTGCTTTTAAAGAAACAGACGGTTTAGGCAAGTTGCAAATTATATTGTTTGAAGAAACTGTTGAACATCAGTTATTTCAGCCTACTTTTATTACGGGATATCCTACGGAAATATCACCTTTGGCACGTCGCAGCGATAATGATCCAGAAGTGACAGATCGTTTTGAATTTTTTATTGCTGGTCGAGAAATCGCCAATGGTTTTTCTGAATTAAATGATGCAGAAGATCAAGCAGAACGTTTTCGTAAGCAAGTTGAAGAAAAGGATGCGGGTGATCTAGAAGCGATGCATTTTGATAGTGATTATATCGAGGCTCTGGAATATGGATTACCACCTACGGCAGGAGAGGGTATCGGTATTGATCGATTGGTCATGTTATTTACCAACTCCCAGTCAATCCGAGATGTTATTTTGTTCCCTCATTTGCGACAATAAAATAAAATCGCTCCTCCACAAGTGGGGGAGCGATAGAGAGGCAAAGGTATATCTCTCTGATAGGCACCGCTGTCTCTTTGTTACAAAAAAAGAATCTTAGAAAAAAGTGGCCTAGTTGCTTGCACCAGGATCTTTAGATCACACAGAAAATCCTGGTTGCAAGCAACTAGGCCACAAGTTAAGAGTTTTTATAGGTCTCCCAAGTACTAAGAATAATAATAATCAGGAGGTTTATGTTTGTTACTCACATCCAGAAAGCAATTACATACCTTAGAGAAGCGCAGGAAATAGCCCTTTTTACTACAATGGCTGACGCTGGGTTATCAGCGGCATTTCGTGCATCCCCTTTATTTTACGTCATGTTACCTTTTATAGGTTTATTATTGACTGCAAATGCTCTAATTAATGGATATCGGCTGGCAAAAGCCAGCAACCGCAATTTTGATCGCTGGTTTCTTTTCATCACTTCAGCCGCGTGTGCCGCTTTAGCAAGTATATCGCTTTATGGTGCAGCCCTATCTGTACTACTTAATTTTAGTTTTGCGGCAGGTCCTTGGTTTTTTTTCAGTAGCTTAATTGTGGCATCCAGCCATCAGTTGATGATGTTTGGACTCAATTTATTTCGAGCTTATGAATCTCCAAAAAATAGCATTCAGCGTATGCACTACATTCAAGCGGCATTTAGTAACCTGTTTGCTACGGCTTTTTTAGCTTCTGCTTTGGGGGCCGTTGTGTTTGTATTGCTCTTTCCTATTATTCCCGCTGTAGGTAGTGCCTTTTCAATTACAGCGGTGTTGTTTACTGCTTTTGATATATTGTGGCGGATGACTCCCTATGATGTAAAAAAGTTAATCAAAGGATGGCTGCATTTGAGTAAGCCAGATGCCAATCAGGATGCAATGGCACATCAGCAGGAGATTTTAAAACTCGAAAACGCTCAAGAAATGGAGCCGAAACATCATAGAATGTTTACATGTTGCGATTATAGTGCATTGATTCGCACGATGGATTTGGATGAGGCAAAACCTTATCTTCTCAGGCTTATTCAACAAAGATTACACATTTTAAGACAAAATGAGGCAGCAGAGCATGGGACAATAAAAGATAAAATTAAACTATTAACAGCAATGTCAAAAGTAATGCACCATCCTACAGAAATATCTAAAAAAGATATGTTAAGAAAATACCCCTTAGCATTTCAAAGTTTTTGGGCTGAAAAAGGCGATGTAGAGCAAATAGTTGATGCGGTAATCGTTTTTAAGAGTAGATATCGCCCTCCCGAGGTAAATCGCTCGTTGCTGAATGTGATTGGATAAAAATCTATCAAACTATGCTTCGAAAGTGGCGATTGATGAGCAAAGTCTTAATGTCTACTGCGTGATACCTAAGCGATAGTCTATATTTGTAATATAGGTCAATGAAATTATGGATCAGTAGTGAGAGGGTTCCATGGCTTTTAAATATCGGGCAATTACAGCGAATTGTGGTAATGATGCTATTGGGATGGTAGCCGGTGGAGAAATTGCGCGATTACTTGCAGAAGACAATGCCGATTTTTATGTGATCAATTGTCAAGAAGTCCACTTTGAAAATACCCAAAAACAACTTGAAGCCCTGGTTAGCGAGGGTTATAAGGTAGAGTGTTTGGGGCAAATGGCTACCCACACTAAACTGGATACACAATTTCATTCGAATACGGGAATAGCATCTTTTATTATTTATAAGAATGACTTAGTGCTAAGTAAGAAAACCCCAAGAGAAGCACGACGTAGTCCAGGCGATGGACTTTTTGAGAGACTCAGTAGTGGTCCAGGATATAACAAAGGTGGATTGGTCACTGATTTTTCCATAACACGAAACGGAGAGTGTATCCATGCGCAAGCAGTAAGTGGTCATTTAGATGCTAGTAATATTCTGAAACGCAATCGAGATTGGCATGTTCTTCATAAAGCAACAATAAAAGAGGTGACGAATTGGGATGACCTTGTAGCGGCCTGTCCTAATTTATTGCTTTCGGGATATGATGTGAATACTCGTCATAGAGTTGATGAGCAGGGTCAAGAGGTTAATATGTGGGATGATCCGAGTAAGTATCCCGAAATACATGGCATTCATCGTGTTTCTCTTGCGGCAGCCCAGTACAGTGGCGAATCCACCTACAATCATATACGCGGTCCGGATCCAAAGCGAGTGGGCTATACAGGATATGGTATGCTTGATTTTGTGGCGATTCATGATGGTACGATATCTAAAAATGGAATTGTAGCAGATGAGCGAGTAACTCAGATTGAGCCTGAACCTGATTCTGAGCGAGATCATACTGTGGTTATCAGTCCACCTCATACTAGTTTAAAAATTAATCATTTTGAGCAAGTTAAAAATTTAATGGCCTCTCGCTTGTATGGTGTTGCCCCTCTCTTAGCCGAGCAAATTCAAAAAATGCAGAAAAGTGATGTTGGCGTTAAAGAACAACTAATAAAAATTTATCAAGATTATTTAGGCCCTGAAGGGTTTTTAGATAAAGCGATTGCTTTACATCAAAGTAAGCTGGAGTGTTTTCAGCGGCTGCATGTTTCATTGGATGAACCTTTGAAAAAAGAACTTTCAACGGTTTTATTTGGCGAGCTTGAGTGGTGTGCTGGAGATCCAAAACAATTAGCAGCAAAGCAAGAGTTAATGCAGGCATTATTGGATTCACTGGCTCAATGTGAGCATGGGGAAGGCGTCAGAGCCCGTTTAGATTGTTATAGTAAACTCAAAGAAAAAATTGATAATAAAGAAGAAATAAAAGACATAGATAACCTTTTTAAAGATGCAGCAGTAAAAGCATATCAGGACCTTTATACTTCCTTTGCAGAAAAGCAGGCGAGTAGGCCTCTTAAACATGCAATGAATAAGATATTAAAACGGCTGGATGCAATTGCGGACCATAATGATGAGGGTGTATTGAAAAACATGGATCCCAAAAAATTGGATACGCTGACTCATATTATTGCACAATGTAATAATAACTTGAGTTTATTGCAGAAGGGTGAGATGGTGGAAATGCATAAGGTTAATGAGGATTTAGTTAACCTTTCTCATAAGGCAATGGGAAGTTCCTCTTCATTATGGCGTGCTTTAGCGAGTGCTGTGAAGTTTTTTGCGTCTGTAATTGATGCAATGTCATCCGATTCAGAGCTTGCTACAAAGATAGACATTGTTCAGGATCATAATCTATCGGATTCTATAATGAAATATAAATCTGCTTTGCAAGACATGCGCCCTAAAGAAGATACCGATGACGAAAATAGAATGGACTTTGGTGGATAAGTAAAAGATAAAAAATCAGCGGTAAAGTAGCTCTTAAAGTCGCTTCACAAGTAGATTAACCTGACAGTTGATAGCATTGGCCCCCATATTTCAATTTAAAATTATCAAGATAAAGTGATGAAAAAATCAAACAAAAATAAAGTGTATGAAGCTTATGATCACATCATTGATTGGTATGATGTTCATCGTAATAAAGAGCTGGATATGGAACAATTTTATTTGGAAAAAGTCAGAGAGCATTTTCCTTGTGGTGGACGTGTTTTGGACGTTGGATGTGGTACTGGTGAGCCCATTGCAAAATTTTTTATTGAAGCAGGTTATGAGTTAACTGGTGTTGATGCGAGCAAAAAAATGATCGCGCGTTGCAAAAAAATGTTCCCGGATGCCCAATGGATTTTAACAGACATGCGTGCGATGAAATTTAATGAGCAATTTGATGTTGTCATTGCATGGCATAGTTTTTTTCATTTAACTCAAGCGGATCAAAGAAGTACGTTGAGTTTATTTTCATCCTTAGTAAAACCCAAAGGCCTATTACTTTTTACTTCAGGTCCTGAGGCAGGAGAAGTTTGGGGTGATAATGGTGGTTATGATTTATATCATGCATCACTGGATAGCAATGAGTATGAAGCAATTTTACATAAGAATAACCTACATGTAATAGTACATAAAATTCGCGATCCAGATTGTGGCGATGCAACGGTATGGGTTGCTCAAAAGAATTCATAGAGCTCTGAGTGAAGCAATGCAGAGACTGGGGAAAGTAATCACGTCGATCCCGAGTTCCGCTGCGCTGCACCCAGGCTACGGAGGGTGTTATGGTAATGATACTTGGTGTGAGTGGGGTATCAGGTGCTGGTAAATCAACACTTGCGGCTGCTTTAGCACAGGGTTTAAATGCAGTGTTAATCAGTTGGGATGAGTTTGATGAGATTTCAATTGCACCAGAAGATTACGTGGATTGGTATCAACGAGGACAAGATTATCACGAATGGAATTACTGTGAACTAGCACAGGTACTACAGACACTTAAATCAGGTGCTTCTATTGTACATCCGGTAACTCATAATGTATTGAGACCGACTGAGCTTATTATTTTTGATGCGCCTTTAGGGCGTTTGCATCACCAGACTGGGCAATATATTGATTTATGTTTTCATATTGACGTTCCTTTAGATATTTCTTTATGCCGAAGGGTGTTACGCGATTTTAAAGAGAATAACAAAGGGAAAGCTGAGCTTTTGGAGGAGTTGTTATTTTATGTAAATGAGGCAAGAGCTTTATTTTTTGATGAAGATCTGAAAAGAAAGGCCAATTTGATTGTCGATGGTATGCTGAAAACAGAGTTGCAAGTACAATTAATAAAACACTTTTTAAGTCGTAGGAAAATAGGCAATGCAAGCAAATCCTATTATTGAATTGAGTCTTTGGTTGGAACGTGAACGAGAGGCAGGAGCACCTAATCCAAATCACGCTGTTTTGTCATCTACAGCGATAGATGGTGCTGCACATAGTCGAGTTGTTGCGGTTCGTGAGATTTCAGACGAAGGAATTTTATTCTTTACCCAAAAAGGTACTCGCAAGGTAATGGAATTAAAAAGTAACCCCCGTGTAAGCCTTGTTTTCTGGTTGGAACTTTTGCAAAGAGAAGTTATTATTGAAGGTAATGCGCAATTTTTAAATGATGCAGAGAATAAAAAATATTGGGAAACGTACCCGCAATGGGCGCAAATTCGTTTTTTAAGCTACGCAGCCACTTCAATGCATGCAATTGAGAGCAAAGAGGTCCTTGAAGGAAAACGCCAAAAGATTGAGGACTCGTTTCATGGTGAATCAATCCCTCTAAGTCCCGAGTATTGTGGTTTTCGTATACAACCTCAACGTTTTGTGTTCTATGCATATCGACAGGATGAATTATCGGATGTTTGGGAATATGGTTTAAAACAAAATCAATGGTATTTACAACGCTTATCGCCTTAAAAAATAACCGTGAACTATTACTCAAAAAATATTGTTTACTAAACTTTTCTAGTTGGCATGCTGCTTAAAATGAGGTAGTCACTAGTGACTGCCTCACTAAATTTCAATGCTTTTATTTATGTGATGGTAAAGAGTTATGCTCTAACCTCATATGAGCTTGTGTGACACAATCGAGGCAACATTGTGTTACTTTTTCATAATCATCAGCAGTTAATACGGTTTCCAAATGTTTAAATAATTGCTCAACAAGTTCTTGAGGTTCTAAACCTAGAAAGGAAACATTCGTTTGACTTATGGCCATAAATTGATTTCTTAGATGGCTAATGAATTTTTCAGGTGATGTCTTATGGAAAAATGAACGTACGAACGGTCTTAAAAGAGGTGCGTAGGTCTTTGATAATTGGCCTAATTTTTCTGTCGCTTCAGAAGTTGTTTTTGCCTCTTTGACACATGCCAATGAAAATAACTGTACCGCGATTTGAATGGCTGGATTAAATTGTTGATCTTTAAAAATTGAACTTTCTTTCTGTAACTTTATTGCTGCAAATAACAAAGCATGAGCAATTTTTTCGAGAGCTTTTTTAGTTTTTTTGGCATCTGAATAGTCGCTGCGTGTATGGAAGTATGCACTAGACCATTGATTAAATTCAGTTAAAAACTTCCTACTGTCTGTTGTAGATTTGGATGGTGGTTGGGTCCAAAAAATTTGCGGTGTAAAATTAGGTTCTGACATAGGTGGAACCATAGTGTTTTCGTCATTAAGTTCCATAGGGGCTACCTCAGCGACATAAGCACTTAAAAGGTCTAAACCAGTCAACTCAGAGCTTGGATTGCTATTCTCAGTGTTTGAAGTACTTGTTTGATTGTCACTTGTATCTTTTTTGTTTCTCTTTGCTTGGGATAAATCTTCTGTGTTTTCATCTGCTTTGCCATCATCCACAGGGACAGCCTCAAGTTGACGACGCTTTGTTGTTTGTGGAGGTAAGTTATCTAATAAATTTTTTGCTAATGTAAACCCTTCATCGATAGAATGTAAGAGTGTATCATTGATTGAAAGTTGACTTCTAAGCGTAGAGTCTTTGTAATACTTCGCCAAAGTCCTTTTAAAGTAAGTATATTCATTAAGAATCTCTCTTAACTCTCTACGCACCCAGGCTATATTTTGTGAATTATTCTTTATTTCTTTCTCAATAAAAAAGAGTCGCATTTCAGCTTCAAGAAATTTGATTTTATGTAGTTGAAATTTGGCGATAAGTAACTGTTCTGAGTGTTCCTGATTTAATAGAGCAGGAGGAAGTGACTCATTGGCATTAATAATTCTCTGAAAGCAGCCTGCCGCCTTATTTAAAAGAATAAGTAGGTCATTCAGGTTGGTTGTATTTTTATTTTCAAGTGCATATTGAATGTAGCTGTCTGCAACAATTAAGAGAACCTGGTTATTTTGCAGCAAATCAAAAGCAGAGATTCTTTTAAAAAGTTTTTTTAAATAGGAGTCAGGTATCTCTTCAAATAGGCTAATATTTGCAGCCAATAACTTTATCTGTTCTGCATCAGATATATAAGTATTAAAATTAGTAAGTATTTTTTTATGTAGTTTCGTTAATCTGGACATAAATAGCCTTTCTTTTAGACAGTCAACAGTTCAATGCTGCACTCGTTTATTTGGAGTGGGTGGATTTTAATTGATAATGGTGAAAAAAACATCGGCAAAATGAGTTTTTTTTGCAAAATAGCTCGTTAAGTGGATTTTAATTCAGGTTGAGCTTTTAAAGCCCAACCTGTTTGAGCGTTACATTCCAGAGTAATTAGGACCACCACCTCCTTCAGGCGCATTCCAGACAATATTTTGTCGAGGGTCTTTGATATCGCAGGTCTTACAATGAATGCAATTTTGAGCATTAATTTGTAATCTGGGACCATGTTCTTCTTCAACAATTTCATATACTCCTGCAGGACAATAACGACCTTCAGGGAATGCATAGGTTTTTAAATTGACTTCTATTGCCAATTGAGGTTTTTTTAATACGAGATGGCAGGGTTGATTTTCCTCATGATAGGTATTGGATAAAAAGACAGATGAAAGCCTATCAAAGGTAAGAACTCCATCAGGTTTAGGGTAGTCGATTTTCTTGGCTTTGTTGGCTGGAATCAACGTATTGTGATCGGCATGATTGGTTAGGGTCCATGGTGAGTGGCCACGTGTAATATAAGTTTCAAGTGCTGCATTGAGCAAACCTGGAATTAAGCCGTATTTAAATCCTGGTCTGATGTTGCGTACAGAACGAAGCTCACCATGCAGCCAAGAGTTTTTGACTTTTTGAGGGTAAGTAGTTAGTTCAAATTGGGGCGTGTTTTCTTGCTGCAATGCCTCGAAACATGCTTCAGCTGCAAGCATGCCCGATTGCATTGCGGTGTGTATTCCTTTTATTTTAGGAACATTAAGAAAACCAGCCGCATCACCAATTAATGCACCACCTGGAAAAGTAAGTTTCGGTAAAGATTGCCACCCACCTTCATTCAGTGCACGTGCACCATAGCTGATTCGTTCGCCTCCAGTTAAAACAGGCTGAATTAATGGATGTGTTTTGAGCCGCTGAAATTCCGCGAAAGGATTTAGCCAGGGATTTTTATAATCCAAACCCACAACAAAACCAATGGCAACACGATGATTCGATAAATGATACATAAATGAACCGCCGTAGGTTGCGTGGTCCATTGGCCAACCTATAGTATGAATGACTTTTCCGGGTTGATGTTGTTCTGGTTTGACCTGCCAAATTTCTTTTATACCCAAACCGTACGTTTGTGGGTTGGTTTTGTCTCTAAGATGATAGCGCGCCATTAGGCCTTGGCTAAGTTGCCCACGACATCCCTCAGCAAGCAACGTCTGTTTCGCAAGTAAATGCATACCTGGTTGGTAATTATTGGTTTTTTCTTTATTTTTATCGAGGCCCACGTTCCCAGTTGCCACACCAATAACTTGGTTTTGATCATTATAAAGCGCTTGCACGGCAGCAAAACCAGGGTAGATCTCACAACCCAGAGATTCAGCTTGTTGCGCAAGAAACATGCAAAGCTCACCCAGGCTAATAATATAATTGCCTTCATTATGCATTGGTTTGGGCGTAGGTAGTTTGTAGGCACTTTTTTTAGATAGAAAGTAAAACAGATCTTCAGTTACTGGAGTATCTAAAGGCGCATCCTGCCAGGTTTCTGGGAGAAGCTCTTTAAGGCTTCTTGGCTCTAAAACTGCTCCAGAAAGAATATGAGCTCCAACTTGAGCGCCTTTTTCCAAGATGCACACCGATAATTCTTTTTGGGCGGCTAAGGCCAATTGTTTCAATTTAATCGCGGCAGATAACCCCGCCGGTCCTGCACCGACGATGATTACATCAAATTCCATGGTTTCGTGTTCCACACGCGCTCCTAACTGTGATTACAAAGGATAAAATAATCGCTTTTCTATGCCTTAAGATCAAGATTTATATTGAAAATTAGTGAGTCGATGTAATAAATAAAAAATACACAACTAAGGGCAGTATCATGAGTGTTTGTAGCTTGGATGCAGCGAAGCGGAACCCGGGGATTAGTGCCCGACTTTTTATCTGCAACCTGGGTTACGGCTTTGCCCTAAGCCTGGCCTCATTGATTATCTAAATATATAAAATCTAGGGGCTAGAAAATGAAGTAACAGAATGTTGCAAAATAAGCTAAACTCATGTGTAGAAAATCCAAAAGGAGCTTGTGCATGAAAACAATACTTGGTCTCTTGCTTCTCAGTTGTTCCATGATGGCCTCCGCAAATGATAATTCAACCATGGACGTGAGTGTAAATAATCCCAATTTTGTAGTGACTTTACCAGCAAATCCAACGACAGGATTTCAGTGGAAGGTTGTCCGGTATGATAAAAATCTATTAATTCTTAGCAACAGTGCTTATGAAGGAACGAAGACTAATCTTATTGGTGCTGGTGGGCAAATGCATTTCACTTTTGAATTAAAGAAAGGGAAAAGTTACCCTGAAAGTACTGTGCTTGTTTTTAAATATGCGCGCTCCTGGGAGCCTAAAACTGCAACAATTAAAAAAATTAAAGTGAACTTTGTAAAAAAAGATGGAAACTAATGGTGGGTGGCACCTGGGTGCTCAGCACCCAGGCTACAAGACATCATCATGCTTTTTTAAAAGGCAAATATCTTGGTTCCCAAAACATATCTGCTACTAATTTTTCCAAATCGGCATCATGATTTTTTTGCGCAAGTCCGGAATCTATAGCACAACGTGCTACGGCTACTGCAATTTCTTTAGCAACAGTTTGCGCATCATCTAATGAAGGCAATAATGGTAAGTAGCTTTCTTTTTTGCTTGGTGCAAACTTACACAAAGCATGGGCCGCAGCCAAGATCATGTCTTTTGTTAATTTTGTTGCATTAACAGCAAGAACACCTAATCCTATTCCTGGGAAAACCAGTGCATTATTGCATTGGGCAATTTGCACCATGCGATTATGGTATTCAACTGCAGGGAAGGCTGTTCCCGTAGCAATTAATGCTCTTCCTTGGCTCCATATTAAGATATCAGCCGGTTTTGCTTCACACTTTTCATCAGGATTAGATAACGGAAAAATGATAGGACGTTCACAGTTGACGGACATGGTTTCAATGATGTCTTGAGAGAATGCTCCTGGCTGAGCGGAACAACCAATAAGAATAGTGGGTTTCACATGTCTTACTGTGTCAGTAAGTGATGGGTGTTGTTTTTCATTAATCGCCCATGCTTCTATTTCTTTAGGGGTACGTGCGTAGTATTTTTGTGCTTCGGTAAGGTCTGGGTCTGTGTTGAGTAATAATCCTTGGCGGTCAATTAACCAGAAGCGTTGATAAGCTTCTTCGGGACTAATCCCTTCGCGAACCATCGCATCAACAATTTGATCACTAATCCCTGTTCCTGCTGAACCTGCACCAAAGACAACAATGCGTTGTTCATGTAATTTTGAACCTGTTACATCACAGGCTGCTAATAATGCCGCTAAGGTAACTGCACCAGTACCTTGAATATCATCATTGAAGGTACATAATTGATCTTGGAATTTTTCCAGAATGCGTCGCGCATTACCACGACCAAAATCTTCCCAGTGTAAAAATGCATTGGGAAATTGTTTGTGGATTTCATGAACAAAGGTGGAAATGAAGTCATCATATGCTGCGGGATTGATGCGTGGATGACGACATCCTAGATACATAGGATCATTGAGCAGTTCCTGATTGTTCGTACCGACATCAAGGAAAACGGGGAGGGTACGAGTGGGCTCAATTCCACCACATAAACAATAAACCATGAGCTTAGCAACAGGAATATCCATTCCTCCGATTCCTTGATCACCAATACCTAAAACTCCTTCACCATCTGTTACGACGATCACATCAATTTCAGGATTAGAGCGATTCTTTAATATTTCTTCTATTTGATTTTTATCTGAATGAGAAATATACAATCCTCGAGGTTGTCTGTATTCATGGCTGAAACGTTTCACCGCGGTGCCTACTATAGGCGTATATATTGTAGGCAGCATTTCGCCTAAATGTCGGTTAATCAATTTATAGAAAAGAATCTGATTTTTATCATGTAAATTGTTTAAATAAATATTTTGTTGTAAGCGAGTGGTATAACTTGAATATTGCAAATAGGCGCGTTTGACTTGTTCATCCAGTGTTTCAACTCGATGAGGAAGTTTCCCTAACAGTCCGAACTCTTTTCTTTCCTCATTTGTGAAAGCTGTCCCTTTATTTAATTGGGGCGTAGTGAGGAGCGGTTTCCCACAAAGAGAGGTTTCAATATATTGCTCTCCTGTTTGTGGATCACGTAGCAATTTAAAATCAAGCATGGTTATCTCATAAGATGGCGTTAGCAGTTGTCTAATGATAATATCGCTTTTTCGTCGTTTATAATAGGTTGAGTATGAATAAATATTTGGCAGTGCTACTCGTAATTTTAGGGCTAGCATCGTGTTCGACTAAAGATGAACATTATTACAAATCGCACCCCAATGAATTGCAGCAAGCGATAAAAAGCTGCCCGCAAAGACAGCCGCAGGGATTGACCTGTGAGCAGCTAGAAACTCTTGCTAGCCGCATGAATAAACTAGCATATCAATTACAACTTAGTCCTCAAGGTTTTGGGAAAAAAATCATGGCCTTGCAAGAGACAATTGCGAAACAACGAGCACAATTAAAAGCCGAAACCACTAATGAAAATTTACAAGCCGATTTAACTCAAAATGAACGTGACTTAGCTGATTATTTAGCTGTAGTTAGATGGTTTGAATCACCGACGAGTTAAAAATGAACGTATTGATAAGCAATGATGATGGGGTTTTTGCACCTGGAATTAACATATTAGCTAAAGAATTATCTACTTTTGTAAACATAGATGTCGTTGCTCCAGACAGAAATAGAAGTGGTGCAAGTAATTCTTTGACTTTATCTCAGCCAATAAAAGTCAAAAAATTGGATAATGGTTATTATAGTGTTGAAGGTACTCCAACTGATTGTGTGCATTTGGCAGTCACTGGTTTTTTAAGTACTGAATTTGACATGGTTGTGTCTGGAATTAATGAGGGAGCTAATTTAGGCGATGATATCCTCTATTCGGGCACTGTAGCTGCCGCAATGGAAGGACGTTATTTGGGCTTGCCTGCTCTTGCAATTTCTATGGTAGGAGATAACATCCAGCATTATGAAACAGCAGCAGTTATCGCCAAGCAATTGGTGATGAAGTTGGGTCAACACAGTCTTCCTTCTCAAACCATTTTAAATATTAATATTCCTGATGTGCCCTTGGATAAATTAAAAGGATTGCAAGTGACTCGATTAGGAACGCGGCATGGTGCTGAACCTGTTGTAAAGGATCAAGATCCTAGAGGGCGGCCTATTTATTGGATCGGTTTGCCTGGACCGCAAGCAGACGCAGGTCCTGGAACAGATTTTTATGCGATAAGTGAAGGGTATGTTTCAATCACACCACTTCATTTGGATATGACGAATTACAAAATGTTTGATCAACTGGCTAATTGGCTCGATGGGGTTTGCATTGAATAAAACAATTTGTTTGAGGTAATAAATGATAGTTACACTGTGCAAAAGATTTTTATGTCTTTTCCTTGTCATGACCTTAGTGGGTTGTGGGGGTAATTTAGCTCCAGTTACTGAGTTGAAGTGGAATCCTTGGCGACAAAAAGTTTATATTGTGAAGCGTGGCGACACACTTTTTTCCATCGCTTTCCGGTATGATACTGATTTTAGAACTCTGGCTCGCTTGAATCATATTTATCCTCCTTATGCCTTAAGAGTCGGGCAGGTAATCAACTTGCAAGGTATTGTTCCTCGGCACAGACAAACAGCACGTCGGCCAGTGCCAATAAGGCATTATTATGTTGCTCCTAAAGCAAGACCTTCAGTAATTTATTCGCCTGCAAATAGATATGCCCGTTCCTCCTCTGGATGGTTGTGGCCTGTGAGCGGACGTGTGATCACATCATTTGTTCCAGAGCAGGGCAAAAAAGGCATAAATATTGCTTGTAAAAAAGGTGAGAAAGTCATTGCCGCAGCAGGAGGAGTAGTTGCCTATGCTGGAAGTGGTTTGGCTGGCTATGGTAACTTAATTATTATTAAGCATAATCATGAATATTTAACTGCTTATGGTAATAACGCGCGAATTATGGTTTCCGAGGGACAGCATGTAAACGCAGGGCAAATAATCGCAGAAGCAGGGGTTATTGACCGCAAGTATACGGGTGTTCATTTTGAAATCAGGAGATCAGGTGTACCAGTCAATCCTTTGAATTATCTACAAAAAGGTTGACAGATAGCTTATAGTTATAGCAACAATAATCTTTGTTTTGAAGTATAATGTAGTTATGGAATAAATTTGGCAACATGACTAACACTATGGTGAAAAAGAATGCACGAAGACGATGAGTCAATTAAAGAACCAGAAATTAAGGACGGAGATTGGCCTGAGCCAGATGATGAATCGCTCTTAGCGGAAGAGGAGATTGATTCGCTTCTTGAAAAAGATGGTGAGGATGAAGAGCTTCATGATTTTACGGATGATATCGCCTTCCCAACTTTTCGTGGCAAAGCTGCACTTAAAATGATGGATGCGACTCAACTGTATTTGAGTGAAATTGGATTTTCTCCTTTACTCAGTGCTGAAGAAGAAGTGCACTATGCAACTCTTGCTTTGAAAGGGGATGTTGCTGCTCGCAAAAAGATGATTGAATCCAATTTACGTCTCGTTGTTAAAATTTCACGTCGTTATCTTAATCGTGGTTTGCCTCTTCTCGATTTAATTGAAGAGGGAAATTTAGGGTTAATGAAGTCTGTTGAAAAGTTTGATCCTAAACGCGGTTTTCGTTTTTCCACTTACGCCACATGGTGGATTAGACAAACGATTGAACGCGCGATTATGAATCAAACGCGAACAATTCGTTTACCTATCCATGTAGTTAAAGAACTGAATGTATATCTTAGAGCGGCAAGACAACTCACACAAAAATTAGATCATGAACCTTCACCTGAAGAAATTGCAGAAATGGTTGATAAACCTCTGGAAGATGTGCAGAAGTTGTTGGGGTTAAACGATAAAGTGACTTCTGTAGATACTCCAATAGGTTTTGATGAAAATAAATCACTATTGGATACTATTGCTGATGAAAACAGTGTAAATCCTGCAGAACTCTTAACTAATGAAAACTTGCGATTGCATATAGAGTCTCTATTAGATAAATTGACTGAAAATCAACAACAGGTTATTGCAAGAAGATTTGGCTTAAGAGGGTTTGAAAAAGCAACTCTTGAGGATGTGGGTAAAGAAATAGACTTAACGCGAGAGCGTGTTCGACAAATTCAAGTCGAAGCATTAAAGACATTGCGTGGCTTGTTGGAAAAAATGGGATTAACACAGGAAGATTTGTTCTAAACGTCCAATTACAAAAGTATGCCAGTGAACTGTTTATTTTAGCCTGAGTAAAACGATGGTTCAAATTTCGTTTTGTCCAGGCTATTTTTATTATTAAAACCTGAAAATAAGGAGTGTGGTTGTAATGAAAAAAATGATTTTATCTGCATTGATTGTTTTATCATCAGCGGCTCATGCAGAACAATTAGCAACATTTACCGACATTGCTGATTCAATATCTCAAGGAAAAAAAATTACACTGGTAATGAATATTCAAGAATGCAATGCTCAAAAAGCACCTGCGAATTCTATTGTTGCCTCAGTTCAACCTACTGCTTTTCTTGTTATTGATAATAATCGAATTGCTACTTCGCTGAAGCATTTTACACTGGATAATCCTCTTGCTCGCAACAATCCTGTATTTGAATTTGTTAAATACAATATAAATGCGGATGGAAGTGTTTCTATAAAAAATACAGTAATGAATGCTCGCAATTATCAGCAACTTGCAAGCTTTCAAATTGACTGTGCTTTAAATAAAGGATTTAAGGTTTTTGGTTAAACATTTTTAATGTAGCCTGGGTGTGGCGAAGCGAAACCCGGGCTAAAAATCAGAAGGACAATGTTTAAGAACATTCAAAATTTGCTTTAAGTCCTTGCCAGCAGTGCGCATAATCTTTTTGCAGCTGAGGAATGCGCATTGCCTGCTCTGTAACCAGCCATACATCTCTAGTTTCAAACATGAAGGCCAAAGTATTTAAATAAGGTTCAGGTGTAAGTTTTTGCGCTACCGCATTTTCATAACTTATTTGATCTGGTCCATGCGGGGTCATGCAATTGTGGATACTTACTCCTCCCGGTGAGAATCCTTCTTTTTTCGCATCATATTCACCACGTACAAGCCCCATAAGTTCATTCATGTAATTTCGGTGGTAATAAGGCGGTCTAAATGTATGCTCAGAAACCATCCATCGAGGTGGGAAAATGACGAAGTCTAAATTGGCAACGCCGGGTGTGTCACTTTCTGAAGTTAATACGGTAAAAATACATGGATCAGGATGATCAAAACTTACTGTATTTATTGTATTAAATAAGCTTAGATCATAACAATAGGGCGCATAATTACCATGCCATGCGACTACATTAAGAGGGGAATGATTGCATTTTGCCATCCATAATTTATTTTGATACTTACATATAAGAGTGGCTTCGGTAATACCTTGTTCAAATGCTGCAACTGGGTATTGAAAATGTCGAGGGTTCGCCAATCCATTTGCGCCTATAGTCCCTAATTGAGGTAGAGTAAGCGGGCTACCGCTGTTTTCACAAAGATATCCTTTGGTTTCCGCATCAACAAGCTCCATTTTAAATTTAACACCGCGAGGAATGACGGCTATCATACCAGGGCATACATTAAGTTTCCCAAACTCAGTATGTAAATTGATTTCACCGGAGTAAGGAACAAAAAGCATTTCTCCATCATTATTTGCAAAGTATTTATTTTGCATGGAACGAGTGCAATGATAAATGTACGCATTCACATTAATACTTCCAGCAAGATGAAACATTCCTTCTACAAAATCAAAGTTCTCTTCTTTAAATAGGTCTATAGGGGACCAACGCAAGGGATTGGGGGACTGTTCCGCATGATACGGTTTAAACAGTTCCATTTCGTGGGCTTGATAAGTGCCTTGAACTACAGAAGGTAATATTCGGTAAAGCCAACTATGTAAGTTATTCTGTCTTGGACGTGTAAAAGCCGTGCCACTTAATTGTTCAGCATAAAGTCCTAAGTTACAGTGTTGTGGTGAATTTTGGCCGCTGGGTAAAGCACCTGGAACTGCTTCAGTTTGATGATGATTACCAAATCCTTGCAAATACACTGTTGATCTCCTTTAGCGTTATGATTCACTGAGTAGTCTGCTGTCTTGTAGTGCGGAATAACACCGTGTAATCCGCGAGACTATGCCCTTATCCCAAGCATAGCGAGGGATCTCCATAATGTACCACCGCGTTATTTTGGAGATCCTCGTTGCACTTGGGATGACGACAAGACAAAATTAAAAACTTAATGCTGGTGGCTACTATAGTCTAAAAAAGTTAAAAATGTCGAGTCCAAATGTACGTTAAGTTATTCTTTTTAACAAAAGAGCATGTATAATTTATGCAAAATTAAATAAGGTTTTGGGGTAACATTATGGCAGGTCATAGTAAGTGGGCAAATATTAAATTCCGTAAAGGAGTGCAAGACGCAAAACGTGGAAAAATATTCACTAAATTAATTCGTGAAATTACTGTCGCAGCTCGTATGGGAGGAGGTGATGAGTCTTCCAACCCACGATTAAGAGACGCAGTAAAAAAAGCGCTGGCTGCGAATATGAAGCGCGATACAATTGATAATGCCATCAAACGAGGTGTTGGTGGACTCGATGGCGACGCAATGATTGCTATGCGTTATGAGGGGTATGGACCTGGCGGGGTTGCAGTACTTGTAGATTGTTTATCAGATAATAAAAACCGAACTGTATCCGACGTACGCCATGCATTCACGAAAAACGGTGGAAATTTAGGGACAGATGGTTCAGTATCTTATCTCTTTACCAATCAGGGAGAGATTCTTATGACTTCTGGACAGTCTGAAGAGCAGGTTATGGAAATTGCCATAGATGCAGGAGCAAATGATGTTTCTGTAGATGAAGGACAAATTGAAGTGATTACACCAGTTGAGGCATATCATAGTGTATTAAATGCACTTACTGAGGCGGGTCTAGAAATTGAGCAATCACATTTAACTATGCGAGCTCAAACTTTGGTTTCTATCGATGATGAGTCAGCAGAAACCCTATTGAAATTAATTGACATGCTGGAAGACTTAGATGATGTTCAAGAAGTATACAGTAATGCTGAGTTCTCAGAAAAATTATTAGAATCAATAAATTAATGACCATCATTTTAGGGATAGATCCCGGATCACGGATTACCGGATACGGTTTGATAAAAGAATCAAACCGTAAAATCGAATACATTGATAGTGGCTGTATACGTACTAACCCAGATGGTGAATTAAGCCAAAAATTATTGCAAATATATGATGGTATTTGCCAATTAATGGACCATTATTCGCCTGCCGAAGTAGCGATCGAACAAGTATTTATGCATGAGAATCCCAATTCAGCTTTAAAGTTAGGACATGCTCGTGGTGTTGCTATGGTTGCAGCAGCATCCCACCGTGTGAAAGTCAGTGAATATTCAGCGCGTGCAATTAAACAAATGATTGTGGGTTATGGTGCTGCAGAAAAAGCTCAAGTAAGTCATATGGTAGTGCATCTGCTTGCATTGAATAAGGCACCCCAAAAAGATGCTGCGGATGCATTAGCTATAGCGATATGTCATAGTCATATGCGTCATAACGTATCATCTATGATAGGCAGGCAAGGATTAAGGAGAAGAAAAAGATGATTGGTTGGTTGGATGGGCATATTATTGATAAGCATCAACCAGGAAAATTGGTTCTTAATGTCCAAGGTGTTGGATACGATGTGGAAACATCATTAAATACCTTTTTTCAGTTGGAGAGCATTAATAGTTCGGTAGGATTGCACATACAT
The DNA here is from genome assembly GCF_001897665.1 of Legionella sp. 39-23. Lineage (NCBI taxonomy): Bacteria > Pseudomonadati > Pseudomonadota > Gammaproteobacteria > Legionellales > Legionellaceae > Legionella > Legionella sp. 39-23. Next base: position 165,717 of record NZ_MKTO01000004.1, on the reverse strand, counting down.
ACGGTAGTTCGTGAGGATGCTTTATTACTGTATGGTTTTCTGGAGCGACAAGAAAGAGAGTTGTTCAGAGCTTTAATAAAAGTAAATGGCATTGGTCCAAAAGTTGCCATGTCAATACTTTCTAGTACTACACCAAATGAGTTTATTCAATGTATTCAACAAGAAAATGCTTCCTTTTTAATGAAATTGCCTGGTATAGGTAAAAAAACTGCAGAGCGTTTAGTTATTGAAATGCGTGATAGTATAAAACAATTTTCTGTGTCCGTTGCTAACTCGCTCAGCAAAGCAATTCCAATGATGAGCGGGCCGGATGAAGCAGTGAGTGCTTTGGAAGCTTTAGGCTATAAACCTCAAGAGGCATTAAAGGCCGTCAATAAAATAAATGATGGTTCTAAAAGTTGTGAGCAGCTAATTCGTGATGCACTACAAGTTTTAGCGATTCGATAATTGTAGCCTGGTAACAGCGCAGTGGAACTCCGGATGATTAATGCTAAATTCCCGGGTTCCGCTGCGCTGCACCCAGGCTTCAATGAACAAAAAAAGATTCACTATTATTCTTTAATAGGTAAAAAGAATCGTACAATTAAACCTGTGCCTTCTTTTGGCGTATCCATCATCAGTCTTCCACCATGCAACTCGGCAATTTGTTGAACTATTGCCAAGCCAAGACCGCTTCCTGGACTCTTATTTCCGAGGACACGGAAAAAACGTTCGAAAACACGTGGTTGTAATTCTGAAGGAATACCTGGGCCATTATCACTAACTTCTAGCATTATTTCGTTCTGCCGCTTGGCTAAACGCACTATAATCCGACCATGTTCATTACAGTAACGTATGGCGTTATCTACAAGATTGCGAATTAATATTCCTAGAGCAGTTGAATTGCCATAAATAGTTAAGTTTTCCTCATCGCTTTCAAATTCAAGGTCAATTTGTTTTTCCACAGCAGCTGGTGCAAGCATGGCCAGTATTTCTCGGGTTAGCCTACTTAGATTGACCTCATCCTTTTCTTCCATGTGAGCTGCTTCAGGCACAAGACGGCTCATAGTCAGTAACTGCTGGACTATATGTGTACTACGGTTAACGCTGGCAATAAGCTTTTGTAATGCCTGATTTTTTTCTTCTATATCATTAGAATGTAAGGCAACTTGTGCTTGTGTTTTAAGTGCAGCAAGTGGGGTGCGCAGCTCATGTGCCGCATCTGCAGCAAAACGCTTTTCGCGTTCAAATCCTTCTTTCAGTCTAAAGAATAATTTATTCAATTCATCGATGACAGGTTTAATTTCTTCGGGCACTTCGTGTAAATCGACTGGTTCAAGATGGCTGGGAGCACGGTTGGCAACTTCTTCGGCAACTTTATCCAGGCTATCTAATCCTCGACCAATAATAATCCAAATTAACAAGCCAGATAACGGAAAGGTTAAAAGCATGATATAAAGATCATCTTGAGCAATTCGATGGCCAAGCTCATTTCGCGTATCATAGCGCTCAGCTAAAACAGTGCGGATTCCTGCTTTATCATTGTATGTAGTAAATACACGCCAATCCTGGTTTGATATTTTTTTATCACTAAATCCATCAACTTCCGAGGTTAAAGGAATTTTTGGTGCTGAAGATGAGTGTAACAGTAATTTTCCGCCATTGGTCCAAACCTGAAAATTAAATTTATCGAGATAATTTTCTGGGGGTTCTTCATTTAAAAATCTTTTCTGATAGTAGGTATCAATTTTTTGCGGGATTGTTTCGAGTGCTTCTTGAATTTTAGCAAGAGGACGCTGGTGGAGGTCCTCTCCCAATAAAGCTTGATATGAAAGCGCAGAAACTGCCATTAGACTATCCAAATGTTCCTGAATATCCTTTTGATCAAGGTAATAGTTACCTATAGCAGTTAATGTGGTCGTTATCGTAATGGCCAACAACAGATTGATGAGAAGAAATTTTCTTATAGATGATTTCACGATACAGCGATACCATCATTTTTTTCTGCCATATATCCAACGCCTCTAATGGTTCTAATAAAGTTGGCATTAAGCTTTTTGCGTAAATTATGTATATGAACTTCTAATGCATTACTGTCTACATCCTCTTCCCAGCCATAGATGCTTTGCATGAGTTGTTCGCGTGATAAAACTTGGCCGCTGTTTTCTAGAAGTTTCTGTAACAGTGCGAATTCTCGGCGTGGAACATTAACTAAAACATCATCAACAAATACCGAATGAGCAGCGGGATCTAGGGTAATATTTCTATATTGCAGAACTGAATCAGCTCGTCCCTGTGAGCGCCTGACTAAAGCTCTGATGCGTGCACTGAGTTCATTGAGATCGAAGGGTTTTATTAGATAATCATCTGCGCCACTATCCAAACCTTTTACACGGTCTTCAACTGATTCTCGGGCAGTTAAAATAATAACGGGAGTAGGATTGCCGTCATGGCGTACACTTTGTAGTAATGCGAGTCCAGAGAGTTTAGGTAAACCTAAATCCAAGATAATTAGTTCAAATGATTCTGATTTTAGAGCAGCGCGGGCGGCTTCACCATCTTTGAGCCAATCTACAATATAACCGAACTGGGTTAATCCTGTTTTGACCGCATCACCAAGTAATTCGTCATCTTCAACTAGCAATAGTCTCATTCTTGCTCCTATTGTTTTTCAAGGCCGGTTTCATCCATATGTTTTGTAAGATAAAAAGCTTGAATTAACACAAAAAGCAGAGTAAAACCAACCCCACCGAATAACTTAAAGTTAACCCAGGCGTCAGTATTATAATTGTAGGCAACGTAAATATTTACTGCACCCATTAGTAGGAAAAACAATACCCATGCCATATTAAGTCTATGCCAAATTTTTCCAGGTAGCGTTACATTGGCCTCCATCATTTTTTGGATCAACGGCTTACTGCCAATGTAACCTGAACTGAAAAAGACTAAAGCAGAGAGCCAATAAATACCTGTTGGTTTCCATTTAATAAACCAGGGGTTATGGAAGAAGAGTGTCGCGCCCCCCAAGACCATGATTATTGCAAGGCTAATTAAATGCATTTTTTCATAATGTTGGAATTTTAATCGATAAAAAGCGACCTGGCTTAAGGACGCAATCATAGCTATAGCAGTTGCAGTATAGATACCGAAAAATTTGTATACTATAAAAAATAAAACTATAGGAAAAAAATCAAATAGTAATTTCATATATTTTAATACTATAAAATAAGTTACTTTGAGTATAACACAAGTTTTTGTGCTCTCCTCCTTGCTTTATGCCAGAAATGTAAAATAATTGCTAATAACGGGTAATTATGTGGTTCGTAAAAACGATTAGCCAATTTCTGAAGCAGAATGATTAAGAGCTAAAATCAATAATAGTTTCTAGTTGCTTAAAAGACAAAGTTACCCAACAAATAATTTTTGTCCACTGTAGAGTGGATCATTCCGTTTAAGGCTAGGGTTTAATGCGATGATACGCTCTATTTTAGTTTGATGTTGTTGCGCTATGCTACTAAGACTGTCACCCTTTTTTACAATATATTGGATAGGTTGATTTACTTTTTTCCAGATTACAAGTTGTTGTCCTGTTTTTAAAGGTTGATTGTTTGCTAATCTATTCCATCTCTGAATATCTTGAATACTGACGTTATAAGTTTTTATCAGTTTTTGATAAGTATCATTTTCTTGAACAATGTGAATGACACGATGATTTCGTGCTGCAATGATATGATGCTCTAAAGGGATGGTTGCAGCGGTGGGTTCTTGTTTCACAACAACAGGAGTATTTTTGGTACTCGGAATTAAAATAGATTGATTGAGTCTAATTTGATTACTTGTTAGCTGATTTAGCTGTTTAATAAAACTAACTGTTGTGTGATAACGAACAGCAATATTGTCTAGGCTATCTCCTGGTTTTACTGTATGTATTTCCCAGCTTACTCGTCGTTCTTCAGGAAGGTTGGCAAGATTAAAATTGAATTGTTGTACTTTCTCAGCGGGAATAAGCAATTTAATTGGTTTATGAGGATCTGTGGTCCAGCGGTTAAATCCTGGATTTAATTTAATTAACTCTTTATAACTAATTCCCGCCATTTTTGCGGCGTGGTTTAAGTCTATTGGGCTTCCTATACTGACTTCCTCGAAATAAGGAATATAGGGTATTTCGGGCAGTGTTAATTTATAGCGTCCCGGATCTCTAATGATTTCTGCTAAGGCGAGCAATCGAGGAACATAAGCTTGGGTTTCTTTGGGAACAGTTAATTCCCAAAAATTTGTTGTGCGAGCTCCTGTGGCTTTGATTGCCCGATCAATCGTTCCCTCTCCAGCATCATAGGCTGCTATGGCTAAAGTCCAGTTGCCATTAAAGAATTTATTGAGATAAAGCAGATAGCTTAGCGCGGCATCAGTGGACGATCTGACACTGCGTCTGGCGTCAAACCACCAATCTTGTTTTAGACCTAAACCAGCCCCCGTTCGTGGCATTAATTGCCATAATCCTGCTGCACCGGCCACAGAGTAAGCAAAAGGGTCAAACGCACTTTCAATCATAGGGAGGAGAGCCAGTTCACCAGGAATCTTTCTTTTTTTAACTTCATCAATAATATGATAAATGTAGGGTTCTGCTTGGCGGCATACTTTATGAATATAGCTAGGATGGGCTACTAACCATCGGATTTGCTCTTGCACTTCAGGACGTGAGGTTTCGTGATTTAAAGTGAATTCGGCACGCAATACTTCCCATACGTCAGGAGCTGCATATGCTAACTCATTAGTAATGCCAAAAAAAATGAGTAACCAGAATAAAAATACTTTTATTTTGAAAAACTTAAATTTCAATGGCAATTACCTATGAATATTATTAGCTACTGAGTTTACTAAAATTAGTTATAGGATTAAACCCTATTTGCATTCGATTAATCCATAAAGGATTAAATCAGCTCTTTCTGGTTAATTATTTAAACAGGTTTTTTTCTTCTCTTAGAACTTTAAATATTTCTAATGAGTTATTTGATGATGCTCTATGCGCCAATGCGTATTTTTGTACTTCAGAATTATCAGTGCGTAAAAAAGGATTAATTAATAATTCTTGTTCTAATGTTGATGGAAGGGTACACGAGCTGGGTGCGCTATGTATTTTCTGCAAGTATTTTTGAATAACAGAATTATTGGGCTCCACAGTTTGTGCAAAGCGTAAATTTTGTTGGGTGTATTCATGAGCACAAAAGATTTTTGTAGTAATGGGTAATGTTTTGAAAAGATTTAGTGACTGATGCAGTTGCTCTAAAGTTCCATCAAAAACACGTCCACAACCGGCAGAAAAAAGTGTGTCACCACAAAACAATAATTCGTGTTGGGGCTCATAATAACTAATATGACTTGAGGTATGTCCTGGATTGAATAAAATTTTAAAAATACAGCGCCCAACTTGGATGGTTTGATGTTCTTGCACGGTATGAGTTATATTGGAGATGCGAGAATCATTTGGACCATACACGATGCATGTAGGATAGGTTTTGAGTAATTGACCCACACCGCCAATATGATCTTGGTGATGATGAGTTAATAAAATGGCTCGTAGTTTCAGCTGATGTGCATGTGCAAATTGCAATACTGGCTCAGCGTCACCAGGGTCCACACAGTCAAATACCCCTGTGGTTTTATCAATAATTGCCCAGATATAATTATCTGAAAAAGCAGGAATGGGGAAAATAGTCATGAATAGCTCTCAATAATATAAGAGGAGACACCTGGGTTAAAATAAATTTTAAGTGAATTTAATATTGTTTGCATTTCTTCTGCCAAAGTGAATGGTGGATTTATAACCCACAAACCACAACCGGACATTCCTCCCATCGGAGCTGACGTCAGGCTAAATTCAATGTGTAAGGCATTTTTTGCGTTGATTTCTTTCATATATCTATTGAGTCTTTCCGTTAGTTTTTTATCGACCAATGGATACCAAAGACAATATACTCCTGTAGCAAAACGAGAGTAAGCGTGTTTTATGGCAAGGGGGATTTCCTTGTATTCTTCTTTTATTTCAAACGATGGGTCAATGAAAATCAGCCCTCTTTTTTCAGGTGGCGGCAGTAATGCTTTCATTGCAGCTACGCCATCCGTCCTACTAAAATGTACTTTTTTATTAAAGCACGGCAGTTGGCTCAGTGCTTCAAACTCTCTAGGATGAAGCTCGCAAAAATACATTCTATCTTGCATGCGTAACTTGTTTATTGTGAAAAACGGAGAGCCGGGATAGCTTCGTAATGCATCAGTAAGGTTGAGTTCTTTAATGACCTGAATGTAGTCTTGAAACACAGCGGGTAGGGCGCTTTTTTCAGACCAAATCAGTTTTATGCCTTGTTTGTATTCCTGGGTTTTTTCCGCTTGTTTATTTTTTAAATCATATAAGCCTTTTCCTGAATGAGTCTCAAGATAAAATAGAGGCTTTTCTTTACGTGTTAAGTAGTCCAGAAGACGTGTTAAAGCGAGGTGTTTGATGACATCTGCAAAATTTCCTGCATGATATCCATGTTGATAACTGAGCATGTGGTTCCTAAAACATTTTTGTGATTGTCTACTATACTCCTTTTAAGAGAGTATAAAAGGGGAAAGCTATGGCGCTTCACGAAGATTATGATGACCAATCGTTCTCTGATTATAATTATGATGAGGATATAGACTCTTCCGCGCATCGAAAAAACGTTAGACGTATGCTCGAAGAAAAGCTCGAGCGTAAGCGTTTAAAAGAAGAGTTTAAAGATGATTTTGATGAATTGAGTGGTGATTTTGATTGGGATGTTTTAGATAAATAATTTATTTTTATCCTGGGCGTAGCGTATGCGGGCCCAGGAAATAAAATGTTTTGCTTTTCTATTTATTTCTTAGCATTGCAGCCTTTAATGTATTTTCAAGCAGTGTAACTATAGTCATAGGTCCTACGCCCCCAGGTACGGGCGTAATCCATGCGACTCTGTTTACAGCATCTTTAAAATCTATATCTCCTCGTATGCTGCCATCTGCCAATCGATGAATGCCAACGTCTATAATGATTTGCTCTTTCTGAAGCCATGAGGTATCTAAAACATCCATTTTACCTGTTGCCACTATGACAATATCCGCGATACGGACAAATTTTTCTAATTGTTGGGTGAACTTGTGGGCAATAGTGACTGTTGCTCCTGCGAGGAGTAGTTCTAGGCTCATAGGCCGCCCAACAATATTCGATGCACCAATCACAAGCGCGTGTTTTCTTTTAACGTCGATCTGATAGTGTTGCAATAAGTGCATGATGCCCAGCGGGGTACATGGGCGCAATAATGGATTACGTTGAGCAAGTCGTCCTAAATTATAAGGGTGGAAGCCATCAACATCCTTTTCTGGTTTAATGTGCTCAATGATGACGCGCTCATTAATGTGCTTAGGCAATGGTAGTTGAATGAGAATCCCATCAATTTGATCCGCGCGATTTAAATCATCGATCAGCTTCAGTAGTTCTTCTTGTGTTGTTTCTTCAGGTAAATCAAAAGAGTGAGAGGTAATACCCACATCCGCGCACGCTTTACGCTTATTCGCTACATAAACAGAAGAGGCAGGATCATTGCCAATGAGAACAACGGCAAGACCCGGGGCGCGCTGAGTTTTTTCTATGTGCTCACGCACGTGGTCTTTTAATGTATCTCGACGAAGAGAGGAGACGACTTTTCCATCAATTAAAGATGCTGACATAGTTACCCAGAAGAAAAGCAAGGTAATAAATTATGAATTAGAGGGGGTGGTAATGCAATAGGACAAACGATACTGGTAATTCATAAAACGTCATAACCTCTGGTGTAACCTGGTCGTATTAGCTGTTTAATTTGTTTCTCAATAGATTGTAGATCCAGGCAATAATATAACTGCCAATGAATGTACTTACAGCTACGGCTGCGCCACCTAACAAACATTGAAGCAAAGTAAAGTCGTAAGTAATGTATAGTGCTCCCATCGTGCCATTAAAGGGCTTTCCAGTATTAAAAATTAAAAGAATCAAGCCCATAAAAATAGTGGATACTCCAGATAAAATACCAAGAGATACTCCTAAAGACATGGGATCTATTTTGCCAAATGTCATGATAATTGCCTTATGATTCATAATAACGATTCCATTATTAATCATTATCATAGTCATTGGAAGTAGTTCATCATGTGCCATAAATTGAAAACTTGTATTCGATAGCATGTAATTTTTATCATGGCAAAAAAAGATGCGTTATATTACCAAAAAAGGTTTGCAGCAGAGTACGATTGACTCATGAGCCTGCTATGTCTATACTGGAAAATCTTTGATTTTATGGTAAATATCGTGGATGAACTTACTGAATTACTTAGGCCATCTTGGGGTGCTGAAAAATGGATTTTAGAAGGGTGGAACAAGATTACTGCGGATGAGAAACAACTCATTAAAAATAGGATAAATGAGTTATTTTGCGATGGTTTACCTTTTGAGCTTAAATCTGACAAACTTTTTTACATTTACACGTTTTCACTTTTAGCGCAGCTTGAAGTTTTAGCGGTTCAAATTCCTCTTAAGTTTGAATCAAAAATGTCGACTGCTGAATACAGAGAGCGTATGCGTCAACAATTGCTTGACGAAATATTTCATGGTTTGGTGTTTACTAAAATTGTTTATATGCTGTGTGCTCCCTACGCATCGCCACCTCCGTACAGTCCGCATATTGAACTTATTTGTAACTTTATCCGTAATGAAACGTGTCCCAAAGTAGCAATTATGTTACTTAACCTTATTGGTGAAGGATGGATCGAGGAAATTTTTGAAAGTTTACATCGTTATGGTGTCGCCCCAAAAGTATTCACAACCATTCTAGAAGATGAACATCGCCATGTGTGTGAAGCGGATTTATATCGTGATATTGGAATGCCCAATGTTGAAGAAATAAAGCCAAAAATCGCTTACCTAGAAGACCAATTGATAACTAATATTTTTATGCAATATAAATATATGTCATCAGTTAGCGCGCTGCTAGGTGTTGATGGTGTTATTCATTTTAAAGAGTCACTCAATAAAAAACATACTCAGCAACTCAGTAAAGTAAATCTCCAACCTACTGAAAATTGGAAAAATTTCATGGAGTTTACAGATGAGTTATTGCCTAGAGTTCAAATTTATACTGATGCAAATCGGGAAGTTGAAATGACTCCCATTCGTAAAGTATTTATGACTCAGTGGGATGGACCAAGTGATCCAACCATGACTGGGCAGTTTAGTATTGATATCTCATGCCTTGATTTTTTTAATAAAAAATTTGCTTCAGAAACTTTGACTACTTTGATGTTGCAGGCGGTTAGTTCATGGATGACATTATCTGATCATCATAGAAATTACTTAAGCTTTAGAAAAATCTTTCAAACCAAAGAAGCCTATGTTGGTCTGGTCGTCATGTTGCCAGGATGTGGCGATCATTTAGGTACGATTGTTTTTGAAAATTGCCATAATCTTAGTTTTTATGAGTTGTCCGCAAAAATTCGAGTCATTGTGAATATGATGGCTTATTGTTATAAAAAACGTGAACAACTTGAAAAAACAAATCCACGTGTGCAGCAACTTATGAAAGATATGGTTTATGAATATGCTTATAACACGTATCCATATCCTCTCGCTGGAACTCCTTATATCACATTAAGTAATATTGGTATTTTTGGTTATACCCAATCGGTAGCGCCTCTCCGTAAAACGGAAGCCATGAGATTTACTATAACGGAAGTTGACCGCAAACTTGTTTGGCAAAAAGATACCCAATCATTTGAGCCTAAAGATATGTTGCCAGTATCCATCAGTGCAGATCATCGTATTTTTGATGGTAATTCGACAGTTCCTAAAATGGTAGAAGAGCGGTTTCAGGCTATGTTTGCCAAAATGTCTAAAGAAAAGCCGAAATCAAAACAATTATTGCATCAGCATGAACAATTAGAATTACTTATCGAGCAATTAATTGCAACGAACATTGAAATGGGATATAAGACCTTGATGTTGCTGCAGACCTGCTGGTTTGATTTCATTTCGCTTGAAGAATGTTATGCTGTGTCTAATTATCATGATGCTGCAAAAAACCAAGATCCAACTCGAGAAACGACGCTTATCTAATGTAATCAAGTAGAAAGTTGTATATCCATGCAGCAATATAAGTACTGATGAATGTATTCATGAGTACTATTGCTGCACCAAGGCCAGCATTGGCCAAAGAGGGGTTATATGATAAATACATATTTCCAACCATGCCTACAATGGGTTTATCAGCAAAAAAAACATATGCTGCTAATCCCATAAAGAATGCAGCGATTGCCGATGGGACACTAATAGATATTCCCAAAGCAAGTGGGTTTATTTTGGTGAACTCCATGATTTTTATCCCTATTTTTAATAGTCTTAAATTGATTTCTATTATTAATCATTCTGCTTGAGATGGGAAGCTCATTTTGGCCAGAAATTTTAAAGAAATAGGTTGATGATTTCTGTGAATAATAGGGAATGATAAAGGATGATTCGAATTGGAATTCACAATTGAAATATTTCTAGATTAAATGTGTATTAAAGCGCTAATTGCTTGAATACGTAAGTAAATGATGTTAATTTTTTTAAAACTAATTCTTATGTTCAACCCCCTAAGGGCATGGAGCGCTGATTGAAAAAAACGGCTTTATTTTCATCTTTATTTGCGCTGAGTTTACCTATGTGTGTTTATGCGCTTGGTTTGGGTAAAATGAAAGTGGAGTCAGCCTTAGACCAGCCTTTTCTTGCTGAGATTGAACTCATTGATGCACGCAATGCTTCTTTATCCAATATGAGAGTGGCGCTTGCTGATCCACAAAGTTATCAAAGTTTAGGTGTTGCACGTTCCGAGGTAGTCGGCTCTCTTTTTTTTGATATCAAACAAAATAAACAAGGAAAATTCGTTATAGAAGTACACTCCTCAGCGCGAATGACAGAGCCTTATATGCAACTTATTGTGGAGTTAACTTGGCCTAAAGGACAAATCTATAAAGTTTACACCGTATTGTTAGACCCGCCGGGTTATAAATTAACTAATACAACGGCACAAAGCGGGCTAACTTATCAGCGAAAATTCACTAATTATCACCAAAATACAGCAGTTTCTGCTGGTGAACCGAGTGGGAAAAAGAAAAAACCAATTTATGGTCCTACCTCATCCAATGAAAATGTATGGCAAATCGCTCAAAGATATAAAACTACAGAGGCAATTTTACCGCAAATTGTTTTAGCTATTGTGGGAACAAATCCTGATGCTTTTGTTGATGGCAACTTGAATGGATTGAAAATGGGTGTCCGCCTTAAAATTCCTTCTGATAAAAAGTTCCTTGAGGTACCAGCTGATCTAGCTACTGTTGAAGTAATGGCCCATGATAAGGCCTGGAACGAAAAAACATCGATTAATCATGTGTTGGCTCCACCTTATATTACTGGGCAAGCTTCTAACGCGGTGGTTGAGTATTCACAAATACCTCCTGTGCCAAAGTTTTCTGAGCCCGAAGCTTCTATGCCAGATCGTATTTTGTCTTCAATACCATCTTTGGAAACATCAAAGCAAGTAAGCCCAGAACAAAGTAGGACACTTAAGGCTGAAATATCAATAACCAGTGCCGCGGTAGATTCTTTACGAGAGTCTAATGCTCAGATGACAGAACAATTGAGTTTTTTACACGCGCAAAATAAAAAACTGCAAGAACAATTAGATGCGCGCGATAAAGAACTTCAATTACTTCATAATCAAATTCAAACTATGATGAAAGAGCGCATGGCAATTGCAGGACAAGCCAGCTCTAGCTCGCCTAACAACTCATCTTCTGATTTTTGGTTTTTATTTATGTTATTACTTATTGGTGGTGGAGGCGTTGGTGTTGCTACTTATTATTATTTTAAACGTTCTGATCAAGCAAAAAAAGCCAGATCTACAGCGACTAACTCTTCTACCTTAGCAACATCTTCAATGCTACCTGTTATTAGCCCGAAAGAAGCGGACGGTATGCAGGAGCCACTACAGGAAGTAAAATCAGAGCCTAAATTAGAAGCGTCTGAGTCTGAGTCAAAGCCCGAACCAGAGTTAAAGACTGGGCTTGAGCTACAATCTAAACCCAAATTAAAACCAGAAAGTAAGCTAAAACCTAAACCTGAGCCTGAGATAAAACCTGAGCCTGAGATAAAACCCGAGCCTGAGATAAAACCTGAGCCTGAGATAAAACCTGAGCCTGAGATAAAACCTGAGCCTCAGATAAAACCTGAGCCTCAGATAAAACCTGAACCTGAGATAAAACCTGAACCTGAGATAAAACCTGAACCTGAGATAAAACCTGAACCTGAGATAAAACCTGAACCTGAGATAGAGCTTGAACCCGGATTAAATATGGAGACTGAGACTAAGCCGGAGATAGTTCCTGATCTTGCATCAAGTAGCTCTGAGCAATTAGTTGAGCTTGAAGAAAAGAAGTATTTAGAGTCAGCGGGTATGTCTCCAGAACATAGTTCACTTGCTATTGAGGCTGAGCCCACAGCTACAGATGAAGAGCAATTATTGGAAATGATTCCAACTGAGAATGAAAATAAACCATCTTCTCAGTCTGATGGAAACCAAAACGCGACAAGTGATGCCTCCCAGGAAGATAATCTACTGGAGTTTGAATCAGGTCTACATCACTTACTTACAGAAAACCCAACCCCCAAAGAAAATACTCAAGAACAAATTAGCGAGGATGAAAATAGTTTGGATTTTGTTCCTTCTGCATCTGCCGATGTACATACACAAGAGGATGAGCAGGGTAAAAATCTGGCTAATTTAAAGAATAAAAAAGCATTAGACACACTATTAGCTTTAGCAAGAACCTATATAGGAATGGAAGATATAGAATCAGCATTACATTCCTTGAATGAAGTCATGGAACATGGAAGTAAATCACAACAAGAAGACGCACAACGTTTAATTGATGAGATTAAAGGGAAGTCCTAATATTTTAGTACTTTGTAGTTTTGTAGTCTGGGGGAAGGCGTAAGCCTAAGCCGGGGAGTCTGCAGAAAGTCCCAGGGTTGGCTGTGCTTTACCCTGGTTACACCGCGAAATATAAATTCAGCTTAATAAGGTTCCCATTCACAAGGACTAATTGATTGAGCATATCTAATATTAATTAGCTTGATTATAAAGTAAGCAATTTCAGTGATGAATGTACTATAGTTATAAGATGACTTTAACTTTATGGTCAAGGAATATCAAGAGAGAGAAAAGAACTCGTAGGTCATAAAATATTTCGATTTAGGGTAGGGGGCTCATTAAATTGCAGGAATGGTTGTTTCTATTAGAAGATAGAAGACTGAACTTTTTGAGAAAATTTTTTATATTCACGCGACCATGATTAAAATTACAAATTTCTACGCCATTGCATTTTTAGGATTATAGGGTATAGACAAAACATATACTGTATTATAAATTGATCCTTTTTTTCAGGAATAATCAATGCGTATCGCCTTAGTGCTTGAGTACGATGGTAGCCAGTATCATGGCTGGCAAGCACAAACAGGCTTGCATACTGTGCAACAAGCCGTAGAACATGCTTTATCAAGAGTAGCTGATTGCCCTATTTCTGTTGTGTGCGCAGGTAGGACAGATACTGGCGTGCACGCTACAAATCAAGTAATTCATTTTGACTGCGATAAAGTTCGCAGCATTCGTGCCTGGATTCATGGTGCGAATTCTTTTTTGCCTAAAGATGTTTGTGTTAAGTGGGGAAAAGAATTATCAGAAGAGTTCCACGCACGATATTCCGCTACCGCAAGACGATATCGTTATGTGATTTATAATTGTGCCATTAGACCTGCTTTATTACGAAGTAATGTAACTTGGCAATACAGGCAACTAGATCACCGCTTGATGCATCAAGCAGCCCAAGTTTTACTAGGAGAAAATGATTTTACTTCATTTCGTTCCGTTGAGTGTCAATCGAATACACCTATGCGAAATATCCACAAATTACAGGTTAGTCGCATGGGGGATTTGGTGGTAATCGATATTACTGCCAATGCTTTTTTGCATCATATGGTACGAAACATTGCTGGTGTGTTAATTGCAGTAGGATCAGGTAAGCATCCTGTGGCTTGGGTCGATGAAGTACTTAAAGCAAAAGACAGACGATTAGGTGCTGAAACAGCACCTGCTTATGGTTTGTATTTGGTGCAAGTAACTTATCCTCAGGAGTTTTCTATATTACAAAGTGGTCCGGGGCCTACTTTTCTTTTGGAGAAATAATTGAATCTGGCACGTGTACGAGTCAAAATGTGTGGTATGACACGTAACGAAGATATCGCACATGCGGTTAATCTAGGTGTTGATGCTATAGGTTTGATCTTTTATCCAAAAAGTGCTCGTTGTGTCTCAGTCGCGCAGGCAAAAATTTTATTAAGAGACCTTCCTGCACTTGTAGATGCAGTTGCTGTTTTGGTTAATCCTGAGCGAGATTTTGTCTATGAAATAGTAGAGGAATTACCAATTCAGTTATTGCAATTTCATGGAGATGAATCAGCTGAGTTTTGCCAGCAATTTAATAAACCTTTTATTAAAGCCATTCATTGTGATTCGACAGAACATATTCATCAGGCGGCACGGGATTTTATGACCGCACGTGCATTGTTACTGGATACTCCTTCTAATGTGGCACGAGGTGGTACTGGGTGTGTTTTTGACTGGAGTATTATTCCCCAAAAAGTAGAAAAGCCTTTCCTGCTGGCTGGTGGATTAGATGAGTTTAATGTACTCGAGGCAATTAAATCATGCCATCCTTATGCTGTAGATCTGTGCAGTGGCATTGAGATGTCGCCTGGAGTTAAAGATCATGGCAAAATGAGTCGATTTATGCAGAAATTAATACATAGATAATGTAGTAGTAGCCTGGGTGAAGCGCAGCATAACCCAGGATTAGTAATCCAATATTCCCGGGTTACGCTGCGCTTCACCCAGGCTACGTTTATAAGAAGTAATAAGGTAGATAATGAGCAAAAAAGAGCTTCCTGATGAGCGCGGGCACTTTGGCCCCTACGGCGGTATTTTTGTTGCAGATACTTTGATGTACGCATTGAAGCAATTGGAAGAGGCTTATGCAAAATATCGAAAAGATCCTGAGTTTTTAGCTGAGCTGAATGTTGAATTAAAAGATTATGTGGGACGTCCCAATCCACTGTATCATGCACGACGTTTAAGTCAGGAGCTTGGTGGTGCACAAATCTACTTAAAGCGAGAGGATTTGAATCATACTGGTGCACATAAAATTAATAATACTGTAGGACAAGCGTTACTTGCCAAGCGCATGGGAAAAACGCGAGTCATTGCTGAAACGGGTGCAGGTCAACATGGAGTTGCCTCAGCAACAGTAGCTGCTAAATTAGGTTTAGAATGTGTCGTATATATGGGTGCTGAAGACATAAAACGTCAATCATCAAATGTTTATCGCATGAAATTGTTGGGAGCAGAGGTTGTTCCGGTCACTGCGGGATCACGCACGTTAAAAGATGCATTAAATGAAGCCATGCGCGATTGGGTAAGTCATATTGATGATACTTTTTATATTATTGGCACGGTTGCCGGTCCACATCCATATCCGCAAATGGTTCGCGATTTTCAAGCAATTATTGGTATTGAAGCGCGCGCCCAGTTTTTGGAAAAAACAGGACACTTGCCTGATGCCCTGGTGGCCTGCGTCGGTGGCGGTTCCAATGCAATCGGTTTATTTTATCCTTTCCTGAATGATTCAACAGTGGCTATCTATGGTGTTGAAGCTGGAGGAAAAGGGCTAGAAAGTGGTGAACATTCTGCGTCGCTGATTGCTGGAAAACCGGGTGTTTTACATGGCAACCGGACTTATTTGCTGTGTGATGAATACGGTCAGATTAAAGATACCCATTCAGTTTCAGCTGGCCTTGATTATCCTGGTGTAGGCCCAGAACATGCCTACTTAAAAGATACCGGACGTGTCGTTTATGAAGCAATTAATGACGATGAAGCCTTGCATGCATTCCGTACTTTAACACGCGTTGAAGGGATTATTCCTGCTCTTGAATCTAGTCATGCAATTGCTTATGCAATGAAACTTGCTAAGAACATGTCAGCGGAGCAAAGCATTATCGTGAATTTATCTGGTCGTGGTGATAAAGACATGCATACTGTTGCTCAAATTGATGGAATTACTGTATGAATCGAATTGATAAAACTTTGATGCGCCTGCAAGCTCAAGGCAAAAAAATGCTTAGCCCTTATATTACTGCTGGGGATCCATATCCAGAAGTCACGGTCAAACTCATGCATGAATTGGTTAGAGCAGGGGCTGATATTTTAGAATTAGGCATCCCTTTTTCTGATCCTATGGCAGAAGGCCCTGTTATCCAAAGAGCAATGGAGCGTGCACTTGCTCAAGATGTACATTGCCATACCGTATTGAATATGGTGAAGGAGTTTCGTGTACAGGATCAAGAGACACCCATTGTTCTCATGGGCTATCTAAATCCTATCGAACATTTTGGTTATGAACTGTTTGCACAACAGGCTGTGGAAGCGGGTGTAGATGGAACGATTTTGGTAGACTTACCACCAGAAGAAAGTGAGGATGTAGCAAAAGTCTGGCAAAAACATGGTTTATACAGTATCTTTCTTTGTTCGCCTACGACCTCTGATGAGCGAATGGCATTAATTAACCAATTCGCGAAGGGCTATTTGTACTACGTGTCTTTAAAGGGTGTTACTGGATCGAATGCGTTGGATGTTTCATCTTTAAAATCGCAATATCAACACCGGAAAGCACAAACCACACTTCCTTTAATGGTGGGGTTTGGTATAAAAACACCAGAAATGGCTGCAGAGGTTGCTGGTTTTGCTGATGGTGTCATTGTGGGAGCAGCCCTTATTACGCAAATTCTGGATGCGTACAATACGAATAATGATATATTGCAAGCGGGAGCAGATTTAATTTATTCCATGCGACATGCGATGGATAATTAAAATAATGGCTTCATAGTAGAATTGTAGAATTGTCAAAAGCCCATAATAGACGGAAAAATCTAATGATAGAATTAACTGAAAAACGAGCTCATTTTATAAGACAACTGATTACTGATGAATTAGCGAGTGGCAAACATAAGTCTGTAGTGACTCGTTTTCCTCCTGAGCCTAATGGATATTTGCATGTAGGGCATGCTAAGTCTATATGCCTGAATTTTGGTTTGGCACAAGAATTTAAAGGTATTTGTTTTTTACGTTTTGATGATACCAATCCAATGAAAGAAGAAGAGGAGTACGTCAATGCGATTATTGAAGACGTACGTTGGCTAGGTTTTGAATGGCATGCAATGACTCATTCTTCAGACTACTATCATGAACTCTATGACTTTGCAGTATTATTAATCAAAAAAGACTTGGCTTATGTTGATAGCTTAAGCATGGATGAAATTCGTGCTTATCGAGGAACTTTGCAAGAGCCTGGACGTGAAAGCCCTTACAGAAATAGACCTATAGAGGAAAGTTTGGATTTATTTACTCGTATGAAAGCTGGAGAGTTTCCTGATGGAACGCATGTGCTAAGAGCAAAGATTGATATGCAATCTGGTAACCTAAATATGCGTGATCCAGTAATCTATCGTATTCGACATGCGCATCATCAACGCACTGGGGATGAATGGTGTATTTATCCTATGTACGACTATGCTCACCCTATTTCTGATGCGCTAGAAAAAATTACTCATTCTCTATGTACTTTAGAGTTTCAAGACCATCGTCCTCTTTATGACTGGTGTGTTGATAATTTACCTTTACCGGCAAAGCCAATACAAACTGAGTTTGCGCGCTTGAATTTATCGCATACGGTCACATCAAAACGTAAATTACGTACTCTAGTTGAAAAAAATGCTGTTTCAGGATGGGATGATCCGCGAATGCCTACGTTATGCGGAATGCGTAAACGTGGTTATCCACCGGCTGCAATTCGGCAATTTTGTGAAATAATAGGGATATCACGGAGTGATTCCGTAATCGATATGTCTATTCTTGAGGAATGCGTCCGTAACGAATTGAATAGGACTGCCAAACGTGCTTTATGTGTTATGGATCCTGTAAAAGTAGTTATAGAAAATTACCCTGAAGGCAAAGTAGACATGTTAAAGCCTGCTTATAATCAGCAGGACCCAGATTCAGAAAAGCGGGAATTACCTTTTACTCGCGAACTCTTCATTGAGCGTTCTGATTTCATGGAAGAACCACCTAAAAAATATTTCCGTTTATCTCCTGGGGCTGAAGTACGTTTACGTCATGCCTATGTGATTAAATGTCATGATGTGGTTCATGATGAGCAGGGTAATATCGTCGAGTTACGTTGTACCTATGATGAAAAAACTTTAGGAAAGAATCCAGAAGATAGAAAAGTAAAAGGTGTCATTCATTGGGTATCATGTGAACACGCTTATCCTGTGAGTGTACTGGAGTATGACCGTTTATTTAATGATCCGAATCCTGGTCGAGAGGAGGATTTTTTCCAGTTTTTAAATCATGATTCGTTGCAAGTAAAACAAGCCTATTGTGAGCCGGCTCTAGCCCATCAGCCATTAGGTGAGGTATTCCAATTTGAGCGTCTAGGGTACTATTGTGTTAATGAGTCAAAAGATGGACGAGTTAGTGTATTTCATCGTGTTGTTGACTTAAAAGATACTTGGACAAAAGGATAGAGTAACCTAAAGGGGTAGATATGTTGCATTTATATAATTCTCTAACCAGAACAAAAGAACCATTTGTTTCCATTTCTCCTGGAAAAATTGGTATCTATGTTTGTGGTATTACCGTATATGATCGTTGTCATATAGGCCATGCCCGCTCTATGGTATCTTTTGACGTCATTGTTCGATACCTTCGTTCTCAAGGTTATGAAGTAAAATACGTACGTAATATTACAGATATTGACGATAAAATTATTGCACGTGCGCATGAACGTGCAATACCGATCGATGAGTTGACTGCTCAGTATATCGCGGCAATGAATGAGGATACGCAAGCTCTAAATATTTTATCTCCGGATGTAGAGCCACGTGCTACAGAACATATCAATAGCATTATTCGCCTAATTGAGCGATTGCTAGAAAAGGGGAATGCATATCTTAGTGATAATGGCGATGTATGTTATCAAGTAGATTCTTTCGCTGACTACGGCAAATTATCGCATAAAGATTTAGAGGGATTAGTTGCAGGAGCACGAGTAGAGATTGTCAAAGAAAAACGCTCTCCCTTAGATTTTGTTCTATGGAAAAAGGCAAAGCAAGGGGAACCAAGTTGGCCTTCCCCATGGGGCGAAGGACGCCCTGGCTGGCATATTGAATGTTCTGCGATGGCTATGAGTGAATTAGGTGAACAATTTGATATTCATGGAGGTGGACTGGATTTACAATTCCCACATCATGAAAATGAAATTGCTCAAAGTGAAGCTGCTACTGCAAAGCCTTTTGCAAATTATTGGTTGCATGTAGGAATGCTACAAGTCAATAATGAAAAGATGTCCAAATCATTGGGTAATTTTTTTACAATAGCTGATGTTTTGGCCAAGCATCACCCAGAGGTTGTACGCTATTTTCTTTTAAGTAGCCATTATCGTAGTCCATTAAATTATTCCGAAGAAAATTTAGCGAATACTAAGAAAGCGTTAACGCGCTTATACCAGACAATAAAAGACAGCCATACTGCTGCAGATGGTGAGTTAGATAATCATTGGATTAATGAATTTAATCAAGCAATGAATGATGATTTTAATACGCCTGTAGCGCTCTCTGTTTTGTTCCAACTAAGCCATGAAGTCAATAAGAATCGTTCATCTATTTTAGCGAATACATTGAAGCACTTAGCCGGGATCCTGGGTCTATTACAAGAAGATCCAGCATCTTTTTTACAATCAGGTTTTGCTGAAGAAGATAAGACTGAAATAGAACAATTAATTGCTGAGAGACTTCAAGCTCGTGCTGATCGAAATTGGCAGCGGGCTGACCAAATAAGAGCAGATTTGTTACATCGTGGGATTGAGTTGGAAGATGGACCCAATGGTACCACTTGGCGTAGGATGGAATAAGCAATTTTCTGTAGCCTGGGCACAGCACAGCGTACCCCGGGTTTCTATGCAAAGATAGCCGTCATCCCGAGTACAACGAGAGATCCCACCGTAACACGTTGTTACAACGCGGGGATCTCTCGTTGCACTCGGGATGATGCTTGCTTTTTATTACGAAATAAAAGAATAACAACTAAAAAACAGAGTAAACTGAGAGCCATCCAGCCCATAAGATAAAAGCAATCGTCCAATGCCAAAGCAGTGGCTTGTCGCGTAAGATAAACATTTAATTGGGCAGCAGTCTGTTTTCCTTGCAGATGAAATAGTTTTGCTCGCTCGAGAAACTGTTGTGTTTCCTGGGAAAATGCAGTTAATCTGCTTCCTAAACGAAGATGAAAAAATACTTCACGTCTGTGCCATAAAATAGAAAATAAAGCAACTCCTAATCCGCTACCAAGCAATCGAGAGACATGAAAGAAGCATATGCTTTCGGCAAGCTTTGTTTCAGGAAAAGCTTGTACTGACAATTGAAAGAGTGGCGATAAGAACAATGCGAGACCTATACCGGCTAATACACGTGAAAAAGCAATTCGATTAAAATCAATATCTACATTAAAGGAAGTGGTATAGAAACAGGAAATGGCAAAAAAAAGTAAGGCAATGATTAATGGGAAAAACGGATCATATTGTTTCTTATTGAAAAGAACTGGAATCCATCCACAAAATGCCATAGTACCTATAATGAGTGCGATCCAATTGGGGGTATAATTGACATAAAGTTTTAACCATAAAGACAATAAAATCACCATACCAAAATAGAGTGCAAAAAATAAGATGATATAGAGCATTGCAAGTGAAAAATAAAAATTCTTAAGTAATTTTAATTCAATGACAGGATGCTGTGCTGACCAACTACGTAAAATAAAAAAGATAAGACTGATTACCCCAGAAACGAGCAAAAAAGTAATTAAAGGAGAGCGAAACCAATCTAGCTCCTGGCCTATTGTTAACGCGCTGACAATAAAGATCATGCTGACGCAGTAATAAAGATATCCGAGTTTGTCAAAATATGCCTTTTTAACAGGTTCATGATATTTTCTATAGCCATAACCTACATAAACAATAAAAAACAAACAAATAGGTATATTAGAATAGAAAAGGAAACGCCAATCATAGATGTAAGCAATCCAAGCGCCATATGAAGCACCAAGTACCGGAACTATTGAAAGACAAATCAATACTAAAGAAACAATATAGACTTTATCCTTATTTGATGAAAGTAACGGAATCAGTGTACACGTAATAAGAAGAAACATTGGTCCTGAAGCCAATCCTTCTAAGAATCTGAATAAGATAAAAGTAAAAAAATTGTTGGCTATAGCGCATTGCCACGAGAATAATGCGGTAAGGCTAAGACATACTACATAAAGCTGAATGGGGCTTAAGCGTGTTGCCGTAGGTTTGCCTAGAGGAACGCCGAGGAGATTTCCAATGCAAAAAAAACTGACTGTATACGACGTCATATAAGGGCTGCCACCCAGATCACTGACAATATATAGACCAGCCATTATAGTTAAGGTCAGGTTGAAAATGATTGCAGCAAGTGAGAACAGTAAAATATAAAGAATCATTACTTACTCATTTTATTTAGCGCAATTTTATTGTGCCTAAGTGGAGTATGGGCAAACTCCTGAAGATTAGGGTCTAAATTGTTCTTAATAATATTTGCAATGAGCTTCTCATTACCTGCCTCTTCTTTTTGAAAAATTTCAGTAACGTAACTTGGTGAGTTTGATGTTGAGGTGGGCACTAAAAGTCCGTTTTGATCGGACAAATCAGTAGTTAACTCTAAAGAGAGACCAATTCGCAGAGGATATTTTTTTAATTCATCCTGTTCTATTGCTACACGAACCGGTAATCTTTGGACAATTTTAATCCAATTCCCACTGAGATTTTCGGGGGGTAATAATGAAAAAACATTACCTGCACCACCTGGTAAACCGACAATCTTCCCATGAAATACAACATTGGAACCGTACAGATCAGAAGTAAACCTAACGTTTTGGCCGATACGCATTCTTTTCATTTGAGTTTCCTTATAATTGGCATTGACCCAAATTTGATCGAGCGGAATAATGGCCATTAGTGGATCATTGGGAGAAACCCACATGCCTACTTGAATTGTTCTTTGTGCGATCAATCCCTCTACAGGAGCATAAATTTTACATCGATATAATTGTACCCATGCATCGCGCACCTCTTGTGCTGCTGCTTGTACCCATGGATGCTCTGTAATGGAGGTACCTTGTACAAAAGCAAGCTTTTTTTGATAAGTGTTTTTAGTACTTCTTAAGGTGGCAGACGCGGCTTTGAGATCATCTTGTGCATTTTGGTACTCTTCTAAAGAAATCGCATTGGCACCAATGACATCATGACGATGCTTTAGATTTTGTTTTGTTTTTAAGAGCTCTGCACTTCTAACTTCAATATCTGCGGCCAAAATAAACACATCATGAAATGCTTGGCATACATCACGTACTGTTTTGGCAAGTTTCTTTTTTGCTTTTTCGAGCGCGATCAGTGAATCAGTTTCATTTAAAGAAACAATGAGCTGTCCTTTTTTTACTAGAAAACTATCATCGGTATAAATGCCTGTAACAAATCCTGGCCGTAAGGATTTGATGTAAACCTGATTCCCTTGTACATAAGCATTATTGGTATAAGCTTGGTTTCTCCATACAAAAAACCAATACAAGAAAATAAAAATAAATAAGACTATAAGAATAAGTGTAAAATAAAAAGAAGGAGATCTTTTTTTCATGAGTTTTTCACCAATGGGATGGTATTTTGATGGTAACCGCCACCTAACGCCTTAGTTAATTTTATAGAGGCTAAGTATTGATTATAAAGCAGCGTAACATCTTCAAGTTTTCTTTGGATGACCTCTTCTTGTATAAGATAAAGATCAAATAAGTTATCTAAACCTTTTTTATGGCGTAAAAAACTTAATTCATAACGTTGTTTCGCATATTCTACTATCTTTTTTTGTTCTATTTTTTGTTGATAAATGTCTTCAGAAAAAGCCAAAACATCAAGAACTTCCTGGGTGCTGTATAAGAGTAAACTATTGTATGAATTGATTGCCGCATCAAATTGTGCTTTAGTTGCCTTAATATTAGCGCGTATCGCGCCTGCAGTAAAAATGGGTAACTGTAATGCGGGCCTAATCGCTGCGGTGCCGCTTGAAATATCAAGAAACTTTCTCCAACTGGTACTTTCTAAGCCAATTAAGCCAGCAAGGTTTACGTCAGGATAATATTCTGCCATCGCTGCCCCTGTTTTGTAGGCTAAGGCTTTAGCTCGCCAAATTTGTGCCATAAGATCAGGTCGGCGTGCTAAGAAATCGAGTGGTAGTATTTGAGGGATATTCAGAGTTTTAGGCAATGCAGGAAGGGATGAATTTATCATAAGAGGAGTATCTGGTCCACGACCTGCTAACGTATTAATTAAGTGTTTATTTGCCGTCAATTCATCAGTAATACTTGAGAGTAATTTTTGGGATTCAAGTAGGTTTGCTGAAGTTTCTAATGCGGGCAATTTTGAGGAAAGTCCTTTTTGTACTAGTAAGCGCTGCAATTTTGCAATTTTTTGTCGTACATCAATTAACTGTGTGAACAATTGCTTTCTTATAAGATTCGTTTTATAAGCAAAATAAGCTTGCGCGATTGCTGTGCTTGTAATCAAAACTACTTCAGCAGCTTCTGCTTCTTGTGCTTTTGCTTCGCCTAATGCAGCGTGAAAAAGATTACGGTTTTTTCCCCAGAAATCAAACTCATAATTAAAGGAAAGCGAAAGGTCTAAGAGTGTGGCATTCAAGGGGAATTTATGATTGAACGCACGATATAAACCGTTTTTGCTTATATATTGTCGATTTTCATCTGCATTGAAGAAAACTAAAGGGAATAATACAGATCGCGTAACAATTGCTTGTTGCTTGGCAACTTCAATACGATTTCTGACCTCATGAATTGATGGATTATTCGTTAATGCTTCTACAACTAAGGTATTGAGCTCGGGGTTATTATAAGATAACCACCATTGTTCTCTGGGCCATTTGCCTTTAGAATAAATGGCTTTTTTTTGTAAGCTTTTTTTAATGGTGTGTTCCATATTCGGAATGGCTTTTATATTTTTAACTTGGCTTTGTTGGGGCAGAGATACAGTGCAGGATGTTAATGCGTACAAACTAAAACAAATACATCCTACTATCCAAAGCCGCATAATTGATCCCTTTTTATTTGGCAGCACCACTCAATCCTAAAAAATTATCCCATTCCATGCATTCGTGACTTTATGGTCCTAAGGACAGACTGCTAATTCCTTAACTTAATGAGCCCAGCCACTGATATAGCAAATATCCTATATAGTAACCATTAACATTTGATTTTCATAGGAATTTTCTATCGATTAATAGGAAACAATTTTTTGAATAATTGAAGGTGTTGTTATCCCAAGTGCAATAGGGTACATATGTTACGAAGTGAAGAACCTTCTCTACACTCAGGATCTGATGTATTTCCATGAATTTGTTGTCACTCCTGCAAGGCATGGATCTATTACTATTTTGGCATTGTACCATCTTGATGGATGGATCCCTTGCCTTCGCAGGGATGATGGCTTGCTCATAAGTAAGAGCAATTAATTCAAATTTATGTTCAAAAAACCAGGTATACGTCAGCTCGGGATGACGAGAGTATGATATTTTGCAATACTCAGTTACCTTTTATCATGGGCTGTAGTTCTATTTCTTTGTCATCTTTAGGCAATAACTCTGATATTTTATATATTATTGAACCTAATACCTCGAGACAAAAGCTCGCAACGGGAGCAACTTGAGAAGCTTGATCACTGACTTTAAGAGCATTATAAAAACCAGCTTCTGCAGAATATAATATGCTATTAAACACATTACTTAAATTATCTAAGTAAGTCTCTAACGAGTCAACTTTCTTTGTTTTAGGTATTGGTATTGCCAAAGCTTCATTAAAAATGGGATCACGAAAAAAATGAAGGGTACCTACTTTTTGTAAGTTTTGAAGCGCTTCTTGAGTCTTTTTGTGAAAATATTCTCTTTGTTTCCCAGATGGCATGGTTATTCTCCCAGCGATTAACTATAAAAAATCGAATACTTTTTAAACACTTTTTTGTGCTAAAAATATAAAAGTAATTCAAATTATATAAGAAAAAGCTTAAAGAAATATTAATATGAACAAAGTGTATTAATTTATTCCATTTTTTTTCTGTTTTTTGTGCAACACTTCGATGTGATGCTTAATCAATTAACCCTGTGTTGTTACGCGAAGGATTTCAGCAAGTGAGGTATCGCCGGCCAGCACTCGCTGAAATCCATCATCGCGAATACTGGGAGTAGTGGGGCGTAAATGATTTTCCATTGTTTGTAAATTTTCATGACGATGAATCATTCCTCTTAATACTTCATCTATAGTAATCAGCTCATAAATCCCCGTTCTCCCCTTATAGCCTAAGTGATTACAGGCGTCACAGCCGTTGGGCTCAAAAACATTAGAAGTATCTGCGTCAGGAGCAAGTCCCATAAGCTCTTTTTCATCATCTCTCAATTGATGAGGTGTTTTACACTGATGGCATAATTTTCTGACCAGTCGTTGGGCGATGAGTCCAACAATACTTGAGGAGAGAAGGAATGATTCTACTCCCATATCGCGTAAACGGGTTAACGCGCCTAGTGCACTGTTTGTATGCAAAGTTGACAGTACTAAATGCCCGGTAAGACTCGCCTGCACGGCAATGTCAGCGGTTTCCAAATCACGGATTTCCCCAATCATAACGACATCGGGATCTTGCCTAAGAATTGCTCTCAAGCCTTTAGCAAAGGTCATCTGTACTTTAGTATTTACCTGCGTTTGTCCTATACCTTCAAGATCATATTCTATGGGATCCTCAATGGTTAGAATATTACGTGTGACTTCATTTAACTCGGTTAACATGGCATATAAGGACGTAGTCTTTCCAGAACCAGTTGGCCCAGTAACTAAAATAATGCCATGAGGCTCGGCAATCATTCGTCGCATGGCTTTCACAGTTGGCTCAGGCATACCGAGCAAATTTAAATCTAATTGAGCAGCCTGTTTGTCTAGAATCCTTAAAACGACACGTTCACCATGGTTAGAGGGGAGTGTTGAAACCCGGACGTCAATATTATGTCCACCAATACGCAGGGAAATACGGCCATCTTGTGGAATACGCTTTTCTGCAATATCTAATTTGGCCATAACTTTGACCCTGGAAATTACTAGGGGAGCTATAGCCCGTTGAATTTCTAAAACTTCATGTAAAACCCCATCAATTCGATTACGTACTAAGACCCGATCTTCATAAGTTTCAATATGAATATCAGAAGCTTTTTGCTTTATCGCTTGAGTAAATAATGCATTCAATAAGCGGATAATTGGTGCATCATCCTGATTTTCCAACAAATCTTCACTTACAGGTAGTTGGCTTGCAAGTAATGAAAGATCCATATCATCCTCCATTCCTCCAGCAGCTTCCAATATTGATGATTTTGATTGATACACATGAGCTAAATGTTGCTGAAACGCGGATTCATCAACTTGTTTTAAAGTAAATTCACATTGTAATAATCGTTTGATTTCGGCAAGTGCTTGTAAGGGCGTGTTAGATAAATAATAAACAAGAACATGACCATCACTCATTTCACTGGCAACAACAATCCCATGGTTTTTTGCAAAACTGTATGGGATTTTCAGTGATGTTTCTTCATGTTCCATAGTTTAGTTCGTTACTAATAAAGGTGGACGATTAAACGGTTTAGGTAATTCTGCTTGTTTTAAAGCAGGCATTACCGTTGCGTTATTACTTTGTAAAAATGCATCTTGTGATCTTATCCAATCCAGTTGGTATTGACGTACGCTATTATACTTTTCGCCAGTCATATGCATCGCATCTCGTTCATTACGTAAAATAATGGGTTTAATAAAGACCATCAGTACACGTTTTTCGCGAGAATTTACGTTACGTTTGAAAATGCGACCTATGCCTGGTATATCTCCCAACACAGGTATACGATTATCGTCATTACCCAGACTGTCTTGAGTTAATCCCCCTAGAACAACAATGTCACCACTGTCAACATGAACAGAAGTAACGATACTGCTAATTCTAAATGTTGGCGTGGTTGTATTTGGTGCAACAACTGGTGGGTCTAAAGTATCATTGCCCTGATCGATTTGCATTTGAATGCCTTGGCCACGCGTAATTTGAGGTCTGACATAAAGATGTAATGCAACGTTAACCCGATCAAAAGTGGTAAATGGTACGCCATTATTTGTTGTACCTCCCGCATTGGCAGGCTGAGTAGTGGATGCAATCGAAACCTGTTTACCTACCAGTATCTTAGCTTGACGATTATCAAGAACTACAACCGAAGGTGTTGATAAAATATTCGCTTTATTTTCTCTTGCCAAGGCATATATTTGCGCTTGAAAATCATCAAGTCTGGTCTTGCTATTAATTATAGCAAACCCAGGCCTAAAGCTGGCTGGTTTTCCTGTTTGTTGATTACTACCCCATTCTATACCTAGGTCATTAATGTCTGATTGATTTATCTCAGCGACAATGGCCTCAATGAGAATTTGCGCAGGCTTAATATCCAATTGGCTAATTACTTTTTTCAGAATTCGTATTACAGACGCTGGGGCATTAAGAATAATAGAATTTGTATTGGGCTCAGCAATAATTTGTACTGTTGGTTTTGTGGAGCCTTCATTTTGTGAGGTTGCTGACGTAGTATTTGCAGTCGCCCCAGGTGATGCCAATGGAGAGCCTCCTGCTGGATAAGGAGAAGTCGAACTCGGACTAGAGCTAGAGTTATTACTGTTGCTTACAAGATTGGAAGCAGGGTTAGTGCTGTCTAAAACGGGACGCGTGACTGTGCCAATAGTTGTTCCAACATTACCACTGAAGTTTGCTTGAGCAATACCGGCAAGAATGGGGACTAGGTCTTCTGCGCGGAGATAGTTCAGATAAACAACTTGAGTATTAGTGTTAAGACCCTCAGAGCTTTCTTTATCTAACTTTAATATTAACATTCTAAGACGTATTCTATCTGTTTTGGATCCGCTGATTAATAGAGAATTTGAGCGGTCATCAGCCGCTACAGTTAACTGAGTTCGAGCTCCTCCCATACTGGGTTGGGTTTTTACTAGATCTTTTAGAGTTGCGGCAATGTCCATTGCTAAAGAATGTCTTAAATGGACCATATCAATACCATTTGCGGTTGAGTTATCTACTTGTTTGATAATGTCTGCAAGACTATGAACATTGTTTGCTCTTCCTGAGAGGATGAGCATGTTTGAAGGGGCATATGCGGAGATACTACTCCATTGGGGCATTAACGGACGTAAAACAGGGACTAATTGTTCTGCTGGAACATAATGAACAGGCACAACAGCGACCATCATATCATCGCCTTGAGGCGGATGTTTTATTTCGTTCAGCAGATCAGGTGATTGGGTTTTCGCATCAATATTCGGAATAATTTTAATCACTGCACCACTGGGTATGGCAGCATAGCCCGATACTTGCAAAACGGAAAGGAAAACTTGATAGAGTTCGTTATTATTCATTGGTGTTGACGATACAATCGATATTTTCCCTTGAACACGAGGATCAATGACAAAGTTTTTTCCTGTAACGCGCGATACTTCAGCGATGACAGCTCGGATATCCGCGTTTCTTAAATTCCATATTTGACTATTTGGTGGCAGTGTTTCTGTTGGCTCACTTGAATTTTCAGATTGATTTGTTTGTACCGAGGGAGGTGTTTGATTTTGCTCATTATTTTTTTGATTTTTTTGAGCACTGATTTGTTGGGTTAGTTTATTCTGCAAATCACGCGCTTTAAGATAATCACTAATAGGACCGATTTGTACAAGATAAAGTTTTTTATCTGATAGATTCTTAATTGTTACATGTTCACTAACAAGACCAGATAGCTCTTTTTCACGTTGCTTTGCATCTTTTTCTAAATTAAATGCTCCTGCTTGCAGGTAAAAAATAGTATTCCCGTTCTTGGTTGTGGTGGAAATATTAATTTCGTTTGCATGAATTAATGCA
Source organism: Legionella sp. 39-23 (assembly GCF_001897665.1). Taxonomy (NCBI): domain Bacteria; kingdom Pseudomonadati; phylum Pseudomonadota; class Gammaproteobacteria; order Legionellales; family Legionellaceae; genus Legionella; species Legionella sp. 39-23. Next base: position 136,437 of record NZ_MKTO01000004.1, on the reverse strand, counting down.
GAGCAGATAAATGTTAAAATTATAATTACTATCGAGCGCATTGAAAAACCGCAAAATCATAAGTAAATAACATAATAACTAAATTTATAAACTTACCATAGCTTTTTTGACGAGTAACTGAAGGTATTTTGAAGCATTTTTCTATTTTGCTTCAAGATTATATTAATTGTTAAGAAATTAATGAAATACGATGCATAGTGCTTCTTTTTTTCTTCAAATTGATTTCTGAGTGTTCATTTTTTATACAGAAAAAACTGCAGTCCCGGATCACTTAATGTTGATCCGGGACTCTCTCTTAACTAAGGATGGTGGGTATGTGTATGTGAGTCATGCTGCTGATGGTGTTGCTGATGATGTTGTTGCTGATGATGTTGTTGTTGATGATGGTGATTATTTTGGTATGGATTATGTACATGATGATGTGGCTGAAAGAAACCGTTATGATGGGCGCCTTGTACTACCGGAGTCGTAACAACTACTGTAGTGTGTGGTTGGGTAGTTGATTGATGGGCGTTTGGCTGATGTCCATGTGTTGTTCTTGAAGTCATATTATTTCACCCTAATTAAATTAAGAATTGAATTTTATTTATTGACGTGTACTGATGATAAAGAATATAAGTGTACATTTTAAGTATCATCCAAACGCATTATATGCAGAGAGTTTGGCAAATGTATATGGCTTTTCGAACACTATAAAATTTAAACACTATCAATGCATTAGCATAATGATGAGAAAAAGCCTTCTACATTTATATGTAGAAAGCTTTTGCAAATTTTAGGAAAAGTTAAGGGCAATAAATTGTATCAATTACTTCTTCGAGATCGGCATTACTCGGATCATTTAAATCAAAGTTGCCATGAAGCTCTTCACCTGCTGAACTGATGTAGCACTTTTCAAAAAATCTTGATATCACTGCATTTTGTCTTCGAAGTACGAGTGATGGGAGGATTTCATCGGGATTAGGTAATAGAACCAAATGATTTTCTGATAAATCACCTGTACTTGTTTGGCCTCTGGTCACGAACAACGTTTTTGTATCTCTATCAAAAAATTTGGGCATGCGAATCTCCAGATGGATGAGTTGGTGATTACATACAACAATTTCAGTTGAACTTATAGTGCCGATTAAGCTCAATCAACTTTTGTACACGAATGTGATTACCCCGTCAACTGCATTAAGTTGAATGCATTTTATTATGCAAATAATTGGGGCCTGGAAGACGATATTTTAATTGTACAATACCACAGCCAATATTCTTTATATCCAAAAGCTCCAGTTCGACATCATTTTTTAGAGGGCCAAATAATGACCTACCAGAACCGAGTAAAACGGGAATTAATGTAATGGTTAATTCATTAATGAGGCGCTCTGCAATGAACTTTTGAATGGTGATTCCTCCATCAATGTAAAGGTGTTTCATTCCTTTTTTTACTAAGCGTTGCACGAGGGCAGTGGGCGTTTCAGACGATGAGGTAACGTAGTTTTGTAAGTGCTGAGGAATATTTATTGCCGTACTACTCATGACAATTACTGGAAGTGTTCCATATGGCCATTCAGCAAATGATAGGACTTGTTCAAAGGAGTGCCTGCCCATGACCAATCCATCAACTGTCGAAATAAAGGCTTTATAACCACCATCCTCACCTTCAGGGACAATGGAGTTTACTTTCATCAGCCAATCAATAGAGCCGTCGTTTCGAGCAATAAATCCATCGACACTAGTAGCAATAAATACGGAACATTTGATGGACATCGTAGAATATCCTTATGATTAATTTTGCAAAATATGCAGTAAAAAACGAATCCAATTCTGTTTAACTAACCAGAAAGAATATTACAAAAACAATGCTTAATATGCAGAGTAAAAAGTTAATTTTTTGCCGTGTTAATAGTTTCAACAAAGTATAAAGAATAATACCGCCACCAATCCCATCCGCAATAGATGCAGTAAAGGGGATCATCATAATTGTAACCATGCAGGGTGCTGTTTCACTAATATCATTTAATTTCATATCAGTAAGGTGTTTCATCATACAACATGCGACATAAAGAAGAGCGGGACCTACAGCAAAATTAGGGATCATTCGCGCTAAAGGTGAGAAAAATAACATGAGAATAAAACCGAGAGCAATGACGATTGCGGTAATACCACCACGTCCACCCGCTTCAATACCTGCCGCTGATTCAATATAAGGAGATGTACTTGCTGAGCCCAATAATCCCGCTACAGCTGAAGCTGCTGCATCCGCTGTTAAGCAGTTACTCAGGCGTTTCCCATAGTTTTTTTGTTGTTTGAATACTGATGGATTCAATAATCCGATCAATGTGCCTGTTGCATCAAATACAGCAATTAAAAAAAAGGTGAAAGTGGCTTTTATGGCAAGCGCAGTATTTAGACCAGAAAAATCAAGTTTTAAAAAAGTAGCTTGCATGGAAGGGGGCATGGAAATTAATCCCTGCCAGGTGGACAAGCCCATTAACAAACTTAAAGCGGTAATACTCAGTATCCCAAGAATAATAGCTCCTGGTATTTGAAAATAATCCAAAATCAGAATAAGTAGAAAACCTAAGAAAAATAATCCTGCTTCAGGCCGATTGATTTCACCTAGACGCATTAAATTATGGTTATCCGCTATAATAATTTGATTATTTTGTAAGGTAATTAACGCAATGAGCAGACTAATCCCTATTAAGATAGCAATTTGTAAATTATAGGGGATTGCTTCAATTAAAAGACGTCGCAGGCTAGTGAGCGACATAAAAAAGAATAAGACACCCGAAAGAAAAACAATAGCCAAAGCCTGTTCCCAGCGTATACCCATTCCTTGTACGACCGTATAGGAAAAGAAGATATTTAAAGCCATACCCGGAGCAATACCGATGGGGGTGTTAGCAAAGAGGCCTGCGAGTAAACAGGCAAAAGCAGTAATAAGACAAGTAGCTGTAAATACTGCACCTTGATCCATCCCTGCATCATGCAGAATACTTGGGTTAATAAAGGCAATATACACCATTGTTAAAAAAGTGGTGATCCCTGCAATGATTTCAGTTCTTAGTGTCGTGTCTTTAAGAAAATAGGCTTTTAACCGCTCCATAGTGTTTTATACTCTTATTTAAAAGTGAATTTAAAGACACTGGTTATCGCAATGTCATTAGTGAGTGATTTCTACTAAACATAACAAAAATTCAGTTTAAAGTATCTAGGGCTTGTTGTAATTTATATGCGAAAAACGCATCTTGAAAGCCTCACTGAAAACAATGAAGCAATGTTTCGCTAATCATCTTTTGCATTTGTTTGCATAGACATTTTATTTAGTAGATGACGTCAACTTTTTTATCATGCGATAGTTTGTAAACATTGTGCCACGCAGTTCTTTAGTTTGTTTTGCTTTCGTAATGTACCCGCGACGCTCAAAAAATGGTTTCGCAGTGATACTGACATCTGAAAAGAGTGTAACAATTCCTAAGGTAATTGCTTTATGTTCACGTGCTTCTAATAATGCTTTTCCGATTCCTTGATTTTGATAGTCTTTATGCACATACCCTCGATTGAGATGGCCATTTTCTTCTAAGTCTGCAAATCCAATGATTTTATTATTTTCTAGAGCAATAGCTACAAAGGTGTAGTTTTTAGTAAGAGATTTTTGCCACTCGAACACATTCGGATTTTTAGGTGCCCATGCGTCAAGTTGCTCTTGGGTATAATCGTTGCAGTTAATATTGTGGACTGTATCATAAAAGAGTTGGCAGATTTCTTGTGTGTCGTTTGCTTCAAAAGCTCTAATATAAAATTTTTTATCTAGTGTCCTAAAGGCAGGATAAAACTCTAGGGGTTTTGCATCAGCCCAGAGTTTGTTCATTTCACAGAGTATGTTCTCCGCCATTTGTTTTAAATGGGGTAATAAGTTGGTTTTGGATGCAACATGAATAAATGCTTGTAAACGTGATAAAGCTCTCGGCCTTACCCAATTTTCTTTGATATCCCATAATGAGTTTTGAGGAATAGGCCCTGAAGGACCTACTCTGTCTTTTTCCAGAGTCGAATTAAGAAAGTGGAGGGTTTGTTGCAATAACCAGAAACCACAGGCCTCAGTATAGGCTTTAGCATAAGCTAAATCATCAGATGCTGCGGGAATAGTTCGTTTGAGTTCTTCTCGATAAATCATTTCAAGAGGGGCTATGACCTCCTCGGGTATGGCTTTGGCACACCAACACGTAGGCATGCTCATTCTAAGATAAGTTCCATCCAATAGGGCATTGCGTACAAAGGCCCATTCAAAATCAATGAGTTGCAAATCACGTGTTTCTTCGTGGTCAAAAACATTATCCGGGCAAATATCCCCATGAGTTAAAACAGTAAATGGACCTGGCGTGAGTATCGACTCAATCAGTGCAGTGGACTCATTAATGCATGCAGTTGTTAAAGTCAGATTGAGTTTTTTATTAATTGTGTGCAATTTCTCGAGTAAATCTGTACGAGTGAACGCCAAGTCCTCTTGCAATGTTTCCGCATTCCCATGAATTTTATTTAGAATGGCTTCATACCGTTCTGTTTTAGAAAAACTTGCTGCATGGAAGCTCCCTAATGCGTGCATGAAGCGACCTAAAGCCCGAATCGCTTTATCGCGGTAGGGGAGTGTCAATGCATCAACCAAACTTATATGTGGTGCTCCTAAATCTTCGATGAGAATAAATCGATACTCTTTATCACCGCCATAAAAGCGCGGGACATTATGCATGCTTTGATGAATTTCGTTTGCAAACTCAAGACCAGCCCAATCGCGGGCAAATCGTACGTATGCCTCTTTATCATCGGCTTCTGATTCTTCGGGTAATGATTGTTTGAAAATAATGCTTTGGGGAATAGAGCTCAATGTACTTTGGAGCATAATTCGTAACACAACATTTCGGCGCTCTGGCTCGCTTAAAAACTGTAAAGAAGCAATTTCAACTTCTACTTTAAAAAGTTGTTGTAGTATTTGAGTAACCTTTTCCAGTATCACTGGATTGATTGTTTGTTGTGTACCCATATTATTTAAGCCTTAGCGTAACGTTTTCAGCAGGAGCAGATAATCTTTATCTTCACTATATTCGGTGTGTTGAAATCCGGCTTTTTCATAACAGTGAATTGCTTGGTAATTATTAATTGCGGGATCAACGACAACAGCACGAAACGTGTTAGGTAGATTCTCTGTAAAAATATCCAACATGTGTTTGCCTAATCCTTTACCGCGATTATCGCCTGCTGCAATAAAGAGATCCACTCCTGCCAATTCATTCGGTTGATACTTTTGAAATAAAGCATTCTTGGTATGTGAAATACCTTCAGGGAGATGATCTTTGAAACAATAGTATTGAATAAAGCCTATGGCTTGTTTATCCAAGTAAACAATAAAACTAGGAACATTATCTTGACCATAAATTCTTGGTAAGTACTTCTTCGTTACCATGTCAAGGGACCAAACCATACCTCGAGCATACCATCGATTAATGTTCGGCTCCTGAAACCAGTGGTAAAGAAGGTTGATATCCTGTTCATGTAATGGTTTAAAATTGAAGGAGCTTTGATGATTCATAGGGATATTACTTTTTAATAGTTTTTTTCTTCTTAGGCATGGGTACTTCGGATGCCGTAATTTGAAAGAGATGAGTCAACCATTCATTTTCATCCCATAATTCAGCTGAGATGAATAAATAGGGCTTTGCACCTGGATAGGGAATGCCTTCAATGTAGTTATTAATAAATGTTTTACCCGCATGAGTGGGTTTAACAAATAATTGATCATCACAAACTAAAGCAATGACTTTGTTGTCGCAATAAATGGCATACTCACCAAACATTTTTTTCGCATATACGATTCCTGCTGTTGCAGTTTGGTCAATGATAAAATCAACGGTACTTTGTTTGGAGGCCATGACTCATTCCTGTGCTTATCTCGTTTTACAATGATGCCAGATATTTGATGTTGCTACTACAAAATCTAAGCTTACTGGTAGTCAAAAAAATAGCCTGGGTGAAGGCTTATGGATAGAGACGGATTGAGGAAATCCTCCAAATGCAAATGGCTAAAGTTTAAGAGATAGGTATCCTTAGAATATTTATGTGGAGGTCCGGGACGGATCCCTGTATAAAAGAAACAGATTGGCGTTTATCACTACAATAAATGGTTGGCTTATTATTTGCGAGTGGGGTTTTTCTAAGAGCCTTATCAGATAGAATCGTTGTAAATAAGCTTTCGTGGTTCAGCTGCTTTATACAGTAGCAAGTAGGTTGGGTATTTTGACCCAACCATCGATGGTGAGTTTGGATTTGAGGTCGCGGCTACTACTTAACTAGCTCAGTGACTCGCGTTCATTGATGTTAAAGCAGTTTTTTCCAGTTCGGCTCTTTCTGTTTCTAAAGTTGCGAGCTCCTTGACTAAGCCATCACGTTTGAGTTTTTTAGCCCAAATTAGGTGATGCGTTTTATCAGAAATATCAACAACTTCTTTTTCAATAGCACGAATTTGTTTCACAGTAAGGTTCTCTGGACGACGGTAGAATGCATAAAGTTGCATACAGATCTTCTCAATTTTCTCCACCTCACTTAGGTTTTCACTACCAGGCTTGGTGTGGAAATCAATGACACAACACTCGGTGACGCGTACGTTGTTCATATGAAGAAAAGATCCTAATGCACGATAAATAGAGTTGTTACGAATAAATACAGGAATGAGCGGGTTATCCACACTCCAGAAACCATCTAGTCGAAGAACACGAATAGCTGCATTATTCTTCACTGCAAGCTTGGCTGCTCCGTCATAGACTCTGTGTGGCTCTTGGCCTATTTTTGCAAGATTACCTTGAGGGAAGAGTGCTAAGCAGCCTTTTTCTCTAAGTATTTGCCCAGCTTTTTCTAGTGCTTCGGCATTAGCCGATCGCCCATCACTACTTTTACTTGCTTTAGATTTTATTGTTATCGCTTGAAACATATCCAGAAAAGTACGGACTCCGGGTATCTTATCATAGTCATCTGTGGCAAAAACATGAGGTGGTATGCCTTCCATTTTTGAGGCAACAACAGCTCCGTCCACTAGACCAGTTCGATGTGGTCCTACTGCAATGATTTGACCTTCATAGTCGGTAATCTTTATATCGTCGCTTTTGGTATGCAACAAGTCCGTCGTAGTCTTTATTAAACCGGATATTATACGAGCAGAGCGGCTTTCATAGTTAAGGCGATTACGAGACTCAAAGTATCTTGCAAGTAAATACGTGAGTGTAGCGAGCGCAAAAAGTAGGTACAAAAGATTATAAGCACTCGATGAAGTGTCATTATCATTATGTAGATCTAAATGAGAACCAAGTCCAGGCATGTTTATTACTCCTTTAATAACTATATATCAGCCAGAAGATTGCATTTTAAGTAGGTTGAGTTATTTTGACCCAACATTTTATCTTATATATCTTGTTGCAGAGTTTCAACAGTTACAGAGTTGGTGTTAGGCGCTTTTTCTTTAAAGGTGTTTCCCAAGATTGGGAAGATGCATGTTTTCGGGATAAATTTGATTTTGATGGTGGCTATGGGTGGACTCGAACCACCGACCTCAGCATTATGAGTGCCGCGCTCTAACCGGCTGAGCTACATAGCCACAAGAGGCGTGATTTTGTCGTTTTAATGGAAAGTTGTCAAGTCTGTTAATCTATTTTTTTTGATTTTTTTCTGATTATAAGTAAAGTGGGCTTTTATCGTGCTTTTTTATAAATTTTTTATACAACCCATTAAGACAAAAGGGCTAGCCCAAGTGTTGTGCCTGGGGCGGGATTGTAGGCGTTAGGTAATTCGTTGACAAAACTAAATAACCGTAGGCTGGACTGCTAAGCCCTGCATTAACAACACCAATATCTTTCTTAAGAACAATGGATAAGTATTTGTTAATTGGTCTACAGAGATGGATTTTGTGAATAGACATTTTGGAGAATTAATTCAGCGCGTGCTGGGCTTAACAGCCCAGCCTACACTTGCTGACGTAGCCGGATTATGTTGCGTTAATCCGGGGCTACAAAGTACTTAAAATTAGATAATCAATAAGTACATAGCGCCTGGTCCACGTAATATTTGAACCAACAATTCTTGTTTTTTCTGTTGCGCAACTTGTTGTAGCGATTTAACGTCTTTAACTGGAGTTTTATTAGCAGAGATAATAATGTCCCCAGGTCTTAAACCTGCACGCCATCCTGCACTTGTTTCTGAAGCGCCGACGACTTGTACGCCGATCACATTACCGTGAGGAGGGGTTTCTTGTTCAAAGCTTTTTAATGCCAGTCCGTAAAGGAAAGGATTTTCTGATTGAAGCTTTTGTTCATGAGATTTAATGTCGGTTACGACCGCATCCAAGGTGATTGTCTTGCCATCACGTTGTACCATCATTTTAACATTGGAGCCGACGCGTAAGAGACTAATGGTTGTTTTGACCTGAGTCGCTTGCGTGATTTTTGTATTGTTAATTTGGGTAATGATATCGCCCGCTTTTAAACCAGCACGTTCAGCAGGCGAGTTTGGATTAACCTGTGATACCAACGCACCTTGAAAATCTTCAGCATATCCTAATGAATGGGCAAGTTCTGGCGTGAGATGTTGAACAAATATACCCATTAAGCCACGATGAATTGAGCCAAATTTAATTATTTGTTGGGCAACATCTTTTGCCATGTTGATGGGTATGGCAAAACCAATTCCCACGTTACCGCCATAAGGAGAAAGAATTGCAGTATTAATTCCGATCAACTCCCCTTTTGTATTAACCAGCGCACCACCAGAATTACCTGGGTTAATTGCTGCGTCAGTTTGAATAAAGTTTTCTACGCCTTCAATATTTAAATCACTGCGTTTTAATGCGCTGACAATACCAAATGTTGCAGACTGGCTGTTGCCAAAACTGTTTAAACCGAAAGGATTACCAATAGCCACTACAAAATCACCAACTTGCAGTTGATCCGAATCACCTATAGGCAGGGATTTTAAATTGGTAGCAGTAATTTTTAATATGGCTAAATCAGTTTCACTATCACTACCGATCAGTTTTGCTTTTAAACGTCGACCATCTTGTAACGTAATGGTAACAAGATTCGCATTACGAATTACGTGATCATTAGTTATGATGATCCCGTTTTGCGCATCAACAATGACACCAGAGCCTATGCTTTCAAATTTACGTCCTTTTTCAGAATTTGGTCCTTGCTTTTTGTTGTTTTGAGCTTCACTAGGAGGTAAATAGCCTTGTACTGCAACATTGACAATCGCAGGCATAATGTTTTTTAGAGCCGGAGCCAAACTGGGCATAGGCGTAGGGGAAGGGGCTGCTGCTTCGTTTGCCGCATAAGTTGATGAGGCTGTTACAAGAAGCAGGGTACTTATAATGAATTTGATATGTTTTATCATAATTATTAGTCCTGAGGTTGATCATTAAACCAGATTAAGGTAGCTATTCTACCTGTTTGTGATGTTCTTCGATAGGAATACAACTCATTTTTTAACTCAAAAGTACATAATCCAGACTGATATACAGCTTTAATGCCTCTTTTAGTTAAAACAATTTCAGCGATAAGGGGTAAATTAGCCAACCATTTTCCATTTACAGGTTTGAATGCTTGTTTACTTAAAGGATAAGTATCGGTAAACGTTTGGTATACCTCTTCGCCAACTTCATAACATTTTTGACAAATTGATGGGCCTATCCAGGCTATTATATCAGATGTCAGACTGTTCATTTTATCAAGGGTATGTTCAATAATTCCATGAGCTAATCCTTTCCAGCCAGCATGAACCGCTGCAATTTCAGTGCCTTGTACATTAGAAAGCATGATGGGCAGGCAGTCGGCAGTAAGAATAACTAAAGGGTGATTCATAGAGCGGGATATGGAAGCATCCGCATTTCGATTCGGATCCTCTTCGGCAATAACACAATGAGTACCATGTGTTTGATGTAACCATTGGGGCTCGCCGGGCAGGTGCAACACCTCTATAAGCTGCTGTCGGTTTTGCAACACGTGCTGATCGTTATCACCCACATTCAAACCCATATTATTGCTGTCATAAGGTGCTTGGCTATACCCTGATAGACGAGTTGTGCTCAAGGCGGTGATATTTTTTGGCGCAGGCCAATTTGCTAGGTTATTCTTCATAATGCTCGTCCAATGTGTTAAGAAGAAGTTGAAAGTCATCAGGTATTGGCGCTGTAAACGTCAACTCATTTTCTGTTTGTGGATGATAAAATGAGAGTGTACGTGCATGCAGTGCCTGTCTTTTAAAATCTTGGATTAGAGTGCGTAACTGCTCCGTCGCATGAGCTGGAACACGCATCCGACCACCATAAAGCGAGTCTCCAACAACAGGATGATTGATATAAGACAAATGAACTCTAATTTGATGAGTGCGTCCAGTCATCAGCTGGACATCCAGTAAAGTAAAATCTTGATATTGTTTTTTTACTGCATAATGAGTTACTGCTTGTCTACCGTGCTCTTGCACGGCCATTTTTAACCGATTTCGTGGGTGTCGACCAAAACCAGTATCAATCGTACCACCTGAAATAATATGCCCTTGTACCAAAGTAATATAATGACGTTGAATATCGCGTGCCTGCATTTGGCGTATTAAAGCAGTATGTGCCGGTAATGTTTTTGCCACGACTAAAAGACCGGTTGTATCTTTATCTAAGCGATGAATAATGCCTGCTCTAGGTAAATGGTGTAAGGAAGGGGCATGGTGTAACAAAGCATTTACTAAAGTATGCTCTCTATTTCCCGCGCCTGGATGAACGACCATGTTTGCAGGTTTGTTGAGTACTAAAATGTCGTCATCTTCATAAACAATACTTAAAGGAATTTGTTCAGGGGCACAATGATTAAAATCATTATCCATTAACGTGAAATTAACATTGACCTCAATGTAATCCCCGTCCAACGCCTTGTCTTTAGGCTTACATGGTTTCTGATTGAGTGTTATTGTACCGCTTTTAATCCAATTGCTAATTTGTGAACGCGAATAATCAGGGAGTAGGTGGGCGAGTACACTGTCAATACGTTGATTATGGTACTCGCGTGGAACCGTTAATTGTTTGTGAATATGCTCTATCATTAAATTGTTTCAATCTCAACTTCGCTGAGACGCCCTCGTAATGAATTAGGTAAGGCATCATTGATTTGCACATTGACGAATTGACCTATTAAATGAGCTGGGCCATCAAAATTCACAACTCGATTGCATTCAGTGCGCCCGGACAGTTGTTGGGAGTCTTTTTTAGAATGGCCAGTAACTAATATTTTTTGTGTACTGCCAACCATCGATTGGCTATAACGAGAAGCGTTTAGTACTAGTCTATTTTGTAATATCTGCAGCCGTTGTTTTTTCACTTCCAATGGGGTGTCATCAGGCAAATTCGCTGCTGGTGTACCCGGTCTTGGACTATAAATAAAACTAAAAGAGGTATCGAAACCAATTTCATGAACCAAATCCATAGTGTCTTGAAAATCTTTATCTGTTTCTCCAGGGAAACCAACGATAATGTCTGTAGATAAACGAATATCAGGGCGTACTTTACGTAATTTTCTAATCTTGGATTTGAATTCCAACGCTGTATAGCCTCGTTTCATCAAACCTAAAATGCGGTCAGAACCGCTTTGTACCGGCAGATGTAAATGATTTGCCAATTCCGGTACTTCTGCATAAGCGTTAATTAAATTATCTGAGAATGCCAAAGGATGTGAGGTTGTAAAACGAATTCTATCTATACCTTCTATAGCAGCAAGATAATGAATTAAAAGTGCCAGGTCAGCGATATCACCATGTTCCATCACGCCTCGGTAATCATTAACATTTTGTCCTAATAAATTGATTTCTCTAACACCTTGTGTGGCCAATTGATAACACTCAGCAAGTACATCATCAAAAGGGCGACTAATTTCAGTACCACGGGTATAAGGGACAACACAGAAACTGCAGTATTTACTACAACCTTCCATAATCGAGACAAATGCAGTTGGACCTTCGGCTCTTGGTGGCGGTAAATGGTCAAATTTTTCAATTTCAGGGAAGCTGATATCAACCACGGGTTTTTTCTTTTCTGCACGCTCATTGAGCAATGCTGGAAGTCTGTGTAGGGTTTGAGGGCCAAAAACGATATCGACAAATGGGGCTCTTTTAATGATTGCCTCACCTTCTTGGCTTGCAACGCAGCCACCGACACCAATAACCACATGTGGGTTTTTTGCTTTATATTCACGCCATTGTCCCAATTGGGAAAAAACTTTTTCTTGTGCTTTTTCACGAATAGAGCATGTATTAAGCAATATTACATCTGCCTCTTCTAGATGCTCCGTTTTGACTAAGCCATGTGATTGCTGCAAAACTTCTGCCATTTTAGTTGAATCGTATTCATTCATTTGGCAGCCGTTGGTCTTGATGTATAGTTTTTTAGCCATATCAAATCTACTTTAAAAAATGTATTTGAGTGCATGCATAATCTGCGACAGGAAAACCTGAGTTTCGCTTTGCTGCACCCAGGTTATTATACCCCAGGAAGTCACGTATTATTCCATTAATGTACACTTTGGCAATAAGTTTCTTTAATTTTTGGTAAAATAATTAGCGCAATAAGCATTCCTATAGGAAGAATAGCAAGTCCGGTATAGTACGCTTCTAATGGATATATTCGAACATTTCCATTCAGTTCTCCTTGCCACATCCTATCCAGGACGAAACCAATAAGTGGCTGTGCTAATGCAATGCCTATCATATTCATCATGTTCATAAAGCTTAAACCGGTAGCGACATATTTTTTATTGCATAATTCTTTGGCTACAGTAAATGCAGGTAAAAAACCTGCGGAAAATATACCAAATGCAAACAACAAAATTTCCATATATATTGCATTATTAATTGGGGCAAAAATAAAAATCGTAGAGCAGATAAGCGCACCAATGCATCCAATGTACATAGGTGGTTTGCGTAAGCCAATACGATTCGAAAATATTCCCCATAATGGACTAGCAATTGCCCAGCCGATGAAAACTAAGGAAATATAGTTTGCTGCAGTTGTTTTGGTGATCATCATTTTAGTCATTAGGAAAGGAACACCCCACAGCCCACAGAAAACAGGAGTGGCCATATACATTAACCCCCCATAGCAAGCAACCAACCAAAGTTGCTTATTTTTTATTAGCGTTAATAAACTGGGGATTAGGTGTTCTTCTTCGATAGGATGTTGATGGGCAATTTCATGATTCTTAGGAGTATCTTTAGCAATGATGCTAATTAAAACAGCAAGAACAAGACCAATAGTCCCCATAATGAGCATGCTATGGCGCCAGCCAAAACTATCAACTAATAATGCTAACGGTGCTTCACCACCAATTGCTCCTAACATTCCTATGGTAACCATAAGACCCGTCAGCAGAGCAAAACGTTGAGCAGGGAACCAATTTGCAGCGAGTTTCATCGTACCTACAGCTGCAAAGGCTGAACCAAAACCTATCATCAAGCGTGCGACACACGCCATAAAAAAGTTATTGGTCATTCCAAAGGCGATAGTGCTTATTGCACAAACAATAGTCGCTAGTGTTAACAATCGTTGTGGACCAAAATAGTCCATTAATACGCCACCAGGTAATTGCATCGCTGCATAAGAATAAAAATAGACACCAGATAGAATTCCTAATGTTTGACTGGTAACTGAGAAATCTCTCATTAATTCGTTACTCATAACACTAGGGGATACTTGTAAAAGACATTCATAAAAGTAAAATAAACAACCCAAGCCCCATACCATCCAAGGCATTATCGACTGCATCCCAAAGCTAACTGCTGATTCGGATCGTGTATTGTAATGTGCCATGCTTTTATCATTCTCCAAATTCATCTACATGGATTGATTTTGTATTACTACTTTGGCATAAAATAAGCGCTTAGCATTATTTTGACCAATTATTCTGAAACATTCTTCAATCGAAAAAGATGTCCAGATGTAGCCTACTCAACCCGCACTTTTTTGTAAGAGCTCAAGCCCTATTCATTGAGTAGCTGTAATTTGGCGCAATCTGCGCTCAAATCCAACTGTTTCCCGAGATTCAAGCAAACGGTTACTTTTTTCTGACCATAGCGTACTCTATGCAGTTTTTTAAATCACGAAGTCAACGGGCAACGTTATCATACAAATATATAAATTTCACCATGTAAAATATTAACAGTTTGTCTATAATTTGTCTATTGCTCGTTTGGGTCATCAGTAGGATCAATGATAACACGAGTACCTTTCATGCCATCACCGGGTAGATCAACAAACTCTTCATTTAGCCAACGTGCGTCTTCAATGAACATTCTAATGCAACCATGACTTGCTCTAAAACCTGGCACATCATAACTTCCATGTAATGCATAACCTCTAAAGAAATGCATGCAATAGGGCATTAGCGCACCTCCATCATTGCCATCAGCTCTTCTCGGGAATACCGTAGATACGCAATCTATATCTTGTTTACGCACAATACGAAATGAACCTGTAGGTGTACCACAACCACCTATGACCCCTGGACACTTTCCTATCCCCGAAGAAATTGGCCCCCACCAAAGTAATTCTCCATCTTGATCATAGGCAGCCCAAGCCAATTTTTTTTGGCTTACATAAATTGTTTTCTCTCCTTCAGAGTCAATATACCGTGGAAAGGGAGAAACGTCATAGATAGTTAAGCGATCGATATTTTTAGGTACAGCAATCGTCATTCCGGAGCGCAATGAAATATTCATGCGATTAATTCGTCGAACCATATCTCGTTCTTCAGTATTAGGAAATAGTTTTTCCCAGCTTTCACCATTTTTAACTTTCATACAAAAATAATCAGGTGAATTACATAAAGTTTCACCATATCGCGTATAGGAAAAAGCGAATTGGCTGGCCGTTAGTAAAGCAATTGAGACGGTCATTGATATCATAATTTTCATAACATGATCTCAATTTGAGTCGTTGTACTCTCTATAGCGACACTTTTAAAAATAACTTTAAATTTGATGAGCTCTATTTTTATGCTAGTTCTTGATAATGCGAGTTGGAATGAAAACCAGCATTTCGATGTTAATTAATGTTAAGTAAAAAAGGATATTGAGTAAAAAGCTAGCATTTATAGGGAGAAATAATAAGGATAATCCTTAGTGAAAAAATGAGAAAACAACGATAAGATTAAAAAAATTCAGGAGAAACTCATCTGGTGTTAGCTGCCTTTAGATAAAAAACACAAACCCTTGTAAATTGGGGGCAATGAGTTGAAGCATTTGGCCTAACAACTCAAGGATCTGTGTTTTTTAATTAATTGTTAACCCAGAAACGGCATAATTGCAAAATGTCTCATAATTTCTTCTGCTCTGATTCCATATAGACCTGTAGCACCTGGAATACCTACAGTAGTTAGAGCACCATTAGCTGTGTCAAAAACTGGAGCTGCTGCTGCACCTACACCCCATGCTGTAGCAGATGCTGTAACAGCTGAAGCTGGAGTTCCAGCTCCAGTAACAAGAAGTGCTATGTTAGCATAAGCTGTAGTAGGAGGAGTGAAGGATACTGCTGTTGCTGTAGTTGCAGGAACTGTTGTGGTAGTCACACTGTCATAAACTACAGTTGAAACAGTACCGATTGATGTTTTAAGAGGTGTTACTGCTACTGAAGTAATACCAGTACAAGAAGTTGAACTATGGGTATTTGAAGCAGACCATTTGACAGTTACTGTACCATAATAAGCAACTGTTGCAGTAGTTGAGCATGGTCCTGTACTGTCTGATACTACTACAGAAATACTCGAAGCTGTACTTCCTGGGTAGCCTGAAGAGGAGTCGGCATTCCCGAGACCATTAATTATGACGAGTTGTCCACTTGTAACACCAGCTGCAAAAACAGAGCTTGATGCGAATAAGGCAACTACAAGGGTGGATTTTAAAAAGGTTTGTTTTAATTGTTCCATTTAAATAGTCTTCCTTTGATTGATGTTTAAACAACAAAACGTGGAATATACAGCAACCACTCGTGGTAAAGTCTAGCATAAAATTGCAAATCTGCAGTAATTTTTAAAATAAAGTTTTGTAGTTATTTCAGTGAGTTGACCCTATTGATTTAAATGATGGTAGGCTTATGTTGACTCAATGCCAATAATGACGGTTAAGGGATACTAGGTGTGTTTTTGTAGCCTGGGTGCAGTGCAGCGGAACCCTGGAATGATGTAATACGGCTCCCGGGTTCCGCTGCGCTGCACCCAGGTACAATGCTTATTAAGTTTCAGTATCTATAATTAAGAGAGCGATGAGTCAGACTCTAGATTATCGGGGCTTATTCTTTGCCATGCCTCATGCAACTGTGCAAGCAATGAATTAGATTGTGTCAGCAGTTCTTTGTCATTATTAAGGTTGGCTTTTAACAACAAAAACTCAATATGTCCGTATAATTGGAGTAAATTTTCCGCTATTTCCCCACCTTGTTCACGGTTTAGGCTGGTTTTTAAACCTTCAATAATACTTAATGCTTTACTAATATGCTCTCCTTTTTCTTGAATTTCATTGCGATCAATATTGCCTTGAGCTGTAGCAATATGAGTTCGTGCACCTTGCAGCAATAAATTAATTAATTCATGTGGAGAGGCTGTATCAATACGAGTCTGTAGTTCAATGGTTTTATATTGATTTATAACTTGTTGATAGGGTTTTTTCATTAATGATGCTCCAATTATTTGGTTTTCAATTTGGGTAGGTTCGACAAGATTTGAGTCAGTGTATTGCTGGTGTTTTGCATCTGTGAAATTAAGAGATCCACAGCATTCCATTGCTTATAGTATCTTTTTTCTAGAGTAATGCTGCGTTCGTTAATGCGTATTTGCATTTCATCTAATTGTTTTGCTTGATCGTTTAAACGGTCTATTCGTTCTTCAATTTCGCCATCATCATCCACCAAGGAGTCTAAATAGCCATCGATCAATGAGGCTAAACCATCGCTAACGATAATTTGGCCTCGATTTCCCACTAATCCTGAAAGCACGTCGATCGATAATGTACTGAAATCGCCTGTACCATTTAGAGTAACTCCATCTGGGGAGTTGGCTAAAATGCCACCTATAGTCCCTGACATACTTACCCCAGGAGTATATTCGCTCAATATAACATCATATGAACCTGCAGCGACCTCAGTGTCTAAAGAGTTGAGTTTAATATTGGGATCAGTCGCTGTAATTTGTTTTGCAAATAAGTTACCTATAGCTTGATAATTATTATCAATGGCCTCATTCAACATATCCGGGTCAATTTGTAATAAACCATGTTTATCGGAGGTAATACCTAAGTCAGCGAGACTTTGGATTGGTCCAACAGAAGTTAATGGGCTGGTGGCCAAGTTATATAAGTTGGTTTTTAACTCTCTAAGCTTACTGTCACCTTGTAACACGCCTTTTTTTCTGGTCTGCATATCGAAACCAGTTAAGTTGGTGATGAATTTCATAAAATCATTATATTTTTTGACGAAATCATTAATTAAGCCTTTGGCATGCTCTACATCTTTTTTTACAGTCAAAGTTACTGTTGTTGCTGGATCAGCTTGTTGTAGATCAAGAGTGATTCCTGATATCGCTCCTTCAATTTGATTGCTGTTTTCATTTAGAACTAATCCATTAATTTTTACTAGGCTGTTTTGCGCGGCCATGGTTTGAGTTAACTGAGTATTGCTTGTTGTTGGGTCATAATTTAAAGCAGTCAAGCTGCCTGTAATTTGCATCGCATAATTCTCACCTGTTTCTGATGAGGTTAGGGTTAATCTTGAGCCAAGGCTATCTTGCACAATCGATGCCGTAACACCTGCGTTCGCAGCGTTAATTGCATCGCAAACCGCAGTGAGACTGTCATTTCCTGAAGCTATATTAATTGTTACAGGAGGAACTGTTGTATTTTGCGTGAACGTTGTATTGCTGTTGCTGTATGTGCCAAAGTTAATGGTGATACTGCCACTACCCACAGCAGTAGTGCTGTTGGCGAAATAAGCACTGGCAAGGCTTTGTGCTTGAGCTAATTGTTGAACTTGTATTTGATATAAACCATCAACTGCAACCCCTGTTCCTGTAACTGATGCAGCAACATATCCGGTTTCATTGATTGTACAATTCATTTGATTAAATTCACTAGCAAAAGATAGGGAGTTAAGACTCGTTTGAAAGGTTGATATGGCACTTTTTAATTGCCCAAATGCAGACAATTCAGTAGCGACTGAATTAAGTTTTTTATCATGTTTTAGCTGAATTGACATGAGATCTGCTTTCACCATCCCTTCAACCATTGCTTTAATGTCTAAACCTGATCCAATACCTGGCGTTGATAGACCCATAGCATTCCCTTTTCTGTTTTAATAATTTCCTCTGAAATTACATTTTATCCATAAATTGCATCAAACATGTTTATCTATAGAACCACTAATTATCCCATCAAGCAAGTGTAGTAAATGCAAATATTCGTCTGAGGGTATTTTGCGAATTATCTTTGCCGAGATTTTGTCAGTGACAATAGTTTGCAGAAGACCAGTGGCATTATCTATGGCTTGTTTCGAATCAATATCCAAATTAAGATCCGATGTGGCGCATTTGGTCACAGGCTTAATGTTTTTGTCCTTTAATTTGGCTGAATCTGTCTGTAGCAATTTATTATTTGCTGGAGGAATCGATTCCATAGTCATTTTTTACTCCTTTCCCTTGATTTGTATCTTTAATCATTGGGATACAAATAAGCCGAAAGCGGCAAATGCCGCATTTCGGTTTTTTACTTCTTTTGTTACAACTATCCTAACAAGGAAAGAACAGATTGTGGCATTGAATTTGCTTGCGCCAACATTGCTGTTCCAGCTTGTTGCAGGATTTGGTTTTTAGTTAAACTAGCCATTTCTGCTGCATAATCGGTATCTTGAATACGGCTACGCGCAGCAGACATATTATCAGATACGTTTTGCAGATTATTTACTGTTGCATCAAGTCGGTTTTGCATCGCACCTAATGATGAACGGTTAGTCGTAATACTGTCCAAAGCAGCACCAATTCTCAATATGGCTTTTTCTGCACCAGCTTGAGTAGTGATATCAATTATATTAACCCCACTAGTGTCCACGCTCACACTAGATAAGCCAATATCTGTTGCTGTTCCGCCGACAGTAATGGCTTCTGCCGCACTCATAGTGATATTTCCACGTAAAGTTGTAGCAAATGCACCGCCAGTAACACTTAGTCCGTTTGTACCAGCTGTAAATCCAGTACCAGTTTCTGTTACGTCAATATTTCTTCCATCTGCTGCAGTTAAGGTCATACTACCGCCATTAAGTGTGGCTACCACACCAGTTTGTTGGCTTGAAGCATTAATTGCGTCTAAAAGCGAGTTGTTGCTTAATGCAGTAGACACGTCTTGGTTAATAAATATGTTAACTCCATTAATACTCAGGTTATAAGTATCGCCGGCTGCACCACCAATAGCCCCGACGGTTGCGCTGCCACTTGTTGAAGCAGTTACAGTTAGACCAGAAATACCTGCCGCGTTAAGTGCTGCTGCTTTAGCAAAAGCTGAAGTGCTGTCCTGGCTAGCTGCTGCACCGATATAGTTTGCAGAAGATCCAATGCTGACTGCTGCACTAGAGCCAAGAGCAATCGTAATATCACTTGCAGCATTACCGCTTACTGTAGTTCCTGTTTGGTAAGCAATATGACCTATATCAGCAGATGCAACACTGTTGATAGAAAATGTAATGGTCTCACCAGAGTTAGCACCGATTTGCAGTGAAGCATTGGTGTATGATCCGTTCAATATTGTTTGACCGTTGAATTGAGTATTGTGGGCAATATCGTCCATTTCACTCAAAAGGTTGTTCACTTCATTTTGTAACGCGTCACGGTTTGCTTGGCTGTAGGTTCCGTTTGCAGATTGAAGTGCTAATTCTCTCATGCGTTGTAAGAGGTCAGTTGACTCTTGCATTGCACCTTCAGCTACCTGTGCCAATGAAATACCGTCATTTGCGTTTTTCACTGCTTGGTCCATACCGCGAATCTGTGATGTCATATTTGTTGCAATTGCAAGACCTGCCGCATCATCTTTCGCACTATTAATTTTTAGACCAGATGATAATCTTTGTATCGCAGTAGCCATCGCGTCACTGGATTTAGATAAGTTACGCTGTGCAAGTAACGACGGTACGTTGGTATTAATAATTTGAGCCATAATTATAGTCTCCTCAGACCTGAATCCCTGGTTTGGGACATTTGTAATTGGCAAATTCCTTTTTACGCGTGAATTTACCGTACGCAAAAATGTTATCGGACAGAATGCGGAAAACTTTAGGCTTATCACTATTTTTTTTCAAAAATAGGGGAAATTTATTTATTAGAATTAATGAGTTGTATTTTTGTGCAATTTGGTATTTGGATGTCATATTCTGTATGAGTTTACTAATGATTTAGCTAAAAATATGGGAAGGATTGAGCGTTAATCTGTTGTTTCTATGAATTTCTACTTTGTTGCTCTATAGGATTACTAAAAAAATACTTGGTCGATGCATAGCGAAAAAGTCCAACGATCTCAAATACAACTGGGAACTCTACGCGGTAGTGCTTTGTAGATCCCTCGTTGTGGTGGGAATTATGGCAAAGATATGGGTTAATCCGGGCTACCTAATGAGAAAAGCAGCAAGCCATCCTTGATATAGATTTAAGAATATTTTTTTCTGTGTATAATATTGTGATTCTATAATATTAGGTTCCAATTATGAGTTGGTTTAAAAAACTATTGCCTTCGAGAGTAAGTACTGATTCTTCCCAAAAAAAGGGAGTTCCTGAAGGTTTATGGCTTAAATGTTTAGGGTGTAATGAAGTTCTTTACAGTACTGAATTAGAAAGAAATTTAATGGTCTGCCCATCCTGTAATTTTCATCACAGGATATCAGCGCGTGTTCGAATTCAGCAATTTCTTGATGAAGGTGGTCAAGAAGAGATCGCTGCATCATTAGAACCCCAAGACCGATTAAAGTTTAGAGATTCAAAAAAATATAAAGACAGAATTTCACAAGCTCAAAAAGCAACTGGCGAGAAAGAGGCTTTGGTTATTGTCAAAGGAACTTTGTTGCAGCAGCCTGTGGTTGTTGGTTCTTTTGAATTCAATTTCATGGGTGGCTCCATGGGAGCGACAGTGGGGGAGAAATTTGTTCGGGCAGTTGAAACTGCGACAAAAGAACAACGTCCATATATTTGTTTTACTGCGAGTGGTGGTGCACGTATGCAAGAAGGATTGTTTTCCTTAATGCAAATGGCTAAAACTTCTGCAGCTCTTGCAAAATTTGCAAAGACAGGAATGCCCTTTATTGTTGTTCTAACTGATCCAACAATGGGTGGTGTTTCTGCAAGCTTTGCAAGCCTTGGTGACGTAATTATTGCTGAACCGAATGCATTAATTGGTTTTGCTGGTCCAAGAGTTATTGAGCAAACGGTAAGACAAACCTTACCCGAAGGCTTTCAGCGAAGTGAGTTTTTATTGGAACATGGACATATTGACATGATTCTCGAACGCAAAGATATCCGCCCAGTTGTTGCAGAGTTGATATCTAAATTAACGCGTAAAGGCTCAGGGGATTCAGTTGTCAAAACCGCATCCTATTAACCCACTTACAAAACGCACTGAAGAGAGCGAAGCACAAGACGATGCGGAGCGCAAAGACGGAATGTACGCTACAGTACATGAGGATTTGGGCAACGAATCGACGCAGCAGTTTTCCTCTTCAGTTGCGAATCAAAAGAAGTCTCTTGATGAATGGTTACATGATTTAGAAACTAGAAATACTCAAGAAATACAGCTTGGTTTGACTCGTATCTCGGAAGTTGCGAAAAAATTAGGCTTACATCATCCAGGTTGTCCAGTGATTACGGTTGCTGGCACTAATGGAAAAGGTTCAACCGTAACTTCTCTTGAAACGATTTATCATGTTGCGGGATATAAGGTAGGTGCTTACACTTCACCACATCTTATTCAGTTTAATGAACGTATTCGTGTGAATTTATCTCCTATTGCTGATGATGATTTATGCCAGGCTTTTAGTATTATTGATGCAGCGCGCGAAAAAACCTCCCTGACTTATTTTGAAATGACTACTTTGGCCGCATTGTGGTATTTCAAAAAAATGGACTTAGATATTATTATTCTTGAAGTGGGACTGGGCGGGCGCTTGGATGCTACTAATATTGTTGATGCAGAATTATCTATAATTACTACGATTGATTTTGATCATCAGGACTATTTAGGTACTACGCTTGATGCGATTGGTTATGAGAAAGCAGGGATTCTCCGTCCTGGAAAGCCTTTTATTTATGCTGATATTAATCCACCCTCGTCAATCACTAACGCTGCAATGCAACTTTCTGCACCTGCTTATTTTTACGGGCAGGGGTTTGTGATTCAGGAGCAAGACTCTGTCTGGAGTCTCCATTACAACGAACAGCTTACACTTACTTCAGTTTCTGGATTGCCTAAACCTTCAATACAATTGAAGTCAGCAGCTGCCGCAATTACTGCATGTCTGTTATTAGCGGATGTGCTACCGGTGGCGCATACTCATTTTCAAACTGCAATGCAGCGTATTTTTATTCCAGGTCGTTTGCAATTACATGAGGACACAGTAAGTATATTATTTGATGTATCTCATAATCCTCAATCAGTAAAGCTGCTCGCTGATAATTTACACAGATTGCAAAAAGCAAAAGTACATGCGGTATTTTCTGCTTTAAAAGATAAAGATATTTTGGGTTTGATTTTGCCATTAAAAGATTGCGTCGATTGTTGGTATCCTGCACAATTGGATGGCAAACGTGCTGCTACTGCAGATTGCTTGCTTACATTTTTTAAGGATGCAGAAATTCCTGTGGAAATTTGTTATAATAATCCACTTGTAGCTTTTGAAACTGCATTGAAACAAGCTAAACCTGGTGACTTAATTGTTATTTACGGGTCTTTTTTTACTGTGAGCCATGTTATGGCTAATAGGAGATTCAATGAAATTAGTAATTGATGAGAAGCTAAAGCATCGTTTAGTTGGTGTGGCTGTTGTTTTATCATTAGGAGCAATTTTCCTACCTGCGATGATGAAAAAGTCGAGTCAACGTCTTGAAAATAATTTTAGTGTCAACGTGCAGTTACCTCCCAAACCAACAACTCCTAATGTAGTGATGACTAATGAGAAGGAGATGTTTAAAACTATAAAAGTAGCTAAGATTGACACTCCTGATTTGAAACAGAAAAATTCTGATCTTGGTAAGGAAGATTTTATTCAATCCATTCAGGTAGCTGATAATGCAGTTGTGGATGCAGCTGTCCCTGTTGCTAAGGTAGTGTCAGCGCCTAAAGTTGACGCAATAGCAAAACCAATTGAGTTGGCTCTAAGTAATGCTGCAAATAACGTTGTAAAAAAACAAGCCAAAACTGTGGCTAAACCAGTTCAAGCGATTGCTCAAGTAAAAGCGAAGCCGATAAGCAAGCCAAATGTAGCCAAGGCAAATGTATCTACAATACGAAGTTTGAATAAAAAGGATATTTATGCTGTGCAACTGGCTTCATTTTCAAAGTTGACTAATGCCCAAGCTTTGGTTAATAAATTACACAGCAAAGGTTATAAAGCAAGTTATACCAAAATCGCTGGAAGACAAGGTACTATTTATAAGGTTTATGCAGGTCATTCACCGGTTAAAAGTGATGTGATGAAATTAAAAACTCAATTGGCAAGCGCCATGCAGTTGAATGGTTTTGTAGTCAATACCGGAGTTAGCTAATGCAATATCAATGGATTGATATCATTTTAGTCATAGTAATAGGGCTATCCACTATTACTGGTTTGCTCCGGGGATTTATTAAAGAGTTTATTGCCTTAGGAGTATGGATATTAGCTGTATGGGCTGGTTACCACTACTCGGGCGCTCTTAGCCCTTATCTGCAACCTTATATTCAAGATCCGACGGCTCGTAGCATAGCGGGTTTTGTTATTGTTGTTCTGGGCGTTTTAATTACTGGTGGTATTGCCAATGCGATACTCGGCCTCTTTTTAAGGGGAAGTGGCCTAGGGGCTATGGATAAAGTCTTAGGCGGCTTTTTTGGTTTCGCTCGTGGAGTTTTTATTATTTCCCTGGTCTTCTCAGTACTCAGTATGACTTCTTTGCCATATACTCAATATGTGCAAGGTTCCAGAGTTTATAATCAGCTACTACCGGTCATAAACTGGGTTTCGGGGTACTTACCGGGAATTATTAATAAAGCAAAACAAACAGTATCAGTCAACGAATCTTTTAAACTGATTGATATAGTCCCTGAGACTTAATGTATTCATAGACAATATATGGGAGCTTGTTTTTTACATCAGCTCCCTTTTTTATTTCTTCACGAACTGAAGTGGATGAAATTTCGTAAGTACCTGCATTAAATAAAAAAATACATCCAGCCTGAGTGCTTAAGAGTTCAATTTTACTCTTAATTTTATATTTTTCTAAAAAATTGTTCATTGTTTCTGGAAGGGAATGATTGTGGAACTCATCTCTATTGATTACCAACAAATTAGCTAAAGTAATAATTTTTTCCCATTGATACCATTGAGGTAGTGAGAGAAAAGCATCATACCCAATAATTAATGTTATGGATGAGTTAGGATATTCCATTCGGAAACTTTTTAATGTTTCAGCCATATAGGATGGAGTGTTACGCTCTATCTCGCGTAAATCGATCTTAAAGTCTGGTATGTTCTTTATTGCCAGCTTGACCATTTCTACTCTCTGTTCATTGCTGGCAAGCGTAGGAGGCTTTATCGTTGGTGTTTTGCAAGGAAGAAAAATATAAGAATCAAATTTAAAATGTGTTTGTATTGTTATACTGGTTTGTAAATGACCATTGTGTATGGGATCAAATGTACCGCCAAAAATAGCTATGCTGTGCATGCGTCACCTATTAAATTCCCCAAACATAGTGAAAGAGCTGCATTTTCTAAGGCGCCCCATACTTGAGTATTTAGATTCGATTTAATCCGTTCATCAATAGAATAACAGTATCGATGTAAGTGTTGTAAGGTGGCTTTATTGAGTCGGTTACAACATATTTTATAAAGGTTAACACGTTGAGGCCAAATTTTTAACTGGTTACACGCAGTCTGAAAATTTACTTGTTGCTCCATTAAATAGAGCAATTGCATAATTAATCTTATTTCTTGACTGATCATCCACAAGACTAGTGTTGCTTCAGTCTTATTATTTGCAGCATGACGTAAAATCTGAATCGTTTTATCTCCTTGGCCTAGCAGGCAGGCATCTATTAATTCAAAAAGATCATGATCACATTGATTGGATAAGTGCTCTAATACTTCTTGCGTATCTACTTTACAGCCAGAGGTTGAGGATAAAGCTATTTTTTCAATGACTTGAGAGCAAGCCAACATATTCCCTTGGGTGTATTGATGAATTAAATTGGGAACTTGCGGATCATAGCTCATCGAGTTTTTCTTTAACTGTGCAGCGATCCAACTGATGATTGCATCCGAATTAAGTGGATAGGCCAAAATAAGCGCGGCATGCTCCTGTGAAGACAACCATTGCAATTGCCTTGCCGGTATGTTGGGTGCTCGAATAACAATAAAACAGCGTGAATTTATCGAGCCAAGGTATTCAGTTAAAATCTTTTTTCCAGTAGCATCGATTGATTTTTTATCATAAAAAATATTTAAGAGTACTATCTCTGAAAATAAAGAATAACTGTTTGCTTCTTCTTTTACAGTATTCCAATCTTCTACTGATTGGATGGATATGATTTTTTCATCATAATGATGATTTTTTTTTATTGCTGATTTTATGGTAGTTAAAGAATCTTCCAGCAAGTAATTATCTTGTCCGATAATCATATAGAGCGGCGCAATTTTTTTTTGTACGTGCTGGGCAAGTAATTGTTGTTTGATTTGCATGATAATTTAACTTAAGTGTGTTCATATAAGATTGGATGAAGAGAAGCACGTAATCTAGTATCCATTGATACTAGTATGCCAATATCTCCTAAGTTACTTACTTTTCCCTCTTTAAGCTATCTTTTTTTCTCTAGTGGAGGAGGGGACAAATGACTCAGTCGATAAATCATTTGGGTTACTGCATCTTGCTTCATTTCTCCAATTAAAATACTTTCCTCGTCTTTAGAGCCAAGGATTCGGTCATTATTTAATGTAAGTTCACGAGAAATACTTATTTGACCAGGAACTCCTATAACTTGACCTGCACGTGTTTTCAGTGCAAATACTACAGTGAGGGTTAAAGTATATTGTCTGGGATTCGTGCTTGCTCCCACACTGATAATCTGTTGTTGTAGGCTCACTTCATTCACAATGAGCCAATATTGTGCATGAGAAGGATCTGAGTTAACTTGAATTTTTGCTCCATCGAGCCGGGATTCTAATATTGAGACAAACTGCTTGTCATTATTTTCAGAAATGATGGCCACGTTATTAAGCCAACTAGGTATACTGCTTACACCTCGCAGATGAAAACCACAAGCTGACAGTAATAATATGAGCAAAAAAGAAACGGTACCTCGTAATATTGAAAATAAATGGGTTTTTTGCTGTCCCGCAGCTTTTTTTTGTAGCAGATGCGGGACATTAGATGAGCCAGAGCAATAATCCTTCATTAGCCAACAACCAAATTAATCAATTGTCTGTGTGCAACAACAATTGCTTTTTTTACTGTTTTATCGACAAGAAAATCTTTGGCATGTTGTTTTGCTACAGCAACTAAAGTTTCCTCTGTAGCATCAACACTGGCGGTAAATTGGGCTCTTAATTTTCCATTAACCTGAACCACATAATCTACTTCATCAGTTTTTAAAGCACCTTTATCTACTCTCGGCCAATTAGCATCAATAATTGCTTTTTCAAAGCCTAATTGTTGCCATATGTGGTGTGCGATATGAGGTGTTATAGGTGCTAATAATCGCAACAGGATACTTAGGCTGGAATGAATAAAGAATTTATCTTCTTCCGTTTCTATAGCGTAATTAGATATTTCATTGAACAGTTTCATGCATCCTGAAACCACGGTATTGAACTGGTTCCGATCATAATCGTGAGTTGCTTGTGCAAGGATTTGATGTACAACATGACGTGATTTCTTTAAACGACTTTCAGCTTGTTGCCAGTTCACATGTCCATTACCACTTAGAATGATATCATTTACTTCCATGAACATATTTTGATGTTGATGAGCAAAAGTCCAAATTCGCTTTAGAAAGCGATGAGCACCTTCTACTGCTGCATCTGACCATTCTAAAGATTGTTCAGGAGGGGCAGCAAACATAACAAACAATCGGGCTGTATCCGCACCATAGGTATCAATCAGATGATTGGGGTCGACAACATTACCTACGGACTTTGACATTTTATGTCCGTCTTTTAAAACCATGCCTTGCGTTAATAGAGCTTTAAATGGTTCGTCTGAATTTACTAAACCTTCATCACGCATTAATTTATGGAAAAAGCGGGCATAAAGTAAATGCATTACTGCATGTTCAATACCACCAACATATTGGTCTACAGGAGTCCAATATTTTGCGCGGTCATCAAGCATTGCATTTTCCTGACCTTTACATGCAAAACGAGCATAATACCAAGAGGATTCAACAAAAGTATCAAACGTATCTGTTTCACGAGTTGCATCCTGGCCGCATTTTGGACAGCTAACATTGACGAATTCTGGGCATTGAGCTAATGGTGAGCCGGCTCCAGTAAATATTACGTTTTCTGGAAGGACTACGGGGAGCTCTTCATCAGGAACGGGCACGGTACCACATTGTTCACATAAAATCATGGGAATAGGAGTACCCCAGTATCGTTGTCTCGATACACCCCAGTCACGTAGCCTATAGTTAATTGTTGCTTTACCTGCTTCATGTTCTTCAAGGAAATTGGTTATAGTCTCTATTGCTTGAGTAGAGCTTAATCCATCAAACTGGCCTGAATGAATCAGTGTACCTTCCCCAGTGTAGGCAGATGCATTGAAGTCGTGCTTGACGTCATTTGCAGGCTTAATGACTTCTTTAATAGGTAACTGGTATTTGTGTGCAAATTCCCAATCTCTTTGATCGTGTGCAGGTACCGACATTACAGCACCTGAGCCGTATTGCATGAGTACAAAATTTGCAACCCATATAGGCAGCTCTTCGCCGGTCACGGGATGGATTGCTGTCATGCCTGTAGCTACACCTCGTTTTTCCATGGTAGCTAGTTCTGCTTCAGCCATTTTGGTGCCTTGGCAGCTGTCAATAAATTCTTTGACATCCTGACGATTACTTGCTGCTTCTTTAGCGATGGGGTGATCTGTTGCTACTGCAAGATAGGTTGCGCCCATTAAAGTATCAGGTCGTGTTGTGTATATTTTTAATCGTTTAGGATAATTATTGACGTTAAAATGAATTTCAGTACCGGTGGAACGACCAATCCAATTGCGTTGCATTTGTTTTACTTGCGCGGGCCATTCGTCCAAAGTATCCAGTGAGCTAAGTAATTCATCCGCATAAGCAGTAATTTTAATAAACCATTGAGAAATTTCTTTGCGCTCAACAAGTGCACCCGAGCGCCAGCCACGCCCATCAACGACTTGTTCATTTGCTAAAACAGTTTGATCTACAGGATCCCAATTTACTACGGCATTTTTTTTGTAGACTAAACCTTTCTCGAATAAGCGAATGAAAAACCACTGTTCCCATCGATAATATTCAGGTGCACAAGTACAAATTTCACGTCTCCAATCATAAGCATTGCCTAGACGTAAAAATTGCTTTTTCATAGACTCTATATTTTTTTTAGTCCATTCAGCGGGTGGAATTCCGTTTTTGATGGCCGCATTTTCAGCGGGCAAACCAAATGCATCCCAACCTATTGGTTGAAGCACATTTTTGCCCAAAGCACGTTGATAACGAGCAATAACGTCTCCAATGGTATAGTTGCGAACATGCCCCATGTGTAATGTTCCACTTGGGTAGGGGAACATGGATAAACAATAAAATTTCTCTCTGTTTAAATCTTCTGAAACATTAAATGATTGTTTTTTATGCCAATACTGTTGAGCTTGTTCCTCAACTTCTTGTGGTATATAGGTATTATCCATAGTCCAATTTTTTTAAGTGACTCTAAATCGCTAAGGATAACTCCTCTTGTGTCTGCCAGCAATAGATTATTACCGGAATAAGCGACGAAGTTGAATAAAAAGTATAAAAACAAGGAAAATTGTGCAAAAAATGAGGGATGGGTACTCATGCCAAATAATCCATGGGGTCAAACCTTCTGCCGGAAAGACACTGCTTTCTAGGAGGCCAGGACTAAAAGGAGGAAGGCTTTCTATTATGTCCCCATTGGCATCAATGACTGATGATAGACCATCGTTATTAACGACTACTTGATATCTCCCTGTAAGTAGAGAAAGAATTTGCGCCATTTGTAATTGTTGGTAACTAGCCAGTGAATGCCCAAACCAGCCATTGTCACTGATTGAAACGATCCATTGGGCTTGGGGCATTTGTTCACGCAATATATTGGGATATGCAATCTCATAACAAATGAGGCTTGCTATTGGATGGTTTTCAATGCGAATTAGAGATTGTTTTCTTTTTCCTGGCAACAAATTAGGTTCTGGTAAGTTCAACCAATGATTAATCGTCACCAGAGGTTTGGGAATGTATTCTCCAAAAGGAACTAGATGACGTTTGAGTTTTTTCCCTTTTGCTTGCCCGAGTGTAATGACTGAGTTGTAGTAATTTGTTTCTGAATCATTTGTAGGTTGTAAAATACCTAACATAAGCGCACTTTTTGCCTTTAATGCTTTGTTATTCAGTTTAAGTAAATATTTATCCAAATAGCTTGCGGGTAGCGGTATGGCTGACTCAGGCAAAATAATTAATTGTTTTCCCAAAAGTTTATTAATTGAGTTTTCATAATATTTTAGTAAGTTCCAAAATAAGGCTTCATCCCATTTATCGCGCATGGATAAATTGGCTTGTACGGCACCAATACTAATTGGTTCTTTTTTGATCTGTGACCATGAAATGTTTTTGCACAACATCGGGCCGATAAGAATCAGTACAATGGTGATTAAATAATAGTAACGATTGGCTGAGTTTTGTGTCACGGCTAAAGTGAGTAATGCCGCAATAAGGACACATACTAAACTTAATCCATAAACTCCTAGAATAGGTGCGATGTATTTTATTGGTGTATCAATGAGTGGTGTGCCTACTGATAGCCAGGGAAATCCAGTAAATAATGTAGCACGACAATATTCACTCAAACACCATAAGACACAAAATAGAGTTAAAGACATCAGTTTGCGATTTTTGAACTCTAGCAATTTATATAGATAAGCTACTAGAGCAGGGAAGAGTGCAAGGTACATAATGAAAATTAATGTAATTAACCCGGCAAGAAAATAATTGAGTTGTCCATAGTCATGAATACTGACTATGACCCAAGAAACCCCAAATCCAAAATAACCCATCCCATAAAAAAATCCTAAAGAAAAACCTTGTTTTCTAGAGCAATTCTGGAGGCTTGAATAGAGAAATGCCAAACTTAAAAGTATCAACCCTGGTATGTGAAAAGGTGCAAAACCAAAAGGCGCTATCAGTCCTGCCATGAACACAAAAAAATATTTAATATAGCCAAGATGAATGGAGGAATTCAATGAAATAGGATTGGCTAAAGCGGTTGGCTTCATGGGTTATGAATAAATTATAAAACGATAAGATAATGGAGTCCTCTATTTAGGTCAAGAATTAGTGAGTTATTTTAGCAATTAATCCTTATCGTTCAATGAAAAGCCATATTTGCTGTATATTGAACGATACTCAAGTAAGTTATTTTATTTTTTCAGCACATAAGTCCCTGGAGCATCGCAAATTACGCTTATATTTTTTTCAGGGTTACCTAGCTTAGGTGGTTTCTTTTTGGAGCCTGAGTAATCTGCAAGCCATTTTTCCCATGTGGGCCACCAAGAATCTTTAAAGTGAGGGGCTCTTTCTAACCAAATGTCAGGGGCCAAATGTTTCTCATTTCTTTTATGAGTTAGTATTTGATAACTTCGTCCAGGCTCACCGGGCACATTAACAATCCCAGTATTATGGCCTGCGTTAGTTAACACAAAAGTAATCTCGCTATCAGTAAAGTAATGAATTTTATAAACGGACTTCCATGGCGCAATGTGATCCTTTATGGTACTTACTGAAAAAATTGGGAGCTGTATGTCAGCAAGATTTATATTATTATTAAGAATCTTAAAACGTCCTTCAACTAAGTCATTGTTTAAAAACAAATGGCGCAAATACTCACTATGCATTTTATAGGGCATTCTTGTGGTATCATAATCCCATGCCATCAAATCATTTACTGTTTGTCGTTTGCCCAGCAAATA
The DNA here is from genome assembly GCF_001897665.1 of Legionella sp. 39-23. Taxonomy (NCBI): domain Bacteria; kingdom Pseudomonadati; phylum Pseudomonadota; class Gammaproteobacteria; order Legionellales; family Legionellaceae; genus Legionella; species Legionella sp. 39-23. The sequence goes on along the minus strand of NZ_MKTO01000004.1, from coordinate 104,947 downwards.
ATCATAAACAGCGCGCGACCAAATCAAATCTATGGACCGTAACATACTAAATGCACCGGCCATTTGCGATCCGTCTAAATAACCTTTTTCCCACATGATGTCTTCAATGTAGGTAAGCTGGTTTTCGTCAATAAATAGCTGCAGTTCGCCGGCATCCTCAAAGTCGGTTTGTGAGGCAAACAGCGTCATTGTTTTTAATCGATTATCATTATTAGCGGCCATTTGTGCAGCAACCATAGTTAATAAGGTTCCTCCAATACAATAGCCTACAGTATGAATTTTTTGTTGTGGAATAATTTGGTTTATTGTTTTTAAAGCATCCATCACTCCAAGTTGTGCATAATCAGAAAAATCCAAGTCTCTATCTTCAGAGGTTGGGTTTTTCCAGGAGATTATAAATACGGTATGTCCTTTATCTACTAAGTATTTAACCATGGAATTATTTGGCGAAAGATCAAGTATGTAATACTTCATGATCCATGCAGGAACGATCAAAATAGGCTCTGGATGAACGGTAGGTGTTGTTGGTTCGTATTGGATAAGTTCAATTAAACGATTCCTGTAAATAACTTTTCCTGGAGTTACCGCAATATTCTCTCCAACTTTATATTTTTCACTGCCTGCAGGCGGGGTGTTATTCAGTTCCCGAGTAATGTCTTCAAGAAAATTATTCCATCCTTTGATAAAATTCATGCCTCCTTCATTCATTGTTGTCGTGATTACTTCGGGGTTCATTGCAGGAACATTTGAGGGGGCAAAAATATCCAAAACTTGGCGCGTGACAAAATTAACAATATTTTCATGATGTTTGGAAACACCACGAAGATGTGTCGTTGCATCGTTCCACCATTCTTCGGTTAATAAAAATGACTGGGTATAGATATTGAATGGAAACTTTGCCCACAGCTCATTTTGGAAGCGATGATCTGTTTGACGTACCTCAACACAAGGTGCACATTTATCTTGGGTTTGTTGGTGGATGTATTGTAATAAATGCCCAAGTTTTTTGAGTGCGTTTTTATTTAAATCGGCTCGTTTTGCCGGTGAGAAATATAAATAGATTAACCAATCTGCAAAAGACATCAGGAGTGTTCCGGGCGACGTCCAGTTGCTCAATTGACTGATTGTCGCGTGGAATAATCTATCAAAACTAAGTCCTTCGTAGTCCCCTTGTTCTGACTCAGATGATCTGAGGTTCCGTATATTTTCAACGGATTTTGGATGATTTTTTTTTGATTTATTCATGACAAGTTCCTTTTGCCAAATCCAAGAATAGATTAAATGTAACAGTTCCCAACATTATGGATCAAAAATTGGAATAACTCGATTTAAAAAAGCATTTTGAACTTTTTAGGTATGAGATTAGCGAATACTCGGGTTGTATACAAATTGTTAGATTGAACCAGAATGCTGGGTTTTAGAGCACCTAAATGCAGTATACACCTGATATTTACATAGTGGCATGCATAAAAAATCAGCATTTTTTCAAGGTAGTAGAATTGTAAACAGCCACTATCCAATTCCTAATATTTTGTGTAGGATGATCGCGTTTTATAATGGAGAGGGATTAAATGTATAATGTAATGATTACTGGTGCAGGGAAAATTGGTAGCTTAATCGCTTGTTTATTATCAGACAGCGGTTCTTACCAGGTCCATTTAGTTGATATCGATTTTAATGGATCAGATGTAAAAAGGCTGTTGGAAGCGGTACCCCAAATTAAAACAGTAGCCTTAGATGTATGTGATAAACAGTCAACTCAAGCTTACATGGAAAAGCATAATATTGTTGCTGTTATCTCAAGCCTTCCTTATTTTTTAAATACCTATGTTGCTGAAGCTGCAAAAGCTGCAAAAGCACATTATTTTGATCTCACAGAAGATACAGCAGTTACAGAAGCAGTAAAGGCGATAGCTCTTGATGCAGAAACTGCGTTTGTGCCTCAATGTGGATTAGCTCCTGGATTTATCAGTATCGCAGCAAATAGTCTCATGCAGGAGTTTGAAGAGAACTACCATGTGAAATTACGTGTAGGCGCACTACCGCAAAATGCAAACAATGCACTCCAATATTCATTAACTTGGTCTACTGATGGGGTGATCAATGAATACGGTAACCCTTGTTATGCAATTAAATACGGAAAAGCAGTCACTTTGGCGCCTTTAGAAGGATTAGAAACGATCCAAATTGATGGTTGTGAATACGAAGCGTTTAATACCTCTGGTGGACTGGGAAGTTTGGCGGAGATGCATGCGGGTAAAGTACAAACCATGAATTATAAAACAATGCGTTATCCAGGCCATTGTTCAAAGATGCGCTTATTAATGAACGACTTGCGATTAAATCAAGACAGGCCTACTTTAAAACGCATTTTGGAAAACGCTATTCCCAAAACTTATCAAGATCTTGTTATTGTTTATGTTTCCGTTGAAGGAATGAAGCGTGGTGAGTTGACGGAAAAAAATTACGTGAAAAAGATTTATCCTGCGGAAATTCGTGGTTTGGAATGGTCTGCAATTCAAATCAGTACTGCCTCCGGTGTTTGTGCTGTGGTGGATTTGGTATTGGGACAATCTAATGAATATAAAGGCCTGGTCTTACAGGAAAAATTCCACTTGTCTGCCGTGTTAGAAAATCGCTTTGGCCGTTACTACGCGTAACCTGGAGTGTCGTTTACTGTTCCCGGGTTCGTAGAGTTCCCGGGTTACTATGGAGATAATGAATGGACATATTAAAACGTTTGAAAATTCATGCAGTTAATCCAGGTGCCTATAGTGGTCAGGGTTGGCAAAGTGGAGTTCATGAACATAAATTAATCTCTTATAATCCTGCAAATGGTGAAAAGCTTGCCGAAATAGCAACCTGCACTATGAAAGATTATGAAGAGGTAATGACTCGTGCTCAGCATGCAGCCCATGAATGGAGAAAAGTTCCTGCTCCTAAAAGAGGTGAAATAATAAGACAAATTGGTCAAGCCTTACGTGAGCATAAAGATGCCTTAGGTAGTTTGGTTTCTTTAGAAATGGGTAAGTCCAAGCAAGAAGGGGATGGTGAAGTTCAGGAAATGATTGATATAGCTGATTTTGCAGTAGGTCAATCACGAATGTTGTATGGTAACACAATGCATTCTGAGCGTCCCCAACACAGAATGTATGAGCAATGGCATCCATATGGCATTGTCGGGGTTATTTCAGCATTTAATTTCCCAGTTGCAGTTTGGTCTTGGAATGCTTTTCTTGCTGCGATTTGTGGTAACGTCACTGTGTGGAAACCTTCAGCAAAGACGCCTTTGTGTGCTGTAGCAGTGCAACATATTTGCAATGATGTGTTACGAGCGAATGATTGTCCTGAAATATTTAGTTTAGTTATTCCATCTGACCATGATGTAGTTGAAGCGCTTGTTAATGATCAACGTATCCCTCTTATTTCTTTTACTGGTTCAACAGCTGTAGGTAAGCAAGTTGCTGCAAAAGTTGCATCCCGATTAGGAAAGACTATTTTAGAGTTAGGGGGCAATAATGCGATAATTCTTGATGAGTCCGCCGATTTCCATTTAGCAATTCCAGGGATTGTTTTTGGAGCAGTAGGTACAGCCGGACAACGATGCACTTCTACACGTCGCTTATTTGTCCACCATGCTAAGTATGATTATGTTGTTGAGCGTTTATGTTTTGCCTATGAGCAAATAACAATTGGTGATCCTTTAGATAAGGTGAATTTGATGGGGCCTCTGATTGATAAACAAGCGGTAGATCAATTTAATCGAGCAATCGTTCGCATCAAAGAAGCAGGGGGACGAATCGTCTTTGGTGGTGAAACAGTGCCTCAACCAGGCTTTTTTGTACAACCTACTTTAGTATGTGATGTGAAAAATCATTGGGATATTGTGCAAGAAGAAACATTTGCGCCTATTTTATATGTTATGCCTTTTCAAACAATTGATGAGGCGATTGCTTTACAAAATCATGTACCTCAGGGTTTATCTTCAGCCATGTTTACCCAAAATTTAAAAAATGCAGAACATTTTTTAAGTGCTTGGGGAAGTGATTGTGGTATAGCCAATATTAATATAGGTACTTCAGGTGCTGAAATTGGCGGTGCATTTGGTGGAGAAAAAGAAACAGGCGGTGGTCGTGAATCTGGATCTGACTCTTGGAAAGCATACATGCGTCGACAAACCAATACGATAAACTGGGGAAATGAATTACCTTTAGCCCAAGGCATTCGTTTTGATTTGGTATAGTTGAAATTATAACTGCGCGAAGTATGGAGCTTGTTTCCATTCTGGCTCAAGATGGTAGAAATGTAAACAGGCCTTAAATTGTAGCCTGGGTGAAGCGAAGCGTAACCCGGGTTGTTTTGCACAATAAGAAACCCGGGTTACGCTTCGCTTCACCCAGGCTACTTTTTAATTAACGAGGAAAAAGAAATGCAGGGACCTTTTTTTATAAAAAAAGTTGCAGTTCTGGGAGCCGGTGTTATGGGAGCACAGATTGCTGCGCACTGTGTTAACGCAGGTATTGAAACCTTACTCTATGATTTGGCATCCAAAGAAGGAAACCCAAATGCATTGATCGATAAAGCAATAGCTAACTTGGGTAAGCTAAAACCTGCTCCGCTTGCAACAGCCCAAACTGCGGCGTTATTACAAGCACGTAACTACGAACAAAACCTCGCTGATTTATCTTCATGCGATTTAGTTATCGAAGCAATTGCTGAGCGCCTGGATTGGAAAGAAGACTTATACAAGCGTATTTCTCCATTTTTAGCAGAACACTCTATTTTAGTGAGTAACACATCGGGCTTAAGCATTAACTCTTTATGCTCCGTTTTACCTGAAGTGCATAGGAAAAATTTTTGTGGCGTTCACTTCTTTAATCCTCCGCGCTATATGCATCTTGCCGAGCTTATCCCTGCCAAAACTACGAATAAGGAATTAGTCGATCATTTGGAGACTTGGTTAACACGTTATTTGGGTAAAGGAGTCGTGCGTGCCAAAGATACACCTAATTTTATTGGTAATCGTATAGGTGTATTTTCACTTTTAACAACCCTGCATCATGCTGTTGCTATGGACATGGGATTGGACGAAGTGGATGCATTAACCGGCCCATTGTTGGGAAGACCTAAGTCAGCAACTTTTCGTACTATGGATGTTGTTGGCCTTGACACCATGCAACATGTAATCCATACCATGCAGCAACAGTTGCAAGATGATCCGTGGTATCACAGCTTTAAACTTCCTGAATGGCTTACTACTCTTATTAAAGAGGGGCATTTAGGGCAAAAAACTGGCCAAGGTATTTATAGAAAAAATGGCAAGATTATTGAGGTTTATGATATTAAATCTACAACATATCGGCCAGCACAACCTGTTGTGCATGATGATTTAAAAGCCATTATGGGTGAGTCTAATCCTGCTGTACGCATGCAAAAGCTGATCACTTCGGATAACAAACAAGCGCAATTTTTGGCTGCCTGCTTCAGAGATTTATTTCATTATTGTGCATATCACCTTGAAGCCATTGCGGACAATGTTCGAGACGTTGATTTGGCGATACGTTGGGGTTTTGGTTGGATGCAAGGCCCATTTGAAACATGGCAATTAGCTGACTTAACCAAGATGACACAGTATATTAACCAGGCTATAAAGGAAAAGTCATCACTGAGCACAGCACCATTACCTGGATGGCTTTTCGAAATCGATGCTTTCTATACGGAACAAGGTGCATACTCCCCGCAAATGAGTGCTTATCAGCCTCGAAGTCAATTGCCTGTTTACAAGCGTCAATTTTTTACTGACCGTGTTATTAAAGAAATAGCTCATCCTACGCCAGTAATTTTTGAAAATGAGGGTGTTCGCTTATGGCATTTACAAGATGATGTCGCTGTAGTGAGCTTTAAAAGCAAGGCGAACACAATTGGGCAATCAGTACTTGATGGACTGGAAGCTGCGATTGAAACTGCAGAGAAACAATGCCGAGGATTGATCATTTATCAACAAGACGCGAACAATTTCTGTTCCGGGGCTGATTTACGAGGTGTCTTAAATTTAATCAAAGACAATAAAATGCAAGCTTTGGACGATATGATTGCCCAATTTCAACGTGTGGCTTTACGTTTGAAATACAGTCCTATACCAACAGTAGCAGCTCTGAGAGGACGTGCTCTCGGTGGCGGTTGCGAATTAATGATGCATTGTGATGCGGTAATTGCTGCTTTTGAAGCTTATCCGGGACTGGTTGAGTTTGGGGTTGGATTGATACCCGCTGGTGGCGGATGCAAAGAAATGGCAATGCGAGCCGCACATCTGGCTCCTAAAGGCGATTTGATGACAGTACTTCAGAGTTACTACCAACAAATTGCTACTGCACAAGTTGCAAGTTCCGCTGCTGATGCAATGCAGATGGGGTATTTACGCAGTACAGACAGTTATGTGATGCATGCTGATGAAGTGCTCTATGTTGCCTTGGCCAAGATTAATTTGATGCATGCAGAAAATTATCTGCCTCCTTTAAAGAAACAGTTTCAAATCGCTGGAATTGAAGGTAAAGCACGATTACAAGCTGGTTTAGTGAATTGGTTGGAAGGTGGTTTTATTTCTCAACATGATTATTTCATTGCTACGGAGTTGGCGGCAGTGCTTTGTGGCGGCAATCTCAATCAAAATACTTTTGTTGATGAACATTGGATGCTCAAATTAGAGCGCGAAGCCTTTATAACCCTTGCTGCATCACCATTAACTCAAGCACGGATTAGTCATTTATTAGAGACTGGCAAGCCGTTACGTAATTAAGGGAGATTAAAAAATGACTAATGTATATATAGTTGACGTATTACGTACTCCTGTTGGTAAAGCACCACGTGGTGTATTTAAGAATACTTTACCTGATGATTTATTAGCGCATGTGATCAGAAATTTAATGGAGCGCAATCCATCAGTGGATCAGCAAGAAATAGGAGATATTGCAATAGGTTGTGCAATGCCTGAAGCAGAGCAAGGTATGAATGTGGCACGTATTGCCGCATTACTTGCTGATTTACCGCAATCTGTTCCAGCAATGACAATTAATCGTTTTTGTTCTTCTGGAGTACAAAGTATTGCTACAGCTGCAGAGACCATACGTTGTGGAGATATACACTTAGCACTTGCCGGTGGTGTTGAAAGTATGTCCATGGTACCTTTAGGTGGAAATAAATACACAGCAAACCCTGTTATATTTAATAATGAAGACGTTGCGATCGCATACGGCATGGGGATTACTGCAGAAAATGTTGCAAAACGTTGGGAAATTACCCGAGAGCAACAAGATGAGTTTGCTGCTGAAAGTCATAAAAAAGCTGTAGCGGCACAACAACGTGGTGACTTTAAAGCGGAAATTAGTCCTGTGGAAATTACGGTAAGACAGGCTGACTTAGCGAATGCCTCAACTTCAGTAAAGAAAAAATGGGTCAATGATGATGAAGGACCACGGGCAGATACTTCATACGAGGTCATTTCTAAATTAAAACCTGTTTTTGCCATGAAGGGAACAGTTACTGCAGGAAATAGTTCACAGACCAGTGATGGAGCTGGCATTGCTTTACTAGCCAGCGAACACGCTTTGCGCCAATACAATTTAAAACCGCTCGGACGATTGTTGAGCTACGCTGTAGCTGGTGTTCCACCTGAAATTATGGGGATTGGTCCCATCAAGGCGATCCCTATTGCCTTAAAGCGAGCAGGTATTACGTTAGATCAGCTTGATTGGATAGAGCTAAATGAGGCTTTTGCCGCCCAAGCATTAGCAGTGATTAAAGATCTTGATCTACCTCGAAGCAAGGTAAATCCTTTAGGTGGCGCTATTGCCCTGGGACATCCCTTAGGTGCTACAGGAGCGATAAGAACCGCTACTTTATTGCATGGTTTAAGAAGAACTAAAGGACGATATGGTATGGTAACCATGTGTATTGGTACAGGCATGGGAGCTGCTGCAATATTTGAGGCTTTATAGTAGGGCAGTTGTACTACCACTATAAAATTAATATTTAAACGAAGGTTGAGCCAAGGCCCAACCTTCGTTTATTGTCTCGTGAAGGCTATGCAATTTCATGTACAGTTATCAAAGGAGCTTGAAAGACAGCTTGCTCTCTTAAACACACGTTGTAAAGAAAAGATTTTTAAATAAGACGTTGCTTAGTTTTTATCGCGGAATATGATACGGCCTTTAGTTAAGTCATAAGGCGTTAGCTCAACTTTAACTTTATCACCAGTCAAAATTCTAATGTAATTTTTACGCATACGACCAGAAATGTGGGCAGTGATAACATGTCCATTTTCTAATTCAACACGAAACATGGTGTTGGGTAGGGTATCTATAACGGTACCAGCCATTTCTATATGATCTTCTTTTGCCATAGGTCTCTCAGTGATGTACCAAAATTTATAATGATTATTGGGTATAGCGTGTATACTGCACTAAAATGAAGAAAATGGCAATGTAAGCATGTCAAAATTTAACTGTTATATCATTGATCCTTGACATTTTATGGAAACTATTTTTTAAGATAAGTTTGAACCTAATGCTTTATTGATATTTAGGTGTCATGGTTGTTATAAATGCATCGCCGACATAGTCCGAAAAGTGCTTCTCTTTACTTGCTTGCGTATGATGCGGCCTAATAAGTCCTCTCAGATCAAAGTGTTCTTCTTCTTTTAAGTAATGACTTAACATCTTAATTTGCTCTGGGGCGGCTTTTTGGTCAAACAGAGTTTTTGCTGTATCGGCAAAACTTTGTATTTCCTTATCAAATTTGGCTTTGTCATGCATATATTTTGCTTTTACCTCTAGTGTATCAGTCAAGGCAGGTTCTTTAGGAGGCTTAGGAACCATTTTCCAACCATCGTGGGTTAAACCAAATCGGAGATTTTTTACCATATCCTGTTCTTGTGAGTAGTAGGAAACTTTCATGAATCCTAGAAAATGATCATCTTCTCTAATTAAAAAAACAGCTTTAGTTTCTTTTTTTTTGGCATCGTTGTTTTCTAAAACTACATGTAATTGATCGTTTTTAATTTTTCTGAAGATAACAGGAACCTTTGACTCTGGTTTTGATTCCATAGGGAAATACTCCGGCTTGTTTAATACAAACATTAACATTCCTTCAGATCATAATAGGCTAGAATGATAATGTACGACTCATATCGTATAATAATAGTACAATGTTATTGCTATTTGAAATATTAGAAGATGTTCCATAAACCGTGTTTTGTAGGATGTTGTAATGACAGGTGCAACATGTGAAGAAATTCTCTGCGCTCAATAATCTTAGCACCCAAACTTTGCAAATGATGTGTGGGAATTTGGCAATCGATAAAATCAAAGTTCCATTCTGCCAGTGTTTTACATAAATAGTAAAAAGCAATTTTTGATGCATCGGTCATCTTATGGAACATGGATTCGCCAAAGAAGGCACGGCCTAAGCTGAGCCCATACAGGCCTCCAACAAGTTCATTTTCATACCACACTTCGAAAGAATGTGCATAACCCATTTTATGCAAATGAGTATATGCCTCAATCATCTCTTGAGTTATCCATGTATTATTAATTCGGCCAGGGTTGGTAGCACATGCCATAATGACTTGACTAAATGCAGTATCCATCGTGAACTTAAAAGGTTTCTTTAATGACTTTTGCAAACTATGCGATATATTGAATTCAGTAGGGAGTAATATAAGTCTTGGATTTGGAGACCACCAAAGAATAGGTGTTCCTGGTTCGTACCAGGGAAAAACTCCTTGGCTATAAGCCTGAAGTATACGTTGAGGAGTTAAATCACCTCCAATGAATAATAAACCTTGATTATCACTAGTTTCAGGATTTGGAAAGGAGTAGTTTTCATTATAACTCAATACAATCTCCTAGATTTATCTGGAATTTTTTCTCTCACAGAGCATTATTCTATTCTACAATTATTATAAACAAGATTTGGAGGAAGCAATTGGATTATTTGTATAGTTTGGGGAATATTTTAATCCTTCTCAGTCTGTGCTTCAGGAAAGTACTGTTTATTCGTACCATATTTGTATTATCTGATTTATCGTTTTTGCTTTATGGGGCATTAGCTAATGTTCCTCCTGTTGCTTATTGGGGAATTGCGTCATTAGTCATTAATTTCGTACAGATTGGTATTTTGTTAAGAGATATGATTCCTAGAGATTTGCCTTATGATTTGCAACAAATAAAAGATTTATTTTTTTCAAGTATGCAAACGAGTGATTTTGTACGTCTGATTAAATTAAGTTATCGAGGGACTTCCAGTAATCAAGAAATACTACTTAAGGGAAGTCCTGTAGAAAACCTAATGTTGATTACTAAAGGGAAGGTCTATATTGAAGTAGAGGGGGGAATTCTTGAGCTAGGTCCCTATCACTTTATTGGTGAGATGAGTTATTTTCGAGATGGGAAAGCAAGTACTACAATCCATGCACATGAGCCTGTAGATTATTTATATTGGCGTTATACTGATTTGCATCGCTTACAAGAAAAAAAACCGCCTTTATTTATGAAAATGGTTGAGGCTATGGGTAAGGATATTATGCTGAAAATGCTTAGCCAACAAAAAGCACCTCCAGAGTCATCGGCATCGCAACCCGAGGGATAAATTTTATTCTTGGCAGAACCTGGGTTTCGCTGTGCTTCACCCAGGCTACATACGTTGTTTCTATACTTTACCTAAATTCAAATCCAAATACTGTTCTGCATCAAGAGCAGCCATGCAACCAAAGCCGGCAGAGGTAATTGCTTGTCGATACACATGGTCAGCCACATCACCACAAGCAAAGACTCCTGGAATGGACGTGCTGGTTGCCATCCCCTCTAGCCCCGATTTAATCGAAATATAACCATTATTCATGAGAAGCTGGTCTTTAAATAAATCGGTATTAGGTGTATGTCCAATAGCAATGAATACGCCATCTACATCTAATAATTCTTTTGTATCATTTTGTACATTGCGAATTAAAGCACCAGTGACTTTTTTATCATCGCCAATCACTTCATCCAGAGTAGAGTTCCATATAACTTTAATGTTGCCATTGCGTGTTTTTTCAAACAGTTTATCCTGAAGGATTTTCTCTGCGCGTAGACTGTCTCGTCGATGTACTAAAGTCACAGTGGAGGCAAGATTTGATAAATAGAGTGCTTCTTCAACTGCAGTATTTCCTCCACCAATAACACAAACTGCTTTATTACGGTAAAAAAAGCCATCGCAGGTGGCACAGGCAGAAACGCCTCGACCTTGATAAGCTGATTCTGATTCCAATCCCAGGTAACGTGCAGAAGCGCCTGTTGCAATGATCAGCGCATCACAAGTATAAGTTTCGGTATCACCGTGAAGAGTAAATGGTGCTTGTTTTAAATTCGCTTTAACAATATGATCAAAAATGATTTGGGTTTCAAAGCGTTCTGCATGTTTTTGCATTCGCTCCATTAGGGCAGGGCCTTGTAACCCCTCAATGTCTCCAGGCCAGTTATCAACATCTGTGGTGGTCGTTAGTTGACCTCCAGGTTGCATTCCAGTAATTAAAACTGGATGAAGATTGGCTCTTGCGGCATAGACCGCAGCGGTGTAACCTGCTGGTCCTGAACCTAATATAATTAAGCGATGATGATTGCTTGAGCTCATTGTCTCTGCCTTCCTTAATATTTTAATATTTTGTGTTAAGATGGCGAATATTATGACAAAAACAAAGATATGAAAATACCTATGGAAAAACAACAGTCAGGAAAAAAAGCGAGAGGTTCTAAAAATCATATGCCTAACTATGTTGTAAAGCGGCTTAGTGAGGGTAGTTTTATACTCATTTTAACAAGTGCTCTTTTTGTGCTCTTGTCATTATTCACTTATAAAATCAGCGATCCTGGATTGTCACATGCTTCAAGAGCTGGGGCCATTATTGCGAATTCAGGGGGGCAAGTTGGTGCTTATATTGCGGATGCACTTTATTTTGTATTTGGATATTTTGCATATTTGGTACCGATGGCTTTTGTTTATATCTCCTGGGCGTTATTACAAGATTTACGTGCTTTAAAGAGCCTTGATCAACGTGTTTTACTGCTTCGTTCCGTTGGTTTAATGCTTATGTTTGCTGGAGGATGTGGCTTACTAAGTCTTGAGGCTGAAATGAATCAATTGGACTCCATCCATGGCGCCGGAGGATTTATTGGGCAAGCTGTTGGTGGGGGTTGGTACCAAATGCTCAATTTGCATGGCGCAAGCTTAGTTTTATTAGCGATGCTTTTGGTGGGTACTACCTGGCTGACTGGTTTGTCATGGATAAAGGCGACCGAGCTGATTGGTTATTATACTCTATTCGTAGTGAATTACATTTCTAAAGCAGTGCAGAAAACGGCCTTTTTGATTAAGGCATTTACTGAGCGAACTAAGTCAAATGAGGTTACACCCCCCCAAAAAATGCCTCGAGAAAAACCTGCCCCTAAATTATTTAAGTCAAGAGCAGAAAAAGAGCAGGAGGTGAGTATAGCCCCTCCTGCGTTAATTACTCATGAGATAAAACCTGAAATTGTCAAACCAGTTCCAGTTAAAGAAGTAAAAGAAATTCGTATTCCTAAAGTAAGCATCTCAGGTGATTTGCCCTCTTTAACTTTGCTAGACAAAGGTGAGCCGGGTAAACCTATGGGGGGATATACACACCAAGAGTTGGAGAATGTATCACGAGAGGTAGAGCAACACTTACTCGATTTTGGTATCCAAGCGGGTGTAGTAGCAGTGCATCCAGGACCTGTAGTAACCCGTTTCGAATTACAATTGGCTGCAGGTATCAAAGTGAGCAAGCTGACTGCTTTGGCTAAAGATCTAGCTCGTTCGTTATCTGTAATTTCAGTACGTGTTGTCGAAGTAATCCCAGGTAAGACTGTAGTGGGTTTGGAGCTGCCAAATCATTCACGAGAAGTTGTTCGACTTTCGGATGTTTTATTGGCCGATGTATATCAGCAGGCTCATTCGCCAATTACTTTGGCTCTGGGTGTGGACATTGCTGGCCATCCTGTAGTTGTTGACTTAGCAAAAATGCCTCATTTATTGGTCGCAGGGACAACTGGATCTGGTAAGTCAGTTGGTATTAATGCCATGATTTTAAGTATTTTGTTTAAGGCAACTCCTGACCAGGTACGCCTAATTATGGTTGACCCTAAGATGTTGGAATTATCTGTTTATGATGGCATTCCACATTTATTAACTCCTGTTGTTACCGATATGAAAGAGGCCGCCAGTGCTTTGCGTTGGTGTGTTGAAGAAATGGAGCGTCGTTATAAATTGATGGCTGCTTTAGGGGTAAGAAACTTGGCAGGTTTTAATAGCAAAATCGCCGAAGGGATCAGTAATGGTCAACCCATCGTTAATCCTTTATGGAAGCCCGTTGATTCAATGGATGAAACAGCTCCAGAGTTGGAACTATTACCATACATTGTCGTCGTCATTGATGAGCTGGCTGATATGATGATGGTTGTGGGCAAGAAGGTAGAGCAGTTAATCGCACGCATCGCTCAAAAGGCACGTGCTGCGGGAATTCATATGATTCTAGCGACCCAAAGACCTTCGGTAGATGTTTTGACTGGGTTAATTAAATCAAATATTCCGACACGAATTTCATTCCAAGTTTCGTCAAAAATTGATTCTCGTACTATATTAGATCAACAAGGTGCTGAACAATTATTAGGGCATGGAGACATGCTGTATTTGGCACCGGGAAGTGGGGCGCCTTTACGAGTTCATGGTGCTTTTGTTGATGATAAAGAAGTGCATCGCATTGCGGATGATTGGCGTGCTCGTGGAGCGCCTGATTATATTGATGATATTTTAAAGCTGACTGGGGATGGAAATGAGGGTGGTTCTGATGAGGATGGACAATCTGCCGAGGATGATGATCCTCTTTATGATCAAGCTGTAGAGTTCGTTATTCAAACACGTAAAGCCAGTATTTCTGCTGTACAGCGACGTCTAAAAATAGGCTACAACCGTGCAGCACGAATGGTTGAAGAAATGGAACGAACAGGAATTGTAGGTCCACTAGATGGTGGTTATCGAGATGTCTTAGTGTCATCTGTGACGGAGGATTAATTATGAAAAAAATATTAATCGCATTACTTTTAAGTGTTTCTACAGCTGTATTTAGTGAAACCCCTGATGTGTTACTGCAGGCTAAATTAAATGGAATTCGTTCCATGACAGCTGTTTTCAAGCAAACAGTAAAAGCAAAGCATCGGGTAATATCTACTTCATCAGGAACCATGGCATTACAAAGACCTGGTCGATTCCGTTGGCAAACTGCACAACCGATGGCGCAATTAATGGTTGCTGATGGTCAGAAAATTTGGGTCTATGATAAAGACTTAGAGCAAGTAACCGTTAAAACACAACGAAAAGGTTTGGGGGGGACGGCTGCTTTATTCTTAAGTGGTTATGATAACACCGTAACCCGAGATTTTAATGTGAGTCAGAGTACTGTAGGTAATAACCTGGTCTTTGATCTGAAGTCAAAATCATCTAAAGCAAATTTTCAACGTATAAAACTGGTATTTCGTCAAAATAATCTCACTGGGTTGGAGTTATACGATCAATTAGGCCAAGTGACTACCGTTCGATTATCAGAAATTAAATTAAACCCGAAATTGGCAACCAGTTTATTTCAATTCAAAACGCCAAAAGGGGTTGATGTGGTACAGCAATGAGTTTGTTTGAGACAATGCCCAATACGCCACTAGCAGAACTTTTAAGACCCAAAAGTCTGGATGAAGTGATTGGGCAAAGTCATTTATTGGGTGATGGTAAATCTTTGCGACTTAGTTTTGCGAGTAAAAAACTTCATTCGATGATTTTATGGGGGCCACCAGGAGTTGGTAAAACAACAATTGCCCGTATTGCTGCTGATGCATTTGATTGCGACTGGATTGCACTTTCTGCAGTTTTCTCAGGAGTTAAAGATATTCGTGCAGCGGTTGAGCAAGCTCAGGATAATTTAACCCACGGTAATCACACAATATTGTTTATCGATGAAATTCATCGTTTTAACAAAGCCCAACAAGATGCGCTATTGCCTTACACCGAATCAGGTTTGGTCACTTTTATAGGGGCTACAACAGAAAATCCTTCTTTTGAAGTGAATTCCGCTTTGTTATCGCGTGCTCAGGTTTATGTTTTAAAATCTTTGACTGATGAAGAGTTGAGACAATTGTTTCAAAAAGCATATCAAGCAGTTTTATCTCCTATTCAATTCGATGATGCTGCACTAGAAATAATCATTGGATTTGCTGATGGTGATGCACGACGATTATTGAATAGCCTTGAACAATTGCATGCTGCGTGTACTGCATTGAATAATGTGCATGTGACTAAAGAATTTGTAATGAATGCTCTGGCGGAACAAGTCAGGCGTTTTGATAAAAGTGGGGAAAATTTTTACGATCAAATTTCGGCGCTGCATAAGTCAGTGCGTGGTTCTAATCCGGATGCTGCACTTTATTGGCTCTGTCGTATGTTCGATGGGGGAGTAGACCCTCGTTATTTGGCGCGACGTATTGTGAGAATGGCTTGGGAAGATATTGGCCTAGCTGATCCCCGTGCCGCCCAAATTGCAAATGATGCAGCAGTGACTTATGAACGATTAGGTTCTCCTGAAGGAGAACTCGCATTGGCACAAGCGGTCATTTATTTGTCAATCGCTGCAAAAAGTAATGCGGGCTATGTTGCTTTTAACCAAGCGATGGATTTTGTAAAGCGAGATAAATCGCGAGAAGTTCCTGTTCATTTGCGCAATGCACCTACACGCTTAATGAAAGAGTTAGGATATGGAAAAAAATATCGTTATGCTCATGATGAGCCGCATGCGTATGCAGCTGGAGAACATTATTTACCAGAAGGAATGCAGGATCCTGGATGGTATAAACCCGTACCACGTGGTTTGGAACTAAAAATAGCAGAGAAACTTGCCTTTTTAAAATCACTGGATGAAAAGAATCAGAAGTCATAATCTGCAATGTAGCCTGGGTGCTTGCAACCGGAGGCGCTATTCATTATCAGTCCTGGCTGCAAGCAACCAGGTTAGCTCAGATCTCGTTTTATAATTTACAATCCACCACATTCCAATTTGACTCAACGATATTTGCTCCTGCTTCATGATATCGACTGTAGTTAAACATCAATGGTTTGTCATGACTAAAAAAAGGTGCGTATGAATTTCTATAGGTTATTGGGTTATCTGTTAGGAAGACAGAGCAAGTATTTGGCAACAATTGTGCAACGCTTTTTATATTTTTATAACGCGAACTCCCACTAATGTATCCGTGATCAAAACCTAAGAAAGCCAGATAAGGTTCTCCGTGACTTTCTTTTTCAATAATTTTTGCTGCAAAACCATTGAAGCTACGAATTCTGAATTGGTCATCTCCATCTAAGTATTTACTCTGAAAGCTTTTAATATAAGATAAAATTGCAGGATAAGAGTCTAGAGCAACTACGCGTATACCTGCTTTTTTGGCTGCCTTTACAATAGCAGTATAACCGGAAAAGCCACAATCACTAGCCAAGTCTTTACAATGTAAATAAGCCGCTAATTCAGTAGGAAGTTCTTCATGGGGGCTATTAAAATACTCATCAAGTAATTTTTGATGACGATCATAAAGGAGAAACTCAAAAAACAAAGTTTTTACACCTAATTGTTTAAAATATTCTAAATTTTCTGCGAGGAATTTTTTGGGAAATTTATGATGATGAATTTCACAAAGATAAATTCCCAAGGAAGTTGCGTTTTTATTTTTTAACTCATTGAATGATTTTTTTAAGGCTTCCTTTCTTTGCGGTACTGATAAATAAGAATGTGATGCTTGGGAGAAGCTCCAACAATTATGGGGATAATTTTTTTGCTGTGATAAGTCAACGGATAATTGACATAAAGATTTAATTTCAGAGACATATTCTTCTGCTGATTTATGATGCCAAAGCACATAGTGATTGCCTTCCCAGCTTGAACTAAAAGGCTGTTGTGTTAGATGGAGTTGCAGCTTGTTATCAAAATTTGTATACGTGATTAAAACATCCAGCTCATCTGGATGGTAATCAAAATGAATTTGTCGTTTCTCATCATCAAAATAAATTTTGATGTGTTCCAACGGAAAGCCTTTTATAACCAATGCAACAATTAAGTCCTGATAGCATTGTTTGATGATCGGATAATCGATTTCATCAATAGACTCGTTGTTTACCCCTTTTAAAATGCATATGCTCATAGATAAGCCCTCTAATGTGTAACAAGGGCGCTTTTTTTTAGAGTATATCCTGAACACTGGTATTGGGAATGCGAGGTTATAGCGCCATATTCGACAGCGCATGCCCAACCTGAAAAACAGTGTTCAGGTTGGGCATGTGCATAGTCATGTTAAGACGCATTAGTGTCATAAAATCACATTTATTGATTAATTTAATATCAATAGGAGTAACATGGTTATTATTTAATGTCAATAAAAAGAGGGAGCAAAGTTTAATATAATTAATTACATGATTTTAAATATATTTTCATTTTATCTTAAATTTGTTACAGTCTTCTTATTAATTATAATAATTTCATCCAGTATGCATTATTCTAATTACCAAACATGTGCTGTAAGACCACATATACCTCTTTCTGAGTGGGATATTTTATCTAGCTTACCAACGGCTTTGGTTATTATTAATTCCCAAGGGCGTATCGTATGGCTAAATCCACCAGCTGAAGCAATGCTAGGATATGGATTACTCGATTCCTTATGGTTAGATGTAATTTTACGCGCTTTTGTTCCTCGCGCAGATGACGGTCATGAAGTATCTCTTGCAGATGGTCGCCGCGCCCATGTAGCTATAGCAACTTTGGACAGTTTACCTGGAATATTAGTCAGTTTAACGGATATAACTGCTACAAGAGATTATGAAAAAGCTAAAGAAAATGAAAAGCGTTTAGTCTCAATTGGTACCATGACTGCACAGCTTGCACATCAAATTAGGACACCCCTGGCTTCGGCAATGTTGTATACAGAACATTTGAATAATCTCCCTGATCTAGATGTACGCACTCAAAGTTGGATTCATCGATTGCAAGAGTGTCATACCAGCATTGAGCAGCAAATTCAGGACTTATTACTGTTTGCACGAGGCACAACAATAGAGCCGACGAGTATGGATATGAGTTATTGGTGTTCTTTACTTGTACAACGTGCGCAGCCTTATGTTTTGGCTCGTAATGTAACTTTCAATGTGAACAATCAGTTGTTTACTGGTGAGTCATTAATTCATTCAGAGTCATTAATTGGTGCTGTTTTAAACTTGGTGATCAATTCATTGCAATCTGATGCAACAGAAATTAATTTAACACTTGCATCTATGGATGATTCGGGTATACAAATATTAGTAGAGGACAATGGTAAGGGAATGACAGAAGAGGTGAAGAGCCAAGCGTTTTCACCTTTTTATACTACAAAGGCTCAAGGTAATGGTTTGGGTTTGGCAGTCGTTTATGCAGTAGTAAAAGCGCACGGCGGTCGTGTGAGCCTCGAATCTACAGAAGGAGTAGGTACACAAGTTAATTTGTTTTTGCCGTAATATGTTGAGTCGTCATCCTGAGCATGACAGAGTACTTCTATTTAAATTCATGAAGCACTTTGTTACGCTCGGGATGATATCCTTTTTATAACACTTAGAAAAAGGACTTTTTTATGAGTCATGTTTTAATCGTTGAAGATGATCCAGTATTAAGGGAAGCGCTGGCTGAAACAATGACTATTGCTGGCCATACATATATTACCGCTAAAGATGGCAAGGAAGCTCTAGCCCTTCTTGAAATTCATAACCCATCTGTTGTTTTAACGGATATTCGCATGGATGAACTTGATGGCAATCAGTTACTCGCAGAGATCCAAAAAAGAAGACTTGGATTGCCTGTGATTTTGATGACGGCTTATGGATCCGTACAAGATGCAGTGAATGCGCTTCATCATGGCGCAGTAGATTATTTACAAAAGCCATTCAGTGCTCAGGTATTAACTGAAAAAATCAATCAATACATTAAAGTAGAGTTTGATGAAGACACTGGAGAACCCATTGCCAAAGATCCTAAAAGTCAGGCTTTACTGACTATGGCATTAAAAGTTGCACAATCGGATGTTGGTGTGATGATTAGTGGTGAAAGTGGGACCGGTAAAGAGGTTTTAGCTCACTTTATTCACGATCATTCGTCGCGTAAAAAGCAGCCTTTCATTGCAATTAATTGTGCAGCAATCCCTGAGCAAATGCTGGAGGCTACTTTATTTGGCTATGAAAAGGGCTCTTTTACTGGGGCTTATAAATCAACTCCTGGAAAGTTTGAGCAAGCACAAGGTGGGACTTTGCTTCTGGATGAAGTTAGTGAAATGCCCTTAAGTTTACAGGCTAAACTGCTTCGTGTTTTGCAAGAGAAAGAAGTGGAGCGAATTGGTGCTAATAAAACAATTAGCTTAGATGTACGCATATTAGCCACCACCAATAGACAACTTAAAGATGAAGTAAAGGCAGGACGTTTTAGGGAGGATTTGTTTTATCGTTTGAATGTTTTTCCCTTACAATGGCACCCCTTACGTGAGCGAAAGAATGATATTATTCCTTTAGCGAATTATTTGATACGTAAACATTGCCAACATAAACAGCCCGTGGTCCCAGTGATTTGTCCTGCTGCTCAGAAACTGATGCTGGCTTATCCTTGGCCAGGAAATGCGAGAGAGTTAGATAATGTGATTCAACGAGCATTAGTGTTACAAACGCAAGGCATTATAGAAGCAGAGCACTTGCAATTGTCATTAACTGCAACATTGATTCCTGAAACAACTCCAGCTGCTCACAGTAAAAATTTGCAAATTCATGAATTTGAATTGATTGAAAAAACTTTATTGGAGAATGAAGGGAATAGACAAAAAGTAGCTGCTTTATTAGGTGTGAGTGAACGAACATTACGTTATAAGCTAGCAAAAATGCGCGAAGAAGGGTATACAGTATAAAAGATTGTGTATGCCTGGGTAGATAGAAGGGACAATAAGCAAACAATTAAGAGGTAAATAGGGATATGAGTGATATTAATACAGTAAACCTGCTAAACCAGATAAAGACAATGTCTGCTAAGGCCGAGGGTGGAGTTATAGAAACAGAGACGAATCAATCTCCCTTTGGTACAGTATTCCAACAAGCATTAAACCAAGTTAATGATTTAAACCAAACCGCCGACGCTTTAAAAACCCGTTTTGAAATGGGCGATCCTAATATTAGTTTAGGGGAAGTGATGATAGCAACCCAAAAGTCCAACTTGGGGCTTGAGGCTACTGTTCGAGTTCGTAACAAAGTGGTACAAGCATATCAAGATATAATGAATATGCCAGTATAATTAGGAGCTTGATATGGCGTTGGCTGATAGTGCATCAACAGTAGCAGCAAAGTTTGCAAATCTATCTATTGCCCGACAAGTAGGCTTGTTAATAGGGATAGCAGCAAGCATAGCAATTGGTTTAGCAGTAGTTTTATGGTCTCGCGATCCAAATTATGTACCTTTATACACACAAATGAATGCACGTGACGCAGCCGAAGTGGTATCTGCACTCGAACGTAATGGTATTGATTTTAAGATTGACAGTAATAACAGCATGGTTATGGTGGCTGCAGAGAATCTGCAACATGTACGCCTCAAATTGGCAATGGAAGGATTACCTCGTGAACCAGCGGGTTCAGATGAACTTTTTTCCAACTCCAACGCATTTAATAGCAGTCAATTTATGGAAAATGCACGTTATAAACAGGCATTGGAAGCGGAGTTGGCACGCACTATAAGTAAATTCAATGATATTAAATCAGCCCGAGTGCATCTTGCAATTCCGCGTGAGTCAGCATTTGTTCGTGATGCACATGAGCCGAGTGCATCGGTTTTTCTTGATGTTTACTCCGGTTTAGAACTTAAAAAGCATACGATTGCTGCTATTGTGAATTTGGTTGCATCCAGTATTCCAAACCTATCAGCAAGTCGTGTTACTGTAGTTGATCAAGATGGGCAGTTATTAAATGAAGGTGGCGGGCAAACTCTTTTTTCAGATACCGAACGCTTTTTAGATTACAGGCAAAATTTAGAACGTCAGTATGCGCAAAAGATTCAAGATATCTTAACGCCAATACTTGGTTATGGTCGTGTTAGAGCAAAAGTTTCTGCTGATGTTGATTTTACAAGTTACGAGCAAACACAAGAACTGTTTAATCCGGAGCAACCTTCTTTGCGTAGTGAACAATCTATGGAAGAAAAGCGCAGCGCTTCAAATGAAGCAGTTGGAGTCCCTGGCACTTTATCCAATATTCCACAAAATAATCCTGCGCTTGCTCCCAAGAATACTCCTCCTAAAAATGCACCGCCACAAGCACAAACGCAAACTACATCCGATACAAATCAAGCCACTGATTCACGTACACAGAGTACTAAAAATTTCGAGTTGGATAAAACAGTAAGCCACACTAAAAATCAACCGGGAACAATTAAACGACTTAGTGTCGCTGTTTTGGTAGACAATCGAGCGGTGATGGATGAAAAAACTAAAAAAATGACTAAAACCCCGTTGACTCCAAAGGAAATAAAGCAAATCCAATTGTTAGTTGCTGATGCCATTGGATTAAATGCGCAGCGAGGCGATAGTTTGAACGTCATCAATACTGATTTTGTTAAGCCTGAACCTATAGCAGCTATTCCTGAGGAGCGTTTTTGGCAGAAAGATATTTTCTGGTCCATAGTCAAGCAAGCAGCAGGTGCCTTATTTGTTTTGGCATTAATTTTTGGTGTGCTAAGACCTATGCTTAAGACGTTGGCAAGTAATCGAAATGTTGGTAATGTTCCGACTGAGGAGCAACCTCTCGGTAATTTAACCTATGATGGGACAATCTCAATCAAAGATGCAAATGATTATGAGTCACAATTAAATTTATTACGCCAGGTTGTTGATAAGGAACCCAAAAGGGTAGCACAGGTTGTTAAAAATTGGGTTGATCGGGGGTAGTTATGGATGGAATAGAGCGCGCAGCCATTTTGCTATTAAGTATGGGTGAAAAAAATGCAGCTGAAGTATTAAGACATCTAGAGCCGAGACAGGTACAGAAGGTTGGTGTTGCAATGACGACACTCAGTAATGTAACTAAGGCGAAAATGGAAAATGTTTTGATCGAGTTTACGAACGCGATTGGAGAGCAGACAAGTTTAACAGTAGATACAGAGCATTATTTGCGTACTGTACTCATTGAAGCATTAGGATTGGAAAAAGCAACTCCATTTATTGACCGGATCTTAGTATCTGATAAAGACAGTGGGCTTAATCGCTTAAAATGGTTGGATGGTCGCTTAATCGCCGATGTTATTCGTAACGAACACCCGCAAATTATTGCAACCATATTAATTCATTTGGATAGTGAGCAAGCTGCTGAAGTAGTACGTTATTTTAGTATGGAAAAACGATCGGAAGTGTTATTGCGTATGTGTAATATCGATACCGTTAAACCAGAGGCCATTTCAGAGCTTGGGCAAGTCATCGAAAAACAACTCAGTGGACAGAAGATAAGTAAAAGCGCCTCCGTAGGAGGAATTAAGAGTGTTGCAGATGTGATTAACTATTTTGATGGCGCTATGGAAGAAGAGGTACTGAATAAAATTAAAGATTGGGATCAAGATCTAAGCGAAAAAATCCGCGACAAAATGTTTGTTTTTGAGAATTTGGTAGATATGGATGATCGAAGCATGCAAACATTATTACGTGATGTGACACCCGAACAATTAAAATTGGCATTAAAAGGTACTACTGAGCCAACTAAAGAAAAAATATTTTCCAATATGTCTAAGCGAGCTGCTGACTTATTGCGTGAGGATATTGAATTACAAGGACCGGTCAAGGTTGTTGATGTGGAGCGTGCACAACGTGATATTCTCGCCGTAGCCAAAAATCTTGCTGAAGATGGCAAAATTGCACTGGGTTCTAAAGGTGGCGATGAGATGATATAGGCTGTAGTCTGGTGTGAATACCTCGCCATCTTGAACGAAGCGAGGGCTCTCTAGGTTGTAGCACTGTGCTATGATAGGAGATTTGTTGTTGTAGCCGGGATGATGGTCAAAAGGCTACTTTTTTATGATGGAATATGATTTCAGGATGATAAGTATATGTCGAATGAATTTGAGCCCTACTTGAAGAAAAAAGGGAATAATCAGGGGTTTAGTGTTTGGGAATACGAATCGATTATTGATAAAGAAGCACAAGTAGAAATTAATGAGGAAGAGCGCTTTCTTGCTGAATGCGAGCGGTTAAAAAATGAAGCGATAGACAAAGGTTATGCAGAAGGGATGCAACGAGCCCAGGCTGAAATTACTGAAAAAAGACAACAGTTTGTACGTTGGTTTGATATATTAAAAAATCCTGTAAAACTTCTTGATGAACAAGTAACCCAAGAAATAATTCAAACTATAATTTGGTTAAGCCAACATTGTATCGGTGTTGAGCTATCTGTTCATCCGGACAAGTTAAAAAATTTATTCGACTCCATCAAATCAGAACTACCCTCCTTAAAAGCGTACAAAGTGCTTGCCATGCATCCAGAAGATGTGAACTGGGTTCAAAGTGAGTTTAATGAAAAGGGGATAGACGGCTTACAGGAAATTTTGGTAGCAGATCCTTCATTAAGTCGAGGTGATTTTTATCTAAAAGGTGAGTATAGTGAATTAGATGGTCGAATATACACCCGTTTAACGACCTTATTCGCGAAACATATAACTCAAGATAATCTGATTACACCTATGAAAGATCAGGATTGATCGATGAAAATTTATGAACCTCATTTGATTAAAATACTTCCTGAAATTCGTGAAAAAGAGCAACTAGGATTATTGCATTGTGGTCGCATAAGTCGTGCTGTAGGTCTCACTCTGGAGGCCAAGGGGTTCAATCAACCTGTTGGAGCACGTTGTTTTATTACCATTGATGCCTCACATACTATTGAAGCTGAGGTAGTTGGGTTTGGCCATGAACGGGCGTATTTGATGTCTATAGGTGCGATCCAGGGACTTGCGCCAGGGATGATTATTACGCCAACAGGACGTGTTGCACAAGTTGAGGTAGGAAGCCAATTATTGGGACGAATTGTAAATGGTTCAGGAACGCTTATAGATGAAGGAGCCCGTCTTGAGCTAAATGAAGCGTACCCTTTAATTAGCCCGGCTATTAATCCTTTAAAAAGAGCGGTTATTGATACTCCTTTAGATGTAGGAATACGTGCAATTAATGGACTACTTACTGTTGGACGTGGTCAGCGAATAGGACTATTTGCAGGTTCAGGAGTGGGGAAATCTGTTTTGTTAGGCATGATGACCCGGTTTACCAAAGCAGATGTTGTGGTTGTTGGATTGATTGGTGAGCGGGGTAGGGAGGTCAAAGAGTTCATTGAATTAAATTTAGGTACAGAGGGCTTAAAACGTGCGGTTGTCGTCGCCGCTCCTGCAGATGAAAGTCCACTAATGCGATTACATGGCGCTAAAGTTGCTACAAGTATTGCTGAATATTTCCGTGATCAAGGCAAACATGTCTTACTCCTTATGGACTCTTTAACTCGTTTTGCGCAGGCACAAAGAGAGATTGCTCTTTCTATAGGTGAAGCACCAGCAACTAAAGGTTATCCGCCCTCAGTTTTTGCTGAACTACCCAAACTCGTTGAACGTGCCGGTAATGGCGAACTAGGAAGTGGTTCGATTACTGCATTTTATACTGTTTTAACTGAGGGGGATGATTTGCAAGATCCCATCGCTGATTCTGCGCGGGCTATTTTGGATGGACATATCGTATTAAGTCGCTCTATTGCTGAAGAAGGACAATACCCTGCTATTGATTTGGAAGCGTCTATCAGTCGTGTAATGCAAACTATAGTATCTAAGCAACAAATGGATGATATGTTATTATTCAAAAAGAATTTATCGCTTTATGAAAAAAATAAAGACTTCATATTGCTTGGTGCTTATGCCAAAGGAAGTGATCCAAATCTTGATAAGGCGATTCAAGCGAGAGATAAAATTCGCGAATATATGGAACAAGGTATTAATGAGCGGTTTGATTATAAGGACAGTGTAGATATGTTAACCCATTTAGCATCATCTTTTGGAGCTAATGGATGAGCCAACGATTAGAACGTTTAAAGCAGCTTCTGCAGATTAAAAAGGATGCGACTCAAGCTGCATATCAAGAACTCTTAAAAGCGCAAGAGCAATTCAAGCAAAATAAAATAAAACATGAGCAATTAGTGATTTATCGTCAGGATTACCTAAAGCAAGTTGAGAAAATTGGTGAACAAGGAACGATAGTTGCCCGACTACGCAACCGCATCGATTTTATTAGCCATTTGGATACAGCTTTAATACAATTGAATGGGCATTTGGCTTATTTAGGAAAGGTAAAGGCTAAGGCCGAACTTAATTATAAGCAAGCGAAAATTTCTGAAGAAGGAGTCAGCCTTTTGATCGAGCGAGTTAATAAGAGCGAACAAGTCAAATTACAGCGCATTGAGCAAAAAGAAAATGATGAGTATGCGCAAAAGCAATGGTATAGTAAACACACCAATGAGTAATCGAACACTAAGCGTGAACAAAGTACTAAAAAGAATTTGGATGCTTTTAGCGGTCTTGATTATTTTTATGGCTGTATTATCCAGCATTTTTCGTTCTCTGACTCCCTGGGCAAAAGAATATAAGGGAGAAGTCGAGCATCATCTGTCAATTTTAATAGGACAACCGGTAACCATTCAAACCATGGAAACTGGATGGCATTGGTTTCAACCGATGCTTAAATTGAATCAAGTCACTTTGGGAGACGATTCAAAACATAACTTTCGTATCAATAAATTGTTAGTTGGCATTAATTTATTTAAATCCCTATGGAGTTGGCAGATACAACCCGGGGTTCTCTATATCGACGATATGCATCTGAATTTGAGAGAAATAGATAATCACTGGGCTATCGATGGTGTTGCAACTGACTCATTAAATACCAGCGATATGACCCCAGAGAAGACCAAGCAAATTTTGATTTGGCTATCACAACAAGAACATTTGATCATTAAACATGTTACCGCATATTTCCATTTTAGTGATGGAGGATTGATTCCTGTTAATGTGTTAAATATATCTGTGGCAAATAGAAGCGGGCATTATAAGTTTAAGGGCGAAGCACGGCTTGAACAAACAAATAGCACTGATTTTCGACTTTTAGGCGATGGATATTTTGATCCGGAACACTTTGAGGACATTGAAGGAAAATTTTATTTCTCAGCTAAAAATATAGTACCTGCTCAGTGGCAAAGTCTATTCCCAAAGACAACGGAGCATTTAGAAGGTGGCAAGGGTAATATTGATTTATGGCTCGATATGCATCATGGTGCAGTTTCTTCAGTGCAAGCACAGGTATCATTTAAGCGACTTGCTTGGCGGTTGCTGAATAATCAACAGAGCCAATTGATTCAATCATTCTTTGCTAACCTTTCTTGGAAACCCGATAATTTAGGTTGGCAGCTCCATATTGATCCAATCAAATTACGTATCGGTGGTGTAACATGGCCTGAGAATCAATTATTGCTGAAATACAATAAGGAGCAACAAAGTTATCTATTATTTGTAAAATCAATCATTATTGAATCATTGTTGTCTAACGCCATTAACTGGCCAGAAAGTATCCAGGGCTTATTGGACATGAAACCACAGGGAGCCTTAAAGGATACCCAGATTCTTGTTACATTGAATAACACTGTTTCAGTCATTCCTCCAATTCCATTTTTCGGTACCGTTGCAAACGAGCACTCACAGACACAATCTACAACTTCTTCAGCCACGGCACAAAACTCTATGGATCTAGTACAAAAAGGCGAGAAGTTTTCCATTAATGATTATTCAATAAATTATGTTTTAACACGATTTGAGCAGTTAGGATGGAATGCTAAAGACAATATACCCCAAGTAAAAAATCTTTCTGGTGTAATTAATTGGCAACCAGACCAGGGGCGTTTGGAGTTTGACTCTGAAAATACATCAATTAAAGTAAAAGGTTATCCAGAGCAAACATTGACATTACTCAATGGTGCTCTTGAGTGGAAAGAGTTGAGTGATGGTTTACGCATTAGTATGGAGCGATTTGTAATAAATCAGCCAGAGCTCACATTAAGTTTACAAGGTGCTGTAGATCAAGTGACTCGCCACTCTGTAGGCCATATTCGTCTTGGCCTAGAGTTTGCTGGTAAAAACTGGCAGCAATGGACTGTGTTTTTGCCTAAAAAATACATGAAACCCAAATTATATTTCTGGCTAAAAAATGATGTGAAACGTATTGCTGAGGCCAGTGGAAAAATAACACTCAATGGTTTAGCCAAAGATTTCCCTTTTGATAATAATACAGGCGAATTCTCTATAGAGAGTTATGCAAGCGGGGGAGAGATTGCGATTAACTCCAAATGGCAGGTCGTAAAAGAGATCGATGGATACATACATTTAAAAAATCGTAACCTCAATATTGATATAGTCCATGCTAATTTTCATGGTGTACCTGCAAAAGATATGCATTTACGTATAGATAGCATAGGGAATAACAAAGAGAATTTATTGGTAAATGGAACAATTGATGCATCAGTACAAAAAATGATGAATTATGTTATGGCTTCTCCTTTAAGGAAAAAGCTATCACTCTTGAAAATGCTTTCGGTGAAAGGTACAGCGTTAGTCAAATTAAGCGTACAAGTCCCTTTATATCCGGAAAATGATGATGTACTTGCGAAAGGTAATGTGACATTTAAAAAAAACACCCTGCTGGTGAATTATGAGTTAGCTCAATTTGCTGCACGAAATTTATCAGGTACGTTGATGTTTGATGAAGCAGGAGTAACAGACAGTTACCTTTTTGCTGATATCTTGGGACACCCAATGAACATCAAGATTCAATCGGTTAAATTACCCAAGCCTGCTACTACGATTGCTATTAATGGAAAATGTTCTGTTGATTCCTTGAAGAATCAATTTAAATTACCTTTGTTTGATTTAGTGGAAGGTTCTTTTAATGCAAATGCTTTATTAAAGTTAAGCGATAAACCTTCTGAAGCGGACAGCATTAGCTTTAATAGTACTTTGGAGGGCTTAGATGTCAACTTGCCTGCACCTTTAGGTAAAAAATCAGATACAAAGGCACCACTGGAGTTAAATCTTGAACTCAAATCAAAAAAATTAATTCGCTTGCGTGGTCGTTATGATAATCGTTTAAGTGCTGATTTGTTATTTAAAAACGCGAAGGAAGGTTATGCCTTTAATTCAGGCCAATTACGTTTAGGTAGCGAAAATGCTGTAAATCAGAATTTACCAGGATTGTCTGTTGTTGGCAGGTTACAAGGATTTGATCTACAAGAATGGAAAGACATATTTGATCAATTTCCTGCAGCGAAAA
Organism: Legionella sp. 39-23; assembly: GCF_001897665.1. Classification (NCBI taxonomy): domain Bacteria; kingdom Pseudomonadati; phylum Pseudomonadota; class Gammaproteobacteria; order Legionellales; family Legionellaceae; genus Legionella; species Legionella sp. 39-23. The sequence goes on along the minus strand of NZ_MKTO01000004.1, from coordinate 76,418 downwards.
CCAATACCTCTATGCTGTCAAATCTGCGAATTATCAATGTAACCATAGATAAGCTCGATTTTTTGAGGCAACAGTTTAATCAAATGGTTGTTAAAGCAAAAATATTGCCTAATAAAGACTGGTCTTTTAATTTACAACAAAAAAATATTGCAGCTGACTTAACCTATCGTCCTCTTGCGAATGAATTAAGTGGGCATGTGCGTTATTTGCATTTGGACAAGATTGATACCGCAAGTGATGAACTTGCTGAGACGACACAACTGCATCCGGATCAAATACCAAACCTTAATTTACGCATTGACAATTTATCTGTGGGTAAAATACAAGTTGGTGATTTAACTTTGAAAAGTCAATCGACTGCTGAAAAATGGAAAATGGAGTATTGTCAGATTAATTCTCCAGTATATCAGATCAATGCCCAGGGAGAATGGACTCAAAAAGAGAATATAAATCAGACCAATCTTGATGTAAAACTGAACATCACTAATTTAGCTAAAACTTTAGAGCGTTGGAATGTAATGCCTGCTGTTCATGCCAAAAAAGGATATATGGAGTTTCATGGCGGTTGGAAAAAAGGTATATATCAATTTTCTCTTGCCTCGCTGAAAGGTAATATGTATTTACAACTTAAAAATGGAAGAATTACGCATTTAAGCAAGGAAACTGAAGAAAAATTAGATCTTGGTAAGTTATTAAGCATCCTAAGCTTACAGACTATTCCACGACGCTTACAGTTAGATTTTAGTGATTTGGCGCATCAAGGATATAGTTTTGATATTTTTGAAGGTAACTTTGTTGTGAGTAAAGGAATTATGAGTACACAAGACAGTTATCTTGATGGCCCAGTTGCTTATGCAGGCATGAAAGGAGGCCTTGATTTGGTCAAACATACTTATGACCTGAATTTAAAAATATCGCCACATATAACTGCAAGTTTACCGGTCGTCGCGACGATTGCGGGAGGCCCTGTGGCTGGTGTCGCTGCTTGGGTGGCGAACAAAATTATTAATCAAAGCATGCAAAAAATTTCTGGATACAGTTATAAAATTTCAGGGCCATGGAATGAGCCTGTTGTACAGCAACTTAATATTGTAAAGAAGCTAATGAAAAAAGAAGCTCATAACTGAGAGGCCGTAGCTTTGTAGCTTGGGTGCAACGGCAGCCGACCCCGGAAGCTTAGCGTCACCCATTGTTGCGCTCGGAATGATTCCACGGTACCCAAGCTACAAAGTTATAAAAAAATCCGGGTTATAAAGCACTCTGCTACAATTAACAAAAAAAACGAAGACTTGAATGTTACATCTTATATTTGATCGTTATTGGGATATTTGCTTATTAAGAGATAGCCCAGAAAATACGCCTTATTCCGTTACTCGAATGGTTTTGAGCGGCATTTTGTTGGCGTTACTGATGACGGTTGAATGGAATTATTCTTATTTTAACTCTTCCGAAGATATGATAAATAATGCATTTATTTCGATATGCTTGGTCATTTCTTATGTTATTTATACTTATCTAATTTTGTATTTTAAAGGATTGACCTCTCGGCTGGTACAAACCGTTACCTCATTATATTGTATTAATATTGTTATCCATATATTGGTCACTCCTTTATTGATCCTTGCACCTTATTTATCGCTTATTCATTTAAGGAATCCTTTATTTTTATTTGTTGGTATTGTCTATTTATTTTTAAGTTTAGGCTTATCTGTTTGGGAATTTGTTATCACTGCACATATTTATAAATTCGCATTAAATATAACAGCAATTCAATCCGTATTAGCGGCATTTGGTTTAATTGCGGTTAATGTTTTAACTGTTTCTTTATTACAATGAGATTAGGATTATTATGCACTTACATATTTTAGGTATAAGCGGAACTTTTATGAGCGCCCTGGCTTTACTGGCGCGTGATGCGGGATATAAGGTAACTGGAAGTGATGCTAATTGTTACCCGCCAGTAAGTGATTTGCTTGCAGCAAAAGGGATAGCTTGGACTGATGGTTATGATGATGCAACCTTAGCACTACAAGCCGATTTAATTATTGTGGGCAATGCAATAAAAAGAGGTATGCCTGTGCTTGAGGCAGTAATAGAAGCTGGAAAACAATACACTTCTGGGCCTCAATGGCTTGCTGAAAATATTCTATCCAAATACCAAGTCATCGCTGTTTCTGGTACCCACGGTAAAACGACGACTACTTCAATGATAGCTTGGATTTTACATCAAGCAGGACTTAATCCTGGTTTTTTAATTGGGGGGGTGTCATCTGATTTTAAAACAAGTGCATGCTTAGGATCAGGCAAATGGTTTGTGATTGAAGCAGACGAATATGATAGTGCTTTTTTCGACAAACGTCCCAAATTTATGCATTACCGACCCAGAATTGCTATTTTAAATAATCTGGAGTTTGACCATGCAGATATTTATCCTGATTTGGCTGCGATTCAATTACAATTTCATTATTTGTTAAGAACTATTCCGGCGAGTGGTGTTGCGATTAAGCCTCGAGATGATAAAGCATTGAATGAGGTCATTGCTCGTGGTCAATATTCCCGAATTGAAGAGCTGGCTTTGGATGGCGATGCCCAATGGTCAGCGCAATTGATAGAAGAAAATGGCTCCGCATTTAAAGTGTTGCATCATGGAAAAGAGGTCGCTGAGGTTAGATGGTCTTTGATCGGGCGTTTTAATGTGGAAAATGGTTTAGCTGCTCTTGCTGCAAGTGTTAATGCTGGCGTCAGTCCAAACGTAGCAGCGGAGGCTTTAGAGCGTTTTACCCCAGTAAAGCGTCGTTTGGAGGTGCGATCAAATCGACATGGCGTAACAGTTTATGATGATTTTGCGCATCATCCTACTGCCATTATGCGAACAGTTGACGCTTTACAACGAAGTAACCGCCATCAACGTATTTTTGCTGTATTAGAGTTTGCATCGTATACCATGCGCACGGGAGTTCATGCAGATGAAATGGCACATGCCTTGAAACCAGTTCAAGGTGCTTATGTTTTAGAACCACATGATTTTAATTTGAACGAAACTTTGGGAAATTGGACTTGTCCCTATAAAATTTGCAAAGACCATGATGAAATAATTCAAGAGGTATCGAATATAGTGCAAGAGGGGGATGCTGTTTTGGTCATGAGTAATCGAGGCTTTAATGGGATCCACCAGAAACTAATTAACTCCATAGATGAGCGTTTTTCTAGATAGATTGTAACCTGAGTGTAGCGCAGCGAACCCGGAGTTAAAAGCCATCGCTTTCCCTGGGTTGCGCTTTGCTGCACCCAGGATCCAATACATAAAAAAGTACTTTTCCACCTGTTTCTCACTGAATTATCCTCGAGCGCATTGGACATAAAAAATCAGAAAAAGGACTTTCAATTCTTTTTATGCTCAATTAGTTAAATTAATAGTTGCAATATTTTTTATAGGTTGCTATAAAAAATGGAGGCGTTTAAATTTTTGGACGAATGACGCGTTGCAGTTATTGCGGGTCAATATTTGCAGGAGGGACGCAATGACAAAGTTTGCCGAATTTCAGCAAAAAGCAAAACAACTAGCAACGTGTTTAGCAAGAACTTATGGACAACATGTGGGATGCTTAAGTTTATTTTCTCTGTTTATACCTAGCCATGCTGCCATGGATGATGCGACTACAATAAGTACGCTGGCTCACAGTTTGGATGAGACATATGAGTTAATCCAATATGCTAGGCTCGTTAAAAAAGATCCTCTGTTAACCCTAGATGATTTCAATGAATTTAGAAGAAAAATTCTTATTGGAATATATTTGGTAAAGTGGGTTCAATATGATTCTGTAGTAAGTAATTGTCTTCATCAATCTCTGATTGATTTTTTTCGAACTCATTTAGGAGTTCAGTCTATTAAGGAAATAGATCAGGATTTTTTTGATTCATGTTTAAGTGACCTTAGCTATTATTGTACTTTTGTCTATGAACGGCGTGAAGAACAAACATATTTTGATCTTAACAAGCGATTAGGAGCAACAATTCAAAAAGACATTCATGAGTCAAGGCATTTTTTGTTTAACAAAAATGGTTCGTCTTTATCTGAGATTTATAGAGGAATCATGAATTCTTTGGGAAGTGTGTATTAAGGAGGATGTATGACTTTTATCCCACCAACATTTGCAAAACTTAGAGTCAATACGCTTAATTTGGAACCTAAATATTCTACTTTATTAGGACGATATACAATAACAGATAGCCAAGCTAGCAGTGGCTCCTCCCTGGAGGTATTAATCGCTAGAACAAATGATGTAATTCGATGTAAATCGGGCAGGGGGACGCAAATTGATGTATTCAATAAACTAGTAAATTATTTGCGAGATATTCCCAAAGAAAATAAAGAAAAAATCAAAGAAGGCGCGTTGTATTTGTTGGGGGCATTAATTCACCGCTATTTTCGCTTGATTAAAGAATATGAGAATCCTGATGGATATATCTCTTGGTCGCTCTTTGGATGTGATATAACCACTGTAAAGTTATTTTTAGCCATAAGAACTGCATTACAGTTTAAAGCGATGGAGGGGGTTAAGAAGAGATATAAATCGGAAGATTTAAAGATTCTTGATGCGGTTACCGCTGTAAAAGCTCTAGAGGCTTTTCGAAACAATATGTTTGAGAAGGACAAAGAGGATGTTCCTCTTTATAAGAGTTATCCTCATTTTGCTGAGGACAGTAATTTCGAGCAATATTTGTTGGATATTATTGAAGAACAAACAGATCGTGGCGAAGTTCTTCTAGAGCGATTTAAAGCAGTTGACTTTCTTCAATCTTTAGCGGAAAGAATTGATGAAGAACAGAAACAGATTGAAAAAGAAATCGAGAAATGGTGTAAGGGAGTAGCAAAAGATTATAAGGACTTTAATGCTTTTCGAACTTTAGGTGGCAAAGCCATCAATGAAAGTATCGTAAAACACGTTGAATCAGAGAAAGCAAGAAATATAATATTTAGAGTATTTTATACCGGGTTGGTTCAAGAAAATTTAGAATCTATGAATCACGGTATGTTCCAAACAAAAATGAAGGAATGTTATGACTTTACCTGCAGTTTTATTCTTTTTGGTGGCTATGCTTTAGTGTTGCAACATCAACCAAAGATGTTTGACAAACACTTTTCATTTATTATCCAACAAGCTTTAGGACTGGAGCGATCTCTCGAGCAACTGACCAATGAGGATATGTATGATGGGGCGAGGTTTCTCAAACAGTTTCTTGAAGCAGAGCCTAGTGTTGTCTTGGATTGTAGTTTCTTTTATGGAAGAGATATAAGGAATGCTATGGGAAGAGATAAAGTGAATGCCCTGGGCAGAGAGAAAATGAATACTGCACTCGCGAAGATGGAGTCAGAATTACATAGCGCTGTTTTGGCTTCTCAAAAACAGGATGAAGAAAAAGAAAAAGTTGTGGCGCTCGCACATTGATTTGAGGCTGTTTAGCCTGGATAAAGTATTTAATAGAGGGGTTAGTCCTATGTTGAACTCTATGTACTCGTCCAGGCTACACATTATAACTTTTTATTATGAAAAAATTCATTTTCTTGCTGGATGTAATCAAGATCCATGCGAAATAAATTAAATTTTGTTTTTTTATCATAAATATCAATTTGTTCTATTTTTTTAAGTTTATTAACCAAATTTATAGAGAGAGGAAGGCCACATAACTCCATAAATACTTTAATAAACCACATGGTACACATCATCGACACGAATACTGAATCAGGCAGTGTTTTGTAAAATGCAATCGTTGTAAAAATCACACTATCTAGACCTGATGCCAAAAATGAGGAAAGAACAAATCGACCAGCCATATATCGTCCCTGAACTCTAATCTTAGTTTTAGCAATGAGGTATGAGTTAAAGGACTCGGAAATTAGATAACTGATGAATGATGCTAAAATAATTCTGAAGTTAATGGTTAACAATGTATCAAAAATAGCATTATTTGTTGCAAAACTGGGATTGGGCATGTGGATTACGAGTTGACCATACAAAATGAAAAACAAATTAAATATGAACCCACACCAAATAGTACGACGTGCATATTTATAACCATACACCTCAGTGATCAAATCAGAAAGCAAAAAAGATAATGGAAAAATCAATGTTCCAGCATCTGTTGTTAAACCGCAAATACTAATTAGCCGAGGATCAAACCAATTGGCCAATACGATGATCATCGAATAAGTTAAAGTCAGATACCATAAATGATTCGAATGGATAATCACTGCGCTATTTTTAGATGTACTATTTATTACTGTATCCATTATTACAGCTTTAATGAAAACGGATTGAAATTAGTTGTTACATCATAATAATCGACATTATCTTTTCTTTTTAAATAGTTTGAGACTTGATATGTAATGGGCAGAGCACACATTTCATATGCTACTTTGAACAAATACATCGTCCCAATAATTTGCCAAATTGCCGCATAGGGCAGTATGAATAAAAAAGCAATATGAGTAAAAAGTAGGGTGTCAATGCCAACGCCAACCATCGTGCTGGTCATGGCGCGTAGCCAAAGTCGCTTGCCAGATGCCAGTACTTTAAGTTTGGCCAAAATTATCGAATTAGCAAACTCACCAAAAAAATAACTAATTACTGACGCCAAAAATACTCTGAGTGTACCTTGATATATTGTTGCATAGGCTTCTTGATGAGGCCAGTAGGGGGAGGGAGTCAGGTAGATGGTTAGCCATGTCCCTAGAAATATAATTGTATTTGCAAGGAGAGCCATCCATATAATCCGTCGACTTACTTTAAATCCATATACTTCGGTCAGGATATCATCGAAAACATAAGTTAAAGGAAAGAAAATTAAACCAGCAGCAAAATTAATTGGGCCAAAAGAGGCAACTTTAAATGCAGCTAAATTAGATAAAATTAAAAAAGTTGTAAACAGTATTCCTACACTGATGACACTGGATTTGTTTGCAGCTGTTTGTTTGGGAAATCTTTTAATTAAATCCAGGTTATTGGTTTGTTCCGCAGAGTATAATGCAGCGATATGCGCCACATCTTCATGCGAAAAACTATCTAACCATTTTTTTTGATACAGTTCGCTTACCGGTTTGTCAAAGGTTACCGCTTGACCAGTAACTTGGATTTTGACATAAACTTTTGCCGTTTTTTGATAGCTGTCATCAATTGAAATAATCCGGTATGCATTAGAAATAATTTTACCTGCTGGAACCTGAAACAGTTGTTTTATTCGATGAAATAATTTATTGATCATGTTTTTAGATTGGAAAATGTCTGACGACTTTATTATGCCTAAAAATAAAACAAAAGTCAGTAAGCTTATGCCAGAGATACTGATCGGCAAAACCATTCACATGGAACCACTTACCCTAAGTCATTATGAGTATTTACGGCAGCCGGCTAATGATGCACGAATTTGGACCTATATGCCAAATAAAGCGAATGGAGAGTTTTACGAGTCTTGGTTTCAAGATTGTTTACTAAAGCAGATGCAAGGGATACAACTGACATATGTAATAAGAAGAATAAAAGATAATCAATTAATTGGAACCCGTGCTTATTATGAAATCGAACTACAACATAAAAAGTTGGAAGTTGGATACGGTTGGCTTAATCCAGCGGCATGGGGAAAACGATATAATCATGAGTCTTTACTATTACTATTTCAAAACGCTTTTGAAACATGGGATATCAATCGTGTACAAATCGCAACCGATCCGCGTAATGTTAAGAATTACAATACCTTAAAAAAATTAGGGGCAACAAAAGAAGGTATTTTACGCCAACATATGATCCATCATAACGGCCAAGTCACAGACACTGCCTTGTTTAGTATTCTTGCTGAAGAATGGCTTGCAGTAAAAAGGAAGTTGATAGAACGTTTAGAGCATGTAGAAGGATAATGTGTTTGGTTGGTTATTGCACAAGCAGCGGGAATAAATAATTTGCAAAAGAAGCTCTTGTGAAAATAGGCAAATAGACTTATAACTGGATGCCTTTAGTTTTTTAACATATTGCCACGCCTAAAAATATTACAAGCTGATGTTGGTGATGAGTTTTCTAACGGGGTAAAAGCAAATTGGGAAGAGTATCAGGTTAGACTTTAGAGAGGCGAGTTGATAAACAACCATATGTACTAATGGTTTCATGTTGATACCTCACTTATATAGCATAGGATTTGCAATGGAAAAAAATAAATTATTTTTACGCTTGCTGGGTTTTTATTTCTTATTTACTATGGCCTTTGTTCATGCAACTTCAACGCCATTATTTACTCTTGAACCGATTACACCTACTTCAATCCCTGTACCTAGCAATGGAACCGCGGTCGTTCAATATACCGTCACCAATATGTCTTCTAAGCCCCATACATTAAAGATGGTTCCTATCACTGGTATGGCGCAAGTAACTAATGTAGGAAATTGTGCCGATTCTTTTGCCCTGACTTCTAAACAATCATGCACACTCACCTTGCAGGTGAATGGCGCTCAAATGTCACCTCATTATAAGGGAGGCCCTATAGTCTGTCAGCAAGGTCCAAATGGAAAACCCAATCCGAACCAATGTTATCAGCCTAGTGCTGCAAATGTCTTAAATGTCACGGTAGCAACACCGTCTGTACCCACTTTATATGTCGGAACACAAAATGGTGTTTATTATTCAATAGATGATGGTACTACTTGGGTTGGTACAAATCCACCTGCTGGTGGAAGCGCAATCAGTAGCGTTGTTGCGCTGAGCACCATATTGTATGCTGGATCCATCAACGGAACAGTTTATTCTTCATTTAATAACGGTACGACCTGGTCTCCTATTGTGTCTCCAGCACCAGGTTATGCTGTCAATGCCCTGTATGTTTCAGCAAATTATAAACTTTATATAGCAAGTGCTAATGGAAGTATTTTTATTTGCTCGCTTAATGGAAAAAATTGTACTACGACTACTCCACCTGCTACAGGTTTTGCGGTGAACGCCATTTTTGTAGCAACTAATGCGCTATATGCTGCAAGCGCCAACGGATTAGTTTATTACTCCAACAATAATGGAGTGACTTGGGTAGCTATTAATGGCCAACCTGATGGCAGTGCAGTCAGCTCAGTATATGTTGCTGCGAATACTCTATATGTAGGTACTGCAAATGAATATGTATATACAAGCACATCATTAACTGGTGGTGGAGCTTGGACTCCGTATGCGCAAACTGTCTACAGCTTATTTGTTAATGCAGCGGGTTCAGTAGTATATGCGGGTACACAAGGAGGTTTTATTTACTCATTAATTAGTGGCAATGAGGTCGGATTTGTAACTTATGGTCCGATTAATAGCCTATATCAGTTGGGATAAGAATTGCGAGTTAATCCTAATTTTTACCAGGGAGGTAATAAATGTTTGTAATGCGCCTTATAGTTTGTCTTTTTTCGCTAATGATATTTTTATCTACAGTGTGGGCTGGAGCTGAAATAAAACAATCCAATTTCTATAATATTGAGCTCCCTATCTTAAAGAACGCGAAATTGCTTGGGCCAATGAATCCACAACAAGAAATTACGTTTACAATTTGGCTTAAACTCAGGAATAAAGAGAAGCTTAATCACTTTATAGATGAATTATATGATCCACAAAGTTTTTATTATCAAAAATTTTTAACAAAAGAAGAATACGATGCAAACTATGCTCCAAGCGAAAGAGGGGTAAAAGAGGTTGAGAATTATTTTATTGCACATGGAATGAAGACAAAAAAAGTGTTTACTACAATACAGGTAACCGCGAAAGCAAGTGAAATTGAGAAAGTACTACAGATAAAACTTAATAATTATCTGTATAAAAATAAACTTTTTTATGGGAACGTTTCTAAACCAAAGATAAATTCTGAAATTGCGCAATACATATCAGGGATTAGTGATCTCAGTAATATTCCCAATGGACATCCTAAAATCCATCTGGAATCATCAAAAAAGTTTAAAACGCTTAAGGAGTCACAAGCTAATAAGCACGTTGAAATACTTAATTTCGCTTGGGATACCTTTTCGCCAACAGCAATACCTACAACCACTTCGTTACAAGGGTTTACAGGTTATCAAATGCGAGCGGCTTATAATATAAGTAGTATAGCTCCTGTTAATGGAGTGACCATCGATGGAACAGGACAAACTATCATTATTATCGATGGTTGTGGGACGCAGGGCTCTGCAGGCATTATGGATGACGTAAACACCTATAATATTGCAAACTCTTTGCCACAATTAAGCGCGAGTAACTTCGATGTGGTCGATTATCACGGTAATCCATACACCCTGGGATCTCTAACGTGTGGCAGTGCTTCCAGCTGGGATGGTGAAATCGCGCTTGATATAGAGGCATCGCACACGATGGCTCCCGGAGCCAACATTGTTTTAGTTATGACAAATGATGTTAATAATGCCCAGGTAGCAACAGCGATTAATACCCTTATCAATAACCAATTTACTCTGGGTGGCTTTACCAATGCTTATGTGGTTTCCAACAGTTGGGGTAGTGCTTATGATTTGCAAAATGAGCCATTAGATGCCACTTTGCAGGTTGCTACGGGAATGGGGGCAAGTATTAATTTTGCAGCAGGCGACTGTGGGGATCAAACCTATCATAGCTCATGGCCTTGCGCTAAGATTGGCAACGATCCGTCGATAGGGTTCCCAGCCAGTTCAGCTTATGTTACATCGGTAGGAGGAAGCAGCTTATTTGTTGATAGTAATTATAATTATGCATTTGAATCCGGTTGGGGTACTTACAAGAATGGTAAACTTTATTCAGGTAGTATGGGAGGAGTTAGTAAATGGCGTTCTTTTCCATCCTGGCAAGCGCCGATAAGTAATTTTACTGCTGGTGGTTATGGCATTGTTGGTAGTACTAATCGAGCAATTCCTGATATAGCCATGGTAGCAGATTATTACACGGGGCTGCTTATTTTTCAGGGGGGGGCTTTTTATAAAACAGGTGGAGCCAGTCAATCTACGCCCTTATTTTCTGGTGTAGTGACCTTAGTGAATCAAGCTCGTGCTATCTTAAACGGCGGAGCGCAAAGACCAATTGGCTTAGTAGCACCTTATTTTTACACCTTTAACAGTCTGTTAACCAACAGCAAAGCGTTAAATCTCATTACACCACCACATCAAATAATAAGTGGTGCTACACCAGTTAACAATGCACCGGCTGGTTCTATTCCACCTGTTTCTGCATTTAATATTTCTGTAAATACGGATGTTATTACATTTAATTGGGATGGCGTTCTTAGCATTATTGAGAGCCAATTTTGGAACGATGTTGTAGGCGTTGGCTCGCCTAATCCGCCTAATTTTGTTAGTGTTATGGCGAGATTATAGTTATAACAGTTGATTTATTACAGTTAGTCCCAAATGTAATTTGTTACATTTGGGACTAACTGTTTCTTTAAAGTTAATGGCTTGTAAATTTCATGTCGCCATCTTTATAAGAGACTTTAATCGTTTCACCTGACTTAAATTTTCCTGTCAAAATATCTTGAGCCAGAGGATTTTCTAACTGTTGTTGAATGGTACGTTTTAAAGGTCTTGCACCATATACCGGATCAAAACCAGCCTCTGCTAAATGCGTTAAGGCTTCTTGAGTTACATCAAGATGCATATCTTGTTGTTTCAGACGTTTTTGCAAATAGGCAATTTGGATTGCAGCAATTTTTGCAATTTGCTCTTTTGCAAGAGAATGGAAGACCACCGTATCATCAATACGATTAATGAATTCAGGACGAAAGTGTTGTCGCACCATCTCCATTACTGCATCTTTAATTTGTTCGTATTTAAATTTATTACCCATTTCTTGAATTAAATTGGATCCAAGATTTGAGGTCATGACAATAATGGTGTTGCGAAAATCAACAGTACGTCCTTGACCATCTGTTAAACGACCATCATCCATAACTTGTAACAGTATATTGAACACATCGGTATGCGCTTTTTCTACTTCATCAAGTAAAATCACAGAATAAGGTCTGCGACGAACCGCTTCTGTTAAATATCCTCCTTCTTCATAACCTACATATCCTGGTGGTGCACCAATCAGACGGGCAACAGAATGTTTCTCCATAAATTCTGACATGTCGATGCGTACCATGGCTTCGTCAGTATCAAAGAGGAATGATGCCAGAGCCTTACATAACTCTGTCTTACCTACACCAGTAGGCCCAAGGAATAGAAATGATCCAATAGGGCGATTGGGGTCAGATAAACCTGCACGTGAACGGCGAATAGCATTAGATACGGCATCGATTGCTTCATTTTGTCCTATAAGACGATTATGTAGCACTTCTTCCATACGCAGTAATTTTTCTTTTTCACCTTCCATCATTTTGGCTACGGGTATACCGGTCCACTTTGAAACGACTTCTGCAACCTCATCTTCTGTCACTTTATTACGTACTAATTTATTCTCATGAGACTCAACTTCAGCTACTTGCGTTAGGCGTTTTTCAAGTTCTGGAATTCGGCCATATTGTAATTCAGACATACGACTCAGATCCCCAGCCCGACGAGCTGTTTCCATTTCAAGTTTGGCTTGCTCCAGGGACTCTTTAATTTGCGTGGCACCTTGCATGGTTGCTTTTTCAGCTTTCCAGACCTCCTCTAAATCAGAATAGTTATGTTCCAATTCATCAATAGTATGTTGTAAATCATCAAGGCGTTTTTTAGATGCCTCATCATGCTCTTTTTTAAGTGCTTCTCGTTCAATTTTTAGTTGAATTAAACGGCGTTCTAATTTATCCATACTTTCAGGTTTTGAATCGATTTCCATACGAATTAAGCTTCCTGCCTCATCAATTAAATCTATTGCTTTATCCGGTAGTTGCCTGTCTGTAATGTATCGATGCGATAGCGTAGCTGCTGCGACTATAGCTGGATCAGTAATTTCAACCCCATGATGTACCTCATAACGTTCTTTTAAACCACGCAGGATAGCAATTGTATCTTCAACGCTTGGTTCATCAACCAAAACTTTTTGGAAACGTCGCTCTAAAGCAGCGTCTTTTTCAATGTATTGTCGGTATTCATCTAAAGTGGTTGCACCGATGCAGTGAAGCTCGCCCCGTGCTAAAGCAGGTTTTAACATGTTGCCCGCATCCATTGCACCTTCAGCTTTTCCTGCACCAACCATGGTATGAATTTCATCAATAAAGAGAATAATCTGTCCTTCTTGTTTTGCTAAATCATTAAGAACGGCCTTGAGGCGCTCTTCGAATTCACCACGATATTTTGCGCCGGCAATTAGGGCGCCCATGTCTAAAGAAAGCAAGCGTTTGTTCTTTAAACCCTCTGGAACTTCACCATTAATAATACGTTGTGCCAATCCTTCAACAATCGCGGTTTTACCTACCCCGGGTTCACCGATTAAGACAGGATTATTTTTAGTGCGTCGTTGCAACACTTGGATGGTTCTACGTATTTCATCGTCACGACCAATTACAGGATCTAATTTACCTTGTTCCGCACGAGCGGTTAAGTCGAGCGTATATTTTTCCAAAGCTTGACGCTGTTCTTCGGCATTAGGATCGTTAATGCTTTCGCCACCACGTAACTCATTAATAGCACTTTCGATTGCTTTAGCCTCACCGCCCGCTTGTTTCAGCATACGAGAAAGACTGCCTTCCTCATTGATCGCCGCTAAAATAAAAAGCTCGCTGGAGATAAAATTATCTTTCTTTTGTTGTGCTAATTTATCGGTAAGATTTAATAAACGATTTAAGCCGTTAGAAATGTGTATATCACCTCCAATTCCAGATACTTTAGGAAGTTTATCTAAGGCTTGATCTAAAAGGGTTCTTAATAAAGGGATATTAACACCTGCTTTACTGAGCAAAGGTCGGCAACTCCCTCCTTGTTGATCGAGCAGAGCCTTCATGAGGTGTTCTGGCTCTATAAAGCCATTATCTCTTCCTAAAGCTAATGATTGGGCATCTGCTAATGCTATTTGAAACTTTGATGTTAGTTTATCCATTCTCATAATATATAACCTTATATATGGGGTTAATTTTCAGCAACTATTACCATGTTCACCGAAAAGCGATATCGGGTACATCTTGAACGCTTTTAATTCAAAAGTATGTTCACATCCCGTTCAATCTATACTCAAATCTGTCTTTTCTCCTAAAGTACTCAAAATCTGGTGAATACTTACAATTTTCTTATATCTACCGTAAAATGAGGTTTAATTAAATTATTTCAAGTGACTCATTATGACAAATGACCCTTCTTCTAATTCTACTCCGGATTCTCAAGCTTTGCTGAATCAAGTCATCATTGATTATATAAAAGAAGCAAAGAGGAAACGCAGATGGAAATGGTTTATGCGTGTTATTTATTTGCTAATTATTTTGTTTATAGCCTATCGCGTATTAGTGAGTACTAATGAAGACGTAGGTACTAATATCAAACCTCATGTGGGTGTAATCGATATTATCGGTGAAATGTCTGAAGCGAAAGCCAATGCAGATGATTTTGCCAGGGGCTTGGATTCAGCTTATAAAAACTCTGGGTTAAAGGCATTGATTGTTCGTATTAATAGTCCCGGTGGTAGCCCAGTTCAGGCTGAATACATGTATAACATTATCAAGTTTTATCAAAAAAAATATCCTGATGTGAAAATTTATTCAGTATGTGTGGATGCGTGTGCTTCTGCTGCTTACTATGTTGCTGTTGCTACAGAGAATATTTATGCTAGCCCTGCGAGTATGGTTGGCTCTATCGGTGTTTTGTATAATGGTTTTGGTTTTGTTGATCTAATGAACAAAATAGGTGTTGCACGTAGATTGCAAACATCAGGTGCAAATAAATCATTCTTGGATCCATTTTCTCCTGAAACAGATTTTGCAAAACAAAAACTGCAAGTGATGTTGGATCAGGTTCATCAGCAATTTATTAATAGAGTAAAAGAGGGCCGAGGCAGCCGTTTACACATTGATGATGAAACATTCTCTGGACTTTTTTGGACTGGTGAGCAAGCTTTAACTATGGGGCTAATTGATGGTTTGGCGAGCAGCGGGCAAGTCGCTCGTGATGTAATCAAAGTTCCAGAGGTTGTTGATTATACACACAAGCAAAACCTTTTCGATCGTGTGACCAGAAACCTGGGAACTGCGCTGGCTGATGAACTGCCATTGAGTTTTGGAGCGAAACAAGGATTTAAATAATTTGTCGCTTCAATGCTTGATAACTGTATATTCTCACTAGTACCGCGCTTTATGCGTGGTATCTAAGAGTCATGTAAAACTCAAGAAATGTGTATGCTGGGGCCGTTAAGCCCAGCATGTAACGCAAAATATCTTCAAAAATTTGGATTAACTCAACAAGCGCTGGGCTTAACAGTCTAACCCACACGTTAATGTGGTTTACCTGGGGTGCATACGTTCACGTAATAGTTGTGCTCAAATTGAGTAGCGATTCATTAGCTTAATATAATTACCTGGCATAGTACTATAATCAATTTAATACAGAGAGTTTGTTTAAAAATTGGGTCGGTGCCAAATGCTAAATAAATCTGCTCCAGAGAAAACAAGCACATTTGGCTTATCATTTGCAGCTCTAGGTATTGTTTTTGGTGATATAGGTACAAGTCCTCTTTATGCATTTCATCAAGTCGTAGTTTATTTACCAATAACGGAGCTCAACATTTATGGCCTTTTGTCACTGATTTTCTGGTCCTTACTTATCATTGTTAGCTTTAAGTATTTGGTTGTTATTTTTCGAGCTGATAACGATGGCGAGGGCGGTATTATGGCGCTTGCAGGTATTTTAAGACAGAAAATGAAAAATCCAGGGGCTTGGCTTTTATTTGTCACCTTTATTGGGATAGGACTTATTATTGGTGATGGTATGTTAACACCAGCAATCTCTATATTAAGTGCCATAGAAGGCCTCGAACCGTTATCGCCGCATTTAAGTAAGTATATTTTACCGGCTACGTTAATTATTTTATTACTGTTATTTTGGTTGCAACGGGCAGGCACTGGAAAAATTGGTGTTTTATTTGCCCCCATTATGCTTATTTGGTTTATCACTATAGGCATTTTAGGTTTTTTACAGATTATCCAGTATCCCAAAATACTTTTGGCGTTGAGTCCTCACTATGCCATTAATTTTTTTGTGATACATAAGCAATTTGCTGTTTTTCTATTGGGTGGAGTCTTCTTAGTGATGACTGGCGGTGAAGCATTATTCGCTGATTTAGGACACTTTGGCAAAAATCCTATTCGCATAGGGTGGTTTGCTGTAGCGCTTCCTGGATTACTTCTATGCTATTTTGGACAAGGGGCACTCATATTAATGCATCCAGAAAAAGCAGCATACCCATTTTACAGCCTATCACCACATTGGTTTCTTTCTATTATGATTTTTTTGGCCACGGCGGCAACTATTGTTGCGTCACAAGCAATTATTTCTGCGGCCTTTTCCATTTTAAAACAAGCATCATTACTTCATTTGACACCACGACTCAAAATTATATACACATCCAAAGTTGAAAAAGGTCAAGTGTATCTGCCTCTTATCAATTTTCTTTTAGCTGTAGGTACCTGTGTACTTGTTGTAACGTTTAAAACATCATCTAATCTTGCAGCTGCTTTTGGTATTGCTGTTAATTTAGATATGCTCATCACTACCACTTTAGTTGGGATCATTGCATATTATTGCTGGGGGTGGGGACTTATTAAGCTGATGATTTTTCCTTTAATATTCATTATTGAGCTTGCATTTTTAGCTGGGAATATTCCCAAATTTTTAACCGGAGGTTGGATTCCTATTTTTATCGCATTTCTTGGAATTATAGTGATGTACACCTGGTATTGTGGCTTTGAAAAATTACGTAAATTGCATCACAGGGATGCTTTGATGGATGCGTTTATCATTGATGAATTAAATCAAAATAAGATTTCAAGACAACCTGGATTGAGGCTGTATATTATTGATCCATATGATGATGAGGGTGAAGGGCTTCTTCATCATCTGCGGATTAACCGTTTTTTTTCTGAAAATATGATTTTTCTCAGTATCAAAATAGACAATAGCCCCTACATTCCCCTTGAAAATAAATTTGAGCTCATCAAAAAAGCGGATGGATTGTACTTAATCCAAATTCATTATGGTTTTACAGAAGATATTAATTTGCCTTGTACTGTAGATGAAATGTTTAAAAGAATACAATTGCCGTTTGCAATAAATAGAAATCAATTAAATTATTTTATTGAAATTGTTTTTGTTGAAATGACTAGAGAAAGAGCAAAAGACATATGGCTTTGGCAAAAGCATTTGTTTTCTCTTATGTTACGTACTGCAGTTCCAGATATTCAGTTTTATCGGTTACCCTATAATAAAACAATTGCACTAGGTACTTATTATCAATTTTAGATTAAATAAAAAAGTTGATGTGGGAGGTTAGTGAGAAACTAAGGATTGTACGATGAGCGAATTTAATTTGCATAATTGCCTGTTATTTACAGGAGTTGACGAACAATATATCGACGAGTTTTTGGCGAGTTGTGAGTTTGTTGAATTGCATCAAGGAGAGTTTCTTTTTCATCAAAATGAAATTGGTGATGCAATGTATGTTGTTGAGTCCGGTGTGCTAGAGGTTATATTAAATCAGGCAGAGTCTCAGGAGAGTCAGGTGATTGGTACGCGTGAAAGTGGTGCGTTGATTGGCGAGTTCTGCGTATTTGGTCAAAGGAAGCGCTCTGCATCAATTCGTGCTTTAGTGGATTCTAGATTATTAAAAATCGAAGGCGAAGATTTTAGAACTCGCATTTACTCAAAAGATCTGGATGCATTGTTAATTTGCTATAATATCGCGAAACTATTGAGTGAACGCTTAATTTCAACAAATGCACTTTTAGCTTTGGATAACCCATTAAAAGTATAGATTTGTGGATGAATCGAAGCGAAGCCCGGGTTACGGCTTTTGCCTTCGCCCAGGCTACACCTAATTTCTATTGCTTTAAAACAGGAGAAATAGTTTGTAATAATGATTTAAATACCTTAGGCGTGCCTGCAACAACGTCTCCGTGGTTGAGAAAATCATCGCCACCTTGTAGATCGCTAATCAATCCACCTGCTTCTCTAATTAATAATGAGCCTGCTGCAATATCCCAAGGACGTAAGCCAAACTCCCAAAATCCGTCAAGTCGTCCGCTGGCAACATAGGCCAAATCAAGTGCCGCTGAACCCGTTCTTCTAACCCCAGCACATTTACCTAATAAGGCTTCGAAAGTAGGTAAGTATTTTTGAGTTATATTGATGTCGCGGGATGAGAAACCAGTACCTAAAAGGGAGGCTAAGAGTTGGGTTTGCTTGGAAACACGTATTCTTCTATCATTCAATCGAGCTCCACGACCTCGACTTGCAGCAAAACATTCATGTCGTAAGGGGTCGTAAATCACGCCATGCTCTATTCTTCCTTTAACCTTCACTGCTATAGAAACAGAGAAAAAAGGAAATCCATGCAAGTAATTGGACGTGCCATCTAAGGGATCAATAATCCAAATTGACTCGCCATCTCCTTCTTGCACACCGCTTTCTTCAGCAAGAATTCCATGCTCTGGATATGCCTTATGAATTGTATGAATAATGGACTGTTCGGCTTTAATGTCTACTTCGCTAAAAAAATCATGGTTGTTCTTAGCGGTAATTTTCAGGCGGTCCACTTGTTCCATATGTCGAATTATAATTTCACCGGCTTGTCGTGCTGCGTTAATTGCTATATTTAAAAGTGGTTCCATGAATATACTCTTTAATCTACAAAACCGGTGATTCTATCATATTTTTTTTGAACAAAGAGAGTGAAATATGAAAAAAGCAAAAATCGTAAAAAAGGGGGTTCAGTGATATGATATATAGCTCGAATATTTTAATTAAAAGGTTTTATGAATTTAAGTTCAATCCGTATTATTTTAGTAGCAACATCTCATCCCGGCAATATAGGCTCAACGGCCAGAGCAATGAAAACAATGGGATTAAGTTCGCTTTATTTGGTAAAGCCTAAATCTTTTCCTGATTATAAGGCCAAAGAAATGGCGGCTGGTGCCGATGATCTTTTAGACTCTGCCATTGTCACTGAAACTTTAGAGGAAGCCTTAGTTGGTTGTCAGCTTATTTTGGGCACTAGTGCGCGACCTAGAGGACTTTCCTTACCCGGATTGCTTCCTACTTCTTGTGCAGATTTAATTAGTAAACACGCAGATGATACCCAAATTGCTATTGTATTTGGAAGGGAACATGCAGGCCTTACTAATGAAGAACTGCTAAAATGTCATTATCATATCCATATCCCCAGCAATCCAGAATATGGTTCGCTTAATCTGGCACAGGCTGTACAGATTATTGCTTATGAATTGCGTATGAAATTATTAGCGCCTAAAGCAGAGGTGGCATTACGTCAGGATGAATATGCTACTGCAGATGAAATTGAACAATTTTATGAGCATTTAAGAGAAGTCTTTATTGAAATTCAATTTTTAAAAGCGTCAAATCCCCGACGCTTGATGCAGCGAGTGCGACGATTATTTAATCGTGTAAACTTAGAGAAAATGGAAGTTAATTTGTTACGAGGAATGTTGAGTCAGGTACAAAAATCGTTGGAATGGGCAAGTAAAAGAGGCTGAAATGAATGGGATAATTAAAATACCAATTTATTTTGATTATATGGCAACAACGCCTGTTGATCCACGTGTAGTGGAGCGCATGGTCCACTATTTGGGACCAGATGGCGATTTTGCTAATCCTTCCTCTATAACCCACGAATATGGACGAGTTGCAGCTCTGGCTGTGGAGCATGCACGTACACAAGTTGCTGATTCAATTCATGCATCGACACAGGAAATAGTATTTACTTCAGGCGCTACAGAAGCAAATAATTTGGCAATCATCGGCGCAGCGCATTTTTACCAAAATAAAGGCAAGCATTTAGTGACTATGAGTACTGAGCATAAAGCCGTGCTCGATAGTTTTAACCGTTTGGAAAAGGATGGATTTGAGGTCACATACCTGCATCCAGATCCCAATGGCTTACTCGATTTGGAACAATTGGCTCAAGCATTAAGACAGGATACCATTTTGGTTTCCATCATGCATGTAAACAATGAAATTGGCGTGATACAGGATATTGAGTCCATTGGTGCTTTATTACGCAATAAAGGAATCATATTTCATGTGGATGCCGCACAAAGTGCGGGGAGAATACCCATCGATCTGACTTGCCTTTCGGTAGATTTAATGGCGTTTTCTGCGCATAAAAATTATGGCCCCAAGGGTATTGGCGCACTTTATGTCAGGAGCAAACCGCGAATTCGCCTTCAGCCCCAAAGTTTTGGTGGTGGTCATGAAGGAGGGTTACGTTCGGGAACCTTAGCCACGCATCAAATTGTTGGTATGGGGGAGGCCTTTGCCTTAGCAGAAAGTGTGCGAGAAGAAGAGCAATCACGATTTTTAAAATATCGTCAGCATCTGTGGGATGGCATTAAACATTTACCTGGTATTCAACTTAATGGAGATCAACAAAAGCGAATAGCAGGTAATCTGAATATCAGCTTTGCAGGCTTGGATGGAGATTCTTTGTTGTTGGCTTTGAATGAGCTTGCAGTATCAACTACTTCTGCATGCAGTTCTGCCAGTATTCAACCCTCTTATGTGCTGAGAGAAATAGGTCTAAGTGATGATTTAGCACAAAGTACTATACGATTATCAATAGGACGTTTTACTAAGAAAGAAGAAGTGGAGCATGCGATTAACGTTATTTGTACGCAGGTGACTAGATTGCGTGAAATGTCGCCATCATGATGTATAATAGAACTGTGCGGGATTGTTTTTTTTCACCCAGACATGTGGGGGTTGTTGATTTGACCGAGCGTTTTGCAAACGTTGTTAAAAACAACCAAAAAGGTCAGGGCATTATTGAGTTTTATACGCAGTGTAATGCAGATGGTATAATTGTACGAGCTTGCTTTAAAACCAATGGTAATCCTTATGTCATTGCAAGCTTAGAATGGTTATGCAGGCAGTTGGAAGGGCAGACTATAAATACTGTCCCACAAATTGATTATCAGTTGATTGTTAAAGAGTTGAATATCCCTGTTACTCAGTACCCAATAGCGGTAAGGGTTATGGATGTTTATAAAGAAGCATTACTTTTAATAAAAAGAAGATAAATCGAATTGAGAGGTTAATATAATGAGTGTCGTAATGCATCATGTAGAAAGTACAGTGCCTGAAATCAGTTTTACTGAAGCAGCGATAAAACACGTGGTAGCTTATTTACAGAAAAATTCTGAATATACTGGGATTCGTTTATCAGTAAAGAAAACGGGCTGTTCTGGTTTATCTTATGTTGTTGATTATGTGCTCTCCCCTCAGAGTGCTGATTTGATACTCCCTTTGACTGAAAATTATGTTGTATGCATTGATAAGTCCAGTTATCCCTTCTTGAAAAATATAAGTGTTGATTACATAAAACAGGGATTAAATTATAAGTTTGTATTCAATAATCCTAATCAGACAGGGCAATGTGGATGTGGCGAGAGTTTTACAGTGGGTTAGAAGTAATATGGGTTTTCGGAGAGCTCAGTAACCGTAGGCTGGGCTGCTAAGCCTGTAACAATGCGCTGAAGTATTTCTTACTAGAATAAGATACGTGTTAATTTGGCTTCATAATGGAATTTTGGAGCGTACGAGTTAACCCAGTAGATGTTGGGCTTAACAGCCCAGCCTACACTTGCCATTTTTGCCAATTAATTCCCAGGATGATTCACCCTACGTGTCTGTATCTTATCGTATTTATTTATACAGTCCCATTGTTTTTTTGTTTTTTCCTAGAAAACTCAAATGAAACCTTCCATTTGGTTCACAAATGCAGGTCATTTTTTATTTTTTGTCCGATTAATTCTTAAAAAAATAATAAATTTGTTTCTATTAGTAATATTTTTAAAATAAATAGACGGCAATGATTTTTGTTATGCGAAGAAAATAAAAAATTCAGAATTTCTTATTATTATCAAATTGTTAATATGGAGTGATAAGGAGGTATGAATTAATTAATAAATACGCCTTGTCCATTTTAGTTGTAAAGTGGTAAAATTTTTTTTCCTTAATATTTCCTTAAGAAATGAATATCATTAAAACAATATTTACACTCTTTGAGATGTTTGGTACTATATAGTCCATAGTGTTCGGTGAGTGTATGTACTGGGCATAATTTTATTTAATTAATTTGTACTAGGAGACTTAAATGAGCACAGATACAATGGTGCAAAGCAGCGAAGCACTTTCACATCAAGTAATTCATGCTGTTAAAGGTTACTTGACTAGTGTTAGTAATAAAGATGCTAACTTGAATTTATATCAATTAATTGTTGAGGAAGTTGAAGCACCTTTATTCCGCACTGTTATGGAATTAACTCGTTACAACCAATCAAAAGCTGCACGTGTCCTTGGTGTAAGCCGCGGTACTTTGCGTACTAAATTAAAGCGTTATTTTGATGACGAATTTATTGGAACTCGTGATTTCTAAGTGAGTAGAACAACCTGCTTTCACTGGTTTTTTCTTATTAAATTTCCTAATGTAGTGGTCTTTGGCTAGGCGCTCTGCTACTATTGATATCAGAGTTGGTCAGACAATCGCTCTTTGCTTTTGCAAAGGGAGGAAAGTCCGGGCTCCGAAGGGTAGAGTGCCAGGTAATGCCTGGGAGGTGTGAACCTACGGAAAGTGCCACAGAAAATATACCGCCTCTTTGAGGTAAGGGTGAAATGGTGCGGTAAGAGCGCACCGCGCGACTGGCAACAGGCGTGGCAGGGAAAACCCCACTCGGAGCAAGACCAAATAGGAGTCCATTTGGCTGAAAAGCCATTACGTGTGACCCGCACGGGACTCGGGTAGGTTGCTTGAGGCATGCGGTGACGCATGTCCCAGATGAATGATTGTCCATGACAGAACCCGGCTTATCGACCGACTCTTTTTATTTTATTGTCCCCAATTATTTTATTTTTGCGCAAAATTTGTCAAATATAGCTTTTCTTCAAGATCCATACATATCCTTAAATAGATGACCCAAAACAGATTATGTGAATATTAAAATAGCTTTATTTAGCAATAGCCTACGTCCTTATTTTCTATGAAGAAATCATGGATTTTGATCGAAGTGCGCATTCAATTTCCACTTGGATTAAAGTGGGTTCAATTTATTGTGCAGATGGGTTATAATATGAGCACATTGTTTTTGGTGCATCAAAACTTAATATGAAGAATAATCAACTGCGGTTAATTTATACTAATCCAATAGAAATCTCCGCTGAACAAGCGCTTCTACAGCAACTTAAGGAGCTCGCTGAAATAGGTTTTAATGAAGACCTCAAGCAGTTCATTAAATCAAACAAAGATAATATTAAGCTATACACGTCTACCCGGTTTGATGCCTCAAAATACAACAAGAAATATTTGGATTTTATAAAGGCGATGATTCTTGCCTTATCCTCGGCAGAAAATGATATCGATACAATAATTATTCGTAAGAAACATTCTCTGAATCAACACTATGCAAGACAACGACAAACTAAGAGTGAATATGTGTCTATTAAAGACATTCAAGAAAACTCAACACTCGTTGAGAATGTTACCACACGGTTGCATGCCTTTAGAGAAAAGCTAGTGGTCATTCGAAATCAACAGCTAATTCTCCAGGCTAAGTCTTTAGTAAAATTAACGCACGATGATTTTGTAGCAAATCAGCGCAACCTGACACACATTCAAGGTGACTACCTTAGTTTGCTTTCAAGTTCAAAGGCTTCGCTTGAGTCATTTGCTGAGTATGGCCAGAATCTTGATCGTTTGTTTGGTGAGAAACTTGCCTCGACACTTAAAAAACAGCTTGCTGTAAGAAAGCGCATCATGGGTGGAATCTTGGAGGAATGCACAGCAACCTCTGCTGAAGAGGCGATTAGGAGCGAGCAATCAGAGCTTAATAAGCTAATAAAAAACTTTGAATCAATCATGGAGCAAGCAGCAGAATTAAGAAAGTTAACCGCACTGCTTAAGCAAATAAAATCTATTGAAGGTCTTGTCATCAAAAAAGCAGATGGGCTCATACCTTCAGATGCTGATCAACTTGAAAAATTTATTCAATTTATTGCAGATAAAGAACACGAAGTGCAGGACATTAAAAATGGGATTAATGGTAATTCAGAGCTACATCAACAATCCATCCGGGCTATTGAGCAGCTTGAACACTCCCTTCAGCAAAAAAAGGCGCAAGCTTTATCATTTTTACAACAAATTAGAAATAAACGCAGTGAAGCCCAGCAAATAATAATAGAAGATTCTCAAGCGCATGTTTCCGTCCCTGACCTGCCTCCTATTATAAGTGCTCCTAAAATTGAAGAAGTGCCTATAGTAAAGACTGAGGAAGTGCCAGCAGCAAAGAAAGAGCGATTGCAAGAGGCAATCTCATTAATAAGAACATATAGAAAAACAATAGAAAATGAGCAAGATTGTTTTACCGTTAGATTTTTTCATCAATCACGAAATCAAGCGAAGATTGACTATTGCAAATTATTAGAAAAGGAACTTAACTTGCAAATTTCTAGTTTAAATTTTGAAAGCAACTTACTTTTGATTATTAATGAAGCTCATGAAAAAGTAACCAATAACTTTAGTGCTAAAAAAGAAATCACCATAGGCGGTAGTTATTTTGGCACAAGCCGTATGCTCAGTTTACAACGACTTATAGGTATCGATGACGCTTGGGAAGCAGGGCACTCCAAATTTCTTATATTTTCAACACAATCTGATTTTCATGGACTTAAAACCTCGGGAATCGTTAGCGAGAGCAAATGGAATGTTGTGAAGAAATTCTATTGTGAAGAAGATAACAGTAATGAAGAATACCAGAACCTAAAAAATCAGGTATTCCCGAGCAAAACCGCCAGTAATCTACAAAGTGATCCGCCATCCCCAGTGTAACGAGGATCTCCCTATTCTAACATTGTGCTGTAGCTTGGGTAGTAATTGGTTGACGAAAAGCAAGTGTAGGCTGGGTTGTTAAGCCCCGCATGTGTTGAGTTAATTCCTACTCTTCAAAATGTCCATCATGAAAACTATCATTGTAATCTCAATTAACAAGTAACTTATCCATGGTGTGCATACATTCTTTGTTAGATGCCAGGCTTGGCAGCCCAGCCTACGGTTATTGAGCTATTTTTGCTAACACATATAAGAATGATGGCAAAAAACTCCCGGAGTACGTGACGCTAATCCGGGCTACGATACTAAATGTTTTTTCAGTAAAGTATTAATTTGCTCAGGATTCGCCTTACCTTTGGTTTGTTTCATGATTTGTCCTACAAAGAAGGCTAATAATTTCTCTTTTCCTGCTCGGTAATCAGCAGCTTGTTCAGGATACTGTTGAATTAATTTAATAATCATATCTTCCCAAGCAGCAGTATCATCTATTTGTTGATATCCTTCGCGCTCGATAATTGCTTCAATATCTTCTTCTCCAGCCCATAGCAAAGAAAAAATAGCTCGTGCATTGTTTAGAGAAAGGGAATTGTCATGGAGTTTATTAAGAAGATTGGCCATAAGTTTTGCTGATATGCGTGGTGTATCAAAAGTTAAATTCTCTTCATTCAAAGCAGCAACATATTGACCTTTTAACCAATTAATAATCATTTTTTCCGGGGCACGACATTGGTTTTTAATTGCTTTAAAAAATTGATGAGCAGCTGGTGAAGAAAGAATAAAATTAATGTCTTCTTCATTGAGAGAAGGCATATTTTTTAATTCAGTATGAATTTTTTCAGGTAAATCAGGTAAATTATTCTTAATTTCAGCAATAAGAAAACGAGTGACTTGTATCGGTAGTAAATCAGGATCAGGAAAATATCGGTAATCATTCTCATTTTCTTTACTGCGCATTGCATGTGTTGTATGAGTATCGGGATTATATAAACGAGTTTCTTGAATCACGTGTTGTCCACTTTCCAATAAATCTTGATGTCGCGATTGTTCGTAGGCAATGGCTTTCTCGATAAAACGAAATGAGTTCAAATTTTTTAGTTCGGTTCGCGTTCCTAAAACGGCAGTTCCTTTCGGTTTTAATGACAGATTGACATCACAACGGAAATTTCCTTCTTGCATATTACCATCACAGATACCTAAAAACTGCACCAGTTGATGTAGTTTTTTAAGATAACTCACCGCCTCATGACTTGAAAACAAGCAGGGTGTAGTTACTATCTCTAATAAAGGTGTTCCTGCACGGTTCAGATCAATACCACTAAAGCCAGGGTGAACCCCATGCAATGATTTACCTGCATCTTCTTCTAAATGAGCGCGTGCAATCACAATATCTTTGACACTACTGTCATTCAGCGTAATTGCCAATTTTCCATTGCTGACTATCGGTTTTTGAAATTGACTGATTTGATAGCCTTTAGGTAAATCTGGATAAAAATAGTTTTTGCGTTCAAAAACAGATTGATCATTAATATCTGCTTGAATTGCCAAGCCAAACTGAATTGCCATAATGACAGCTTCTTGATTCAATACTGGTAAAACCCCAGGAAACCCTGCGTCAATAAAGCAGGTTTGAGAGTTAGGCGTTGAACCAAAAGCAGTAGATGCGCCAGAGAAAAGTTTCGATTTTGTTTTTAGCTGAATGTGTACTTCAAGGCCAATGACTGTATCCCATTCCATAATTCACCTTTATTGGTTTGGACTGGCCAAATGCCAGTTGGTCTGTTGTTGATAATGATGAGCAATCTGAAGCAATTGGCTTTCACCAAAATGTTTACCCATGAGTTGTAAACCTATGGGTAGCCCCTTGGCGAAGCCTGTGGGGATGGAAATTGCGGGGAGTCCGGCAAGATTAGCCGCTACTGTAAACACGTCAGTCAAGTAGTTTTGAATTGGATCAGCAATTTTCTCACCAAGTTTAAAAGCGCAGGTTGGAGATGTTGGTCCAAGAATAACATCAACAGATTTGAGGGTTGTGACTAGTTCTTCTTGAATAAGACGACGAATTTTCTGGGCTTGCAAATAGTATGCATCAAAATAGCCCGATGAAAGTACATGTGTTCCAGTAAGAATTCGACGCTTTACTTCTATTCCAAAGCCCTCACTACGCGTCGTGCGAATGAGCTCGGTTAATGTTGATGCATTCTTACTACGATAGCCGAAGCGTAAGCCATCATAACGTGATAAATTGGATGATGCTTCAGCACAAGCCACTACGTAGTAGCATGGTACCCATAAAGGTTGAAGCGTCAAATTTAAATGAATAATTTCAGCGCCTAAACCTTCAAAAACCTTAACTGCCTCAAGAATAGCTTGTTGTATTGCCGGGTCTACTTGCGGTTGAAAAAAGCACGAAGGCAAGCCAATTTTTAGTTTGGATAAAGGTTTATTCAGTTCAGCATAATAATCGGGAATGGTTGATTCAACTGAAGTAGAATCTTTAGGATCATGTCCTGCCATAGCCTGTAGTACTAATGCCAAATCTTCAGCACTACGTGCTAAAGGACCTGCTTGGTCCAGACTGGATGCGTAAGCAATCATACCGTAGCGAGAAATCAGACCGTAAGTGGGTTTAATTCCACTGATTCCGCACAAGGCTGCAGGTTGTCGTATGGAGCCTCCAGTATCAGACCCTATAGCGAAAGGGACTAAACCCGCAGCAACAGCTGCTGCAGAGCCTCCTGATGAACCACCTGGGACGCGCTCTTTATCCCATGGATTTTTTACCACACCAAAGTGGCTGTTTTCATTGGACGAGCCCATGGCAAACTCGTCCATATTTGTTTTACCAATCAGAATAGAACCTTGTGCAAACAACTTAGTTACCAAGGTTGCTTCATAAGGTGACTGGAAATTTGCAAGCATTTTAGAGGCGCAGGTCGTTGGCATACGCTTGGTACAAAATAGATCTTTTAACGCCATAGGGATACCGGTCAGTGTTTTGCCTTGGCCTTTTTTTAATTCGTGATCTGCTTTTTTCGCTTCGAGAAGAATGTGTTCTTCATCTAGACTGATAAACGCATTTAAATCGTTGTGCTGTTGAATTTGCTTGAGGTAATGCTGGGTTAACTCAACGCTTGATAGCTTACCCTGATGCAGCGCTTGGGATAGTTGTTTTAAGGATAAATGTTCCATGATTATTTACTCTGCTCTATAACTTGAGGCACTAAATAAAGATCTTGTGAAAATTGTGGTGCTCGAGCTTTTAATTCGGAAAGACTATTTTCTTCAGTTACCACATCGGGTCTTAAACGTTGATTTAATGCAAGAGGATGAAAAAGCGGCTCTACCTCCTGGGTATCAATCGAACCGAGTTGGTCGACGAAATTCATTATTGCGTTAATGTCTTCGATGAGTTTAGGTGAATGTTCTATATCTGTATCCAGATAAGCGAGCTGAGAAATTTTCTCTAATTCTTTTGTCGAGATGGTCATAAAATAGTATCCCATAGAGTGAACACTTCATTATAGCGAGGATGTTATCACTTAAAAATATAACTATTGAAAAAATTAAAATGTTTCATCGAGGTGAAACGAAAATATATTGTATTTAAAAAACATACTATCAAACCGGAAGAAATTCGTTTCATTGGGGAGCAAATTGATGCTCTTTATCCGATAACGTTTCTTTATACGGTTTTTTGATTTGTATCGTTGCATCATTTAGAGGTGATGCTGGCCGTTTTTTAGTATGGACAGGCTCATCTACATCCATAGGTTCGGGAGTCTGGCTAGCATTTGGAATAGTATATGTCACTTCCGGAGCAAAGAATGTCATTGTGGGTGTTGAGACTGACGGTAATGGTTGCGGTTTATCAAACAGAGTAACTATATCACGATAGCCCATAATTTCTGCGATGTCTTTGGGAGAAAGCTCGACGTCATATATAAAAGGATTTTTGGCCATTGCTTCCTTAATTTTTATTTCAGCGCGTTCTTTAATGTCTGCTTGTTCATTTTTTACTAACTCTCGTAGATAGTCCATTCTTATCATTAGCGGCTCAGGAGTCATCCCTTGCTTTATTAACCATTCAACAGCTGAATATTGGCCTGCTCTTGCTGCAATAAATATAGGAGTTTCATTTTCATGATTACACTTATCAAGCTCTTCATGAGCTTGAGACAGTGCGTCAAGTATTTGTATATTTCCATAAAATGCACCAACATGCACGGCCTTACCTACACTGATTTGCCGAGTATTCATGCAAGTAATCATTGCTTTTAAATTTTCTGAGTCGGATTGGAAAACAATCCCCAATTCTAGTAATTTGCAAAACATGCTGATCTTTCTATTATGAACAAGAATGCCAAGAAGCTCGTCTGCATGAATTTGTATTTGACTTAAGCCTGCCCCAACATTGATTAATGTTTCGAGCGATTCAAATAGTCCGTTTGCTACAGCAGTGTAGATAGGGCTATGACCCTCGTTGTTTAGGGCGTTTAAATCTACATCATAACTCGCTAAATACTCGATCACTCGAGTATTTTGATTTGCTACTGCAACAGCGAGTGGCGTTTGTCCTTGAGCGTTGCGAATATTAAAATTTACTTTCAATTTATGTAAGGTTCGAAGAACTGCAACCTTATTTTCTGCTGCAGCATGATGTGCTGGTGTTGCTCCCGTTCTATCAGGTTCATTAAGACCGTTATTCAGCGTTTTAAGTTTTCTAAGCAGATGCACATTTCCAGTTCGTACAGCAGCACAAGCTAAAGTCCATCCTTTACTGTTAAATTGGTTTAAATTTGCTCCAAGCTTGAGAAGTTCGTCAAGCATCTCCTCATTGGCAATAAAAATGGGTGGGTTACCTTCCTCATCAAACTCGTTCATGCTTACGTTACGCTCGTGAAGGGTCCTTAACAGTTCGATATCCTTCGAACGAACAGCTAGATGAACAAGAGAGGCACAGGGATGAAAGAAAGTGTTAGCTCCCCGAAGAACTCTTCTGCTTAAGTTCGCTCCAAGATCATGCAGTTTTCTCAAAACATCATATTTTTTATTTTTAGCAGCAATAAAAGCAGCCGTTTCTTTATTAAGATCCTCCTCATCTAAGTTTGCATTAAGAGATTGTAAAACCTCTAACGCTTTCGTATTGCCCATGAATGCTGCAATATGAATGGGACCGCGACCTGCATCCTCAGGAGAAACACTAAGCCAGGTATGTACTTTTTGATTTAAATTAGCGCCAAGCTCATGAAGCTTAGCTAACATTGAGAGACGATTATATTTCACTGCAAGTACTACCGGGGGTAGATTTTGGTGACCGGGTGCATTTAAATTTACATTTTTCCGGTGCAACATTGTCATTACGTTCAGTGCGTTGTGTTGGACAGCTAAGTCCATAATATAGGGAATGGTTAATAAATGATCATTGTATTGCATTAAATAATCGGTTAGCTCAGAGAAATCATTCTTAATTACATACACTAAGAAATTTTGAAGCTCTTGTTCGGTATGTTTTGACGCCAAGAAATTCAGCTGTTCTTGAGAAATTTTATGCCCATTTTTAATAACTGCATTTAGAAATTTTCGCGGTTTTTGAAAGTTTGATGCTTGCGCATCTACGGGAGAACTAATTATTTCATATAAAGGGTCTAAAATTTCCGAAGATTGATGAGGTCTATTCAGAATTGTATGAAAGCAAAACGCTTTAAGCATACGAGATTTATCGTCTGTTCCATTAATCGTTTTATATAAGTCAAATACGCCTTGCGTACTCATCTGTTGGATAAGGCACACAGGGTGTATAGGTGAATTGGAAGTATTTAAAAGGACTAATAAATCCTCGTCGGACAGCACGCTATATTTGCCTGTGCTGGCATCGACGACATACTCGCCGGCATAAACTAATTTTTTATCATTTACAGTTATTTCTACTCCAGAGAAATAGCCGGCTTTTTCTAAGTAGACCGCAATGACACTGGCAAAAAACATGTCCCAATTTTTTTTGGGAATATATACCGCCTCATCATTGATGTCCTCATCATCATAAAGCAAAGAGTATTGATCCCAACCTGGTGTTTTTTCACCTAAAAGCTGAAAAAAATCATCTACCTTTTTGAGTTGAGACATATTACTGATGCTGCCCTCTGGTAATGGCGGCAACAGTTGGGCTATTTTCGCAACAAAAGCGTTAGTATTGAAGTGACGCTTCAGATAATCTTTAAACTCTAAAAGTCTTTCTGGCGAAAAATTATGTGCGAATTTGTCTGCATACATGGTTAGACCGAAATCATCGGCTACAAAATTAAATAATGCATTCGCCATATGAACTTCATTGCCCACATGTTCAACTAATTTTCTGCTGATAAGAAACTCCTTTGCCAATTCGTACACTAGATCGTGTTTTGCAGTATGTAAAATTGGGGAGAGGAAGCTTTTATCAATAAAACACCCTAAAGCATATTCCAGATTAATATATGCACCGGAATAACATAATGAAACAGTAAATGAATTTAAAGCCGTTTTATCGACCTGCTTATGTCTTGCGAGGATATTTGGTAATGCACCCTCTAGAGTATTTTTAGCTGCGCTCAAGGTAATTAAAATATCAGGGGGAGCCGATTTGTCAGTTAAATCCCTTACTTTTTCTGCATATTTTGCAAATAATTGTAATGCATCAGGATTTAATTGAATGATATAGGCTAATAAATCCAGTAATTGCTTTTTACAAGGTTCGAAGTCATCCTGTAAGTTTTGAAACCTGCGAGGGAGATTGCCATAAATTCCCGTTAATTGTTTTTCTAATTCTGTTTTTTGGTCGTCACTTGTTTTTGGTAATAAGGTTTGCAAAAGCGCGGGTTTCAAAGTTGGCATTTTTATCTAATCAAAAGTGTAACGTAAAAATGAATAAGTGTATCAAAAAATCATTTAATGCTCAATTAATAGCCACTTGCTTAGGGGCAAAGACCATGTTGGTCGTGATGCGCTAGTTGTTGTGGGGGCTTTGTCTTGTTTTTTAAAAAATCGCTCATCAGCGTTTTGAGAGCGACAGTAGAGGCCTTAGGTTCGATAGAAAACTCATAACCTTGGATAGGGAGTTGATGCGATAGCTATTACTTTTTCAGGTAAGGGAACTCATCATATAGCAGTTGAATTACATGTTTTAATTGTTCTTTACTTTTTACAATAAGCAGTACGGTATCGTCACCAGCAATTGTGCCTAATATCCCTGAGTTTTGAATGGGTTGAAATGAAAAGGATACAAATTTTCTATCAATAAAAAAAGCCAGGCTGTTTGCATTTCCAGGATGGGTGTGGAGCACAATAAGGCCATAATCTGACACTTGTAGGTTCAATACCAAAGGCAGATTCGGTACATTATAGTCGACGACTTGATAAGTACCGCCTATTTTTGCAATTTTTAATTTTTTAAGCCTTCGCGAGAGGGTTGCCTGAGGAATAGTGTAACCTCGAACTTTTAAGCTATTTTGCAAATCAATTTGTTCTGCAATTTTTTCTGTTTGCACAATATTTAATATGTGTCCATCAAGAGCTGCATCTTGGCTCATATAACTCTCCACTTCATTTATGACCATGTGAATACAAAATCATTTTAATGAAATTATATTCAAAATATCTTGACAGAGCAAGTCGAGGTTGATAAATTTAAAAAAACGCATAAAAACTGGATTTATATTCAAATGAAACAACTATTTTTTATCGCTTTAGTGGGGCTTTCATTGATTGTCTTTCTTTGCTACGCAAAAATTCCCAAGGAGAGTACTCAAAATATTCATTTTGCGGTGGCAGCAGAATATCCACCATTTGAATATAACGACCATGGGGAAATCAAAGGATTCGATATTGACCTTGCACGCTTGATTGCAAAAAAATTAGGTAAAGAAGCATTTTTTGATACCATGCAATTTAGTAGTATTTTACCCGCCTTAAGTACTGGACAGGTTGATGCGGCGATTTCTACGATAACGATTACCGAACAGCGAAAAAAGAATTTTGATTTTACCAAACCTTATTATTTCGAGAGCATGGCAGCTGTTTTTCCTGAAAATAATCCAATTAAAAATATACAACAATTAGCCGACAAAAAAATAGCTGTGCAATTGGGTAGTACTATGGAAATTTGGTTAAAGCAAAATGTTCCTAACGCTAATCTTTTGATTATGGATAATAATAATCAAGCCATCGCAGCCCTAAAAGCTGGCCATGTCGATTTGGTTCTCATAGATGGTGTCCAAGGTCTGGTATTTAGTCAGAAAAATCCAGGATTGTCTTTTGCTGTAATTGCCAAATCAGATGCTGGCTATGGCTTAGCTCTAAAAAAGAACTCTGAATTAACACAAAAAATAAATCAAGCGCTACACGAAATAGAACAAAGCGGGGAGTTGGCTGCTCTTAAGAAAAAATGGTTGGAGGATGCACAATGGAAGAGTTAAAACAAAATGTGCTCTATATTGGTGAGGGTACTCTCATTACCTTAATTTTATTAATTGGCGGTTTATTGATAGGGACTTTATTGGGAACATTACTGGCTTTATTGCGATACCAAGGAATAATGAAGCCAATAATTAATGGATTTATCTCCGTGATGAGAGGAACTCCAGTCATTTTGCAACTTAGTTTTATTTATTTTGCGGTACCTGCCTTAATCGGTGTAAAAGCAAATATTCTAATGGCAGGGCTTTTAACATTTGGTCTGAACAGTTCTGCATATATTGCTGAGATTCTGCGATCAGGAATAGAGCATTTGCCCAAAGGACAGTTTGAAGCAGCAAAAACTTTGCAGATCCCTGCTTTCTATTTATGGAAAGATATCGTTCTACCACAAGTTGTGAAAAATATTTTTCCTGCATTCATTAATGAAATGATTGCGTTACTGAAAGAAACAGCATTAATTGCGACTATAGGTGGGATGGATTTGATGCGTCGAGCTCAATCAGTTGCTGCAGAACAATTTACCTATTTTGTTCCCTTGTGTATCGCTGGTTGTTTTTATTATGGAATGGTTCTCTTGATTGAATTCATGGGTAAAAAAATTGAAGAAAGGGGGCTTTATGTTAGTCATTAACCAGGCATCTAAATATTTTGGATCATTACCCGTATTAAATAACATCAATTTAGAGTTACAAGTTCAGACAGTGCTTGGTTTGGCTGGGCCATCTGGAAGTGGAAAATCCACGTTGCTGCGTTGCATCCAACAATTAGAAACATTAGATGCCGGAACGATTACAGTAAAAGGACAAAGCGGTTTTATGTTCCAGGATTTTCAGCTTTTTCCCCATATGACTGTAATGCAAAATTTGGTTTATGCACCTCGCTTACAAAACAAAACATTAAAACATGAGGAGCAAGCGAGTTCTTTGCTACAGAACTTAGGGATTCGTGATAAAGCATCTGCTTATCCACATCAATTGTCTGGTGGACAAAAGCAACGCGTTGCTTTAGCACGAAGCTTAATGATGAAACCTAATTTATTGCTTTGTGATGAACCGACATCGGGCCTCGATCTGGCGACAATTGATGAAGTAATTAGTTTACTAAATTCAGTGAAATCTTTAGGCGTTACGATGGTCATTGCATCTCACGATCTTGATTTTCTCAGCAAAATGTCGGATCGCTTGATAGTTCTGAAAGGTGGCCAATTAGTTGCCGATGTGGTTCCTAAAGAACTGGCTGAGCCTATTATGCATTTAAAACAATACTACCAGGAGTAGATCCATGAATGAATCGATTAAAAAAATTGTCCTTGCTTATTCCGGTGGGCTGGATACTTCCGTAATGATTCCATGGCTTAAAGAACATTACCAACAGGCAGAAATTATTGCTATGGTTTGTGATTTAGGACAAAGTGAAGACTTAGCAGCGATTAAAGATAAGGCGATAAAAAGCGGTGCTTCCAAAGCCTATGTAATGAACGTTCAAGATGAATTTGTTAGCGACTATTTGTGGCGATTAGTCAAAGCAGGCGCTCTTTATGAAAATCAATATATTTTAGGTACCATTTCACGACCACTTATTGCAAAAAAACTGGTTGAAATTGCATTAGAAGAAAAGGCGGAAGCGGTTGCTCATGGAGCAACTGGCAAAGGTAATGATCAGGTTCGTTTTGAATATACGGTAAAAGCATTAGCTCCAGAACTTAAAATTATCGCCCCATGGAGAACTTGGAAAATTAAGTCACGACAAGAGGCGATTGCGTATGCCAAATTACATGGGATTGAAGTACCTGTTACCCCCAAATCACCTTATTCACGAGATCATAATCTTTGGTACATTTCGCATGAAGGAGGGATTTTGGAAGATCCAGGACAACCCAGACCTGATGATCTATTATTAATGACCGCCTCTTTGGAGCAAACATCGGATAAGCCCGAATTAGTGAGTATTGAGTTTGTAAAAGGGGTTCCCGTTGCGTTGAATACTAAAAAAATGTCATCTGTCGAATTACTAAAACAATTAAATCAAATAGCAGGTTCTCATGGAATTGGGGTGGCTGATATTGTGGAGAATCGACTGGTTGGAATGAAAATCAGAGGAATATATGAAGCACCAGCGGCTGCTGTGTTGTACAAAACACATCAGATGCTTGAGAGTTTATGTCTTGACCGAGCAACTTTGCATTTAAAACAATCCTTGCAACAAACGTATGCCAATCTTGTTTATGAAGGACGATGGTTTTCTCAAACGAAGAACGCATTAGATGCTTTGATTGATGTGACGCAACAACATATGACTGGAACTGTCAGTGTCCAGTTATTTAAAGGGAACATCATTCCTTATGGGATGTATTCACCCTTTAGTTTACATGATCCTGCTTTAGCTACATTCGAAGAAGATGGTGTTTATAATCAGCAGGATGCCGAAGGATTTATTAATCTATTTTCTTTATCAGCACAAGTGTATGGCAAGGTACATAAAGGAGGTAAATGATGGCTCATAAAACTTGGGGAGGACGATTTAAGAAGGAGTTAGATACTCGAGTCATGCATTTTAATGCTTCCCTGGCTTTTGATAAGGTACTTTATGTCCACGATATCGTGGGCAGCCAAGCACATGCAAAAATGTTAGCACGTCAAGGGCTTATCACTGATAATGAGGCAGACTTGATCTGCAATGGGTTAGACGAAATCAGCCATGAAATAGCAAAAGGCATCCATGAATTTGATGAGTCTAATGAAGATATTCATATGTTTGTGGAGCAATTACTCATCACCAAAATTGGTGATGTAGGTAAAAAGCTTCATACTGGTCGCAGCCGCAATGATCAGGTTGCTCTGGATTTAAGGTTGTATTCTCGTGATGCTGGATTGCAGATTATCGCACAGATACAAAATTTAAACCATGTTTTGGAAGAGCTGGCTCGTGTTCATGCGGAGGATAAAATTCCTGGCTATACACATTTACAGCAAGCTCAACCCATTTATTTAGGTCATTTCTTTGCTGCTTATCTGGCAATGTTTCAACGAGATTTAGGGCGTTTTCACGATTGGCATACACGGATGAATTACTCTCCTTTAGGTGCTGGTGCTTTAGCAGGAAGCACTTTGCCTTTGGATCGTGCGTGGGTTGCTAAAACGTTGGGCTTTAATGGAGTCATTGAGAATACTCTGGATGCTGTGAGCGACAGAGATTTTATTATTGAGTTTTGTTCTGCTGCATCGATCGTGATGATGCATTTATCACGTTTTGCGGAGGATTTAATTCTTTGGGCTACTCAGGAATTTGGTTTTATTACCCTTGATGATGCTTTTGCGACAGGTTCTTCTTTAATGCCTAATAAGAAAAATCCAGATGTTTTGGAGTTAGTTCGAGGTAAAAGCGGCCGGGTATTTGGGCATTTAATGGGGATTCTTACTGTCATGAAAGGGTTGCCGCTTGCGTATAATAAGGACATGCAAGAAGATAAAGAATGTTTGTTTGACACCGTTAATACATTGACGGCTTGTTTGGACATCATGACGCCGTTTTTGCGCAGTGTGCAATTTAATACGAAATTAATGGCACAAAAAGCCAATAGTGGTTATCTAAATGCTACAGCAATATTAGAGTCTTTAGTATTGAAAGGTATACCTTTTAGGGATGCGCATCATCAAGTGGGCTTGTGGGTTCAGGCTGCAATGGATAAGAGTTGTTCGCTTGAGGAGATTATTAAAAGTGAAATGTAGGCAGAGAAAGTGCCCCTCATCTGCCCTAACGGGCACCTTCTCTGTGGAGAAGGGAAACATAATCGCTACACTACACTAGGCTACGAGCTTCTTGCAGAAGCTCATTTTTAAAGTAGAATGATGTACACACCATAACTATCTATTGAGTTAGTCATTCATGTTGCAACATTATAAAACCCAAGGGGGCGTTGAGATAGAGTGTTCTCAGACGCCACTGGATTATCAACAAGGCATAGAAAATCTGCTGGAACATCTGGATTCACAAAGAGGCGCTTTATTCGCATCAAGCTTTGAATATCCAGGGCGTTACACATGTTGGGATATAGGTTTTTATAATCCACCTTTGGCTCTTACTTGCAAGCAAAATTTAATTCAAATTGATGCATTAAATCAACGCGGTAAGATGCTATTAACATTCATTATGCCTTTACTGGAACATGAAGCGTATTTAGAAGTATTGGCACAAAGTAATACGTTGTTACAAATCAAATTGATACCTTCTGATGAGGTCTTCAGCGAAGAAGAGCGTAGCCAGCAACCATCGGTATTTACGGTGATTCGCCTTATCTTGGCTTTTTTCAAAGTAGATGAGGAGTCTTACTTAGGACTATATGGTGCTTTGGGTTTTGATTTGATTTTTCAATTTGAGGGCTTAAAGAAACATAAAAAAAGAGAGCCATCACAAAGAGATATGGTTCTTTATTTACCTGATGAGATTTATGTGGTGAACCATCGTAAAGAAGAAGCGTTTCTTAGACGTTATGATTTTCAATTTCAAGGCCAATCAACTAATTCTTTGGCGAGAGAGGGGGGGACTGCAACATACCAGGCACCAAATAAGCCAAAAAAGACATGTGATCATGAGCCAGGAGAGTATGCCCAGGTTGTTGCCAAGGCCAAAGAGCGATTTGCTTGTGGTGATTTGTTTGAAGTAGTGCCAAGTCAAACTTTTTATACCCATTATGAAGATCAACCTTCTGCTTTATTCAAACAAATGCGTCGTTTGAATCCGTCACCATATGGCTTTTTTATTAATCTAGGTGATGACGAATATCTGGTTGGTGCCTCTCCAGAGATGTATGTGCGAGTGCATGGGAAAAGAGTGGAAACTTGTCCCATTTCAGGAACGATTAAACGGGGTGCTGATGCCATTGAGGACGCAGAAAATATTCAGGCTTTACTCGATTCAAAAAAAGAAGAATCTGAATTAACAATGTGTACTGATGTGGATAGAAACGATAAATCACGTATTTGCGAAGCAGGTTCTGTGAAAGTAATCGGCCGCAGGCAAATTGAAATGTATTCGCGAGTGATTCATACCGTCGATCATGTTGAAGGTATTTTGAGAGAAAACTTTGATGCTGTAGATGCTTTTCTAACCCATATGTGGGTTGTTACTGTAACTGGTGCACCAAAACTGTGGGCGCTTAATTTTATTGAAGAGCATGAAAAATCTCCCCGTAAGTGGTAC
Organism: Legionella sp. 39-23; assembly: GCF_001897665.1. NCBI lineage: Bacteria > Pseudomonadati > Pseudomonadota > Gammaproteobacteria > Legionellales > Legionellaceae > Legionella > Legionella sp. 39-23. Next base: position 37,761 of record NZ_MKTO01000004.1, on the reverse strand, counting down.
GCTGGTGCAGTAGGTTGGTTTGGTTTTGACGGGAATTTAAATACGGGCCTGGTTTTGAGAACAGTACGTATTGAAAAAGGAGTTGCTGAAATTCGTGTGGGTGCCACCTTGCTTTATGATTCAATACCTGAGTCAGAAGAGGAAGAAACCCGCTTAAAAGCCTCTGCATTTTTAGATATGTTGCAAAAACGCGAGCCTCATGCTGCAAGCAAGGCAATGGATTTGCCCTTAACTGGAAAAGGTAAGCACGTATTGCTTATCGATCATCAGGATTCTTTTGTGCATACTTTGGCAAATTATCTCCGGCAAACTGGAGCCGAGGTGAGCACAATTCGTTTTGATAAGGCCTTGCATTATTTACAAAATAAAAAATATGACCTTGTTGTTTTATCTCCTGGACCAGGCAAACCAAGTGATTTTAATCTTTCTCAGACAATTGCAGAGGTTATTTCTAAAGGCATACCATTGTTTGGAGTGTGTTTGGGGTTACAAGGACTTGTTGAGCATTTTGGTGGTGTTTTGGATGTTCTAAAATATCCTATGCATGGTAAGCCATCAATTATCAACGTAGTCGGTGAACCTGATTTGTTCTCTGGCTTGGGGAAGAGCTTCAAGGCAGGAAGATATCATTCTCTTTATGCACGCTTGAATACAGTACCCAAGGAATTGAATATTACAGCGATGAGTGATGATGGCGTCGTTATGGCTGTTTCGCATCAACAGTTACCCATTCATGCGGTTCAGTTTCATCCTGAAACCATATTGTCTTTAGTTAATCAAGCAGGATTAAAAATTATTACTAATTTAATGAGGATGATTTAAGGCAATGCGCAAAAAGATATTGATGCTCTATGTTGTATCTTTTGTTTTGGGTATTGTCGTAGGCCTTGTTGGTTCTACGTTTCGATTATCAATCGATGTGCTTAGCAACTTGCTAGATAACTTTTTTCAATCCCTCAGCATTCATGGATGGCCGGCCGCTTTTATTTCCGGTTTGGTTTCGATGGTTCTGGTCTATGCTGCTTATTTTGCTGTAAAGCAGTATGCTCCTGAAGCTTCAGGAAGTGGTGTCCCGGAGATTGAGGGTACATTACTTCATTTAAAAACCATATTTTGGCGTCGCGTATTACCGGTAAAATTCTTTTTTGGCATGTTGGTCCTTTCTGCAAAGATGATTTTGGGACGTGAGGGACCTACGATTCACATAGGTGGTAGTTTAGGAGAAATGCTTGGAAGCTTATTTAACCTTTCTCGACGTAGAAAAGATAGTTTAATTGCAGCAGGAGCCGCTGCTGGTTTGGCTGTTGCTTTTAATGCTCCTTTAGCCGGAGTTATTTTTGTTCTGGAAGAGATGCGCAATCAATTCAACTATTCTTTTACCAGTTTTAGTATGGTTGTTATCTGTTGTATTACTGCTACAGTTATCCTTGATTTAATCATTGGGCCTCAGCCAACAATTCCAATGAATGTATTTGAATTCCCCCATCTTGATTCCTTATGGCTATTTGCTCTGTTTGGTATTGTGGTCGGTTTTGTGGGGCTTTTATTTAATCTCTCTTTAATTAGAACACTAACATTCTTGGATAAACTGACTTCACGACAAAAATCATATTACGTCTTGGCTGTAGGTTTTTTGATTGGTGCTTTAGCGGTACATCATCCTGAAGCAGTGGGTGGTGGTATGAATATTATTCATCAGGCCTTAACTCTTGCACCCGGATTTGGTTTTTTGTGTTTTCTTTTAGTGGCACGCTTTATAGGAACTATGGTGTGTTATGGAACATCAGTCCCTGGAGGAATTTTTGCCCCGATTCTTTCTTTAGGCACGCTTCTTGGTTTAGCTATATTCCAGATTTTAGAAATGTTACATATTGATTTCTTAACTCAACCAGGCATGTTTGCCGTGGCAGGAATGGCCGCCCTGTTTGCTTCATCAACACGCGCACCAATAACCGGAGCCGTATTAGTGGTAGAAATGACTCATAATTATTATTTAATTTTCCCTGTGATGATGGCATGTATTACCGCAACTATTGTGCTGCAGCTCACTCCAAATGGACCTATCTATGAGCAATTATTAGATCGTTCTCTCCGTTTGGATAAGAAGAAAACTGCATCGAGCTAGGTGTGAACGTATGCCGACCTGGATACTAATTGCCGTAAGTAGGCTGGGCTGATAAGCCCAGCTTACATTGTCTGGTATTTTCGGTGTTTGTAACTGCTTAAGAATAATAGATGAAGCACTCGCTCAGGCAAACAAGCGACTACAATTAATCCACATGCACAACAATTTTTCCAAAATGCACACCTGATTGTATCCGTTGGTGGGCTTCTTCAATTTGTTCTAGTTTAAACTCCGAATCAATAATAGGGATTATTTTTTTTGCTTCGAGGTACTTCGTCCATGCATTATGAGCTTCGCGCCATAATTTACTTTTTTCCTCAATAGATTGAGAGCGGAGTACAAAACCAATAATTTGCAGTCTTTTACGCATAATCAATGCAAGGTTGCATTCTACGGTACTTCCTTTAAGGCATGCTATCTGGATAAGCTTGCTTTGTGGTTTCAATAAGTGTAGGTGTTTATTAAAATAATCGCCGCCTATAAAATCTATAATTAAATCAACGCTGTGATCCTCAATTAAATCCTCGAAGTCTTGTTTACGATAATTAATGACTTGATCTGCACTAAGTTTTTTTGCCTTATCTATCTTGTCATCAGTTCCTACTGTAGTGATTACGTGTACACCGATCAATTTTGCCATTTGAATTGCTAGCGATGCAATACCACTTCCTGCACCATGAATAAGCAATGTTTGCCCTGATTTCAGCGTACCTAGATCAAACAAAGAAGCATAAACAGTCATCAACGCTTCAGGAAGTGCAGCAGCAAGGGTATAATCCCAGGTTGATGGAATGTGTTGAGCTAACGATGCTTCAACAGGGCAAAATTCGGCATAAGCGCCACTGCCAACTAACCCATAAACTTTATCGCCTGGTTTAAATTGAGTGACATGTGCCCCCACCTCAACTACTTCGCCTGCAATTTCCAAGCCTAGGATATCCGACTCGCCAGCTGGTGGCGGATATTTGCCATAACGTTGCATGATATCTGCTCGATTTAAAGCTGTTGCTTTTACACGCACCAAAATTTGTGATTCGCTGTATTCAGGAGTTGGGCCATTTTCGATGACCAATCGACTGTGTGAACCAGGGTTTTCTATGTGTACGTAGCGCAAAATTTTTTCCTTAAAATAAATAATTAATTGCAGCCAGGGTGCAGTGCAGCGAAACCTGGGGCATTCAAGATTAGAAAACCCGATTTTCGCTGCACTGCACCCAAGCTACGTATTACCTAAGCTTCTTCTTTTTTTATCACTTTACTTAAACAACCAGAGCTATATAATGCTTATACAGACCCTCTTATACGTTGGGCAATGGCTAAATTTAATCATCAACGCCTTTATGCTTGGCTTTTTATAGTGCCACAGCTTATTGTTACCCTGGTGTTTTTTATTTGGCCTGCATGTAATGCATTATTGCAATCGTTTTTTTATACAGATGCTTTTGGTCTGCATAAAAAATTTGCAGGACTTTCCAATTTTTTGGATCTTTTTTGGGATCCGAGTTACAGCAAAGCAATTGGAGTTACCTTTATTATTGCTCTTAGCGTGACGTTTTTCACATTAAGTTTAGGACTCCTTATGGCCATATTAGTGAATAATAGAGGCCGAACGCAAGGGGTCTATAAATCTTTATTAATTTGGCCTTACGCTATCGCTCCTGCAGTGGCAGCGATTTTATGGCGTTTTTTATGTCATCCCACTTTAGGATGGCTGACACATTTTTTGCAGTCACTTGGAATTAATTTTGATTATGTAAATAATGTCAATCAAGCATTTGCTGTGGTGATACTTACCGCGAGTTGGCAGCAATTCAGTTATAATTTTTTATTTTACCTCGCAGCCCTTAAAGCAATTCCTTCATCATTAATTGATGCAGCAATCATCGATGGTGCTTCAGGATGGCAACGTTTTTGGCAAATCATTGTTCCACTGTTATCTCCAACTACTTTTTTCTTGATCATTATGAATCTTATGTATGGTTTTTTTGATACTTTTGGCATTATTCAAGTGATGACACATGGTGGTCCTGGTAATAGTACGACTAATTTGATTTATAAAGTGTATCAAGATGGATTTGAAGGAATGGATATAGGCAGTTCATCTGCACAATCGGTACTCTTAATGATTATTGTTATTCTTGTTTCTTCAGTGCAATTTAAGTACCTCGAAAAAAAGGTTCATTACGCATGAAATCATATTTTACTCGTGCTCTATCACATGGAGTTTTATGCTGTTTTGTGATTTTGATGTTGTTACCTGTTTATTTGGCACTCGTTGCTGCCAGTAATGAAGGCAATATCATGATGCAATCTCACATTCCTATGGTTCCAGGTACATTATTATTCAAAAATCTAAAGGCAGTCATGACGGAAGGATTAGCGGTTACAGGAGGTGAGCCGATTACTTCTATGTTATTGAATAGTTTTTTTATGGCTATGGCCATTGCATTAGGCAAGATAGTTCTTGCTTTAGGTTCTGCATTTGCTTTAGTTTACTTTGATTTTCCATTTAAAAAGCTATGTTTTGCATTAATTTTTACTACGATGATGTTGCCGATAGAGGTCCGAATTGTGCCTACATTCCAGGTGGTTGCTTCTTTTGGACTATTAAACTCATTTACTGGATTGACCTTGCCTTTATTTGTGTCCGCTACAGGTACATTTTTATTTCGTCAGTTTTTTAAAACTATTCCTTCTGAACTTGTTGATGCGGCAAAATTAGATGGGGCAGGGGCTGTGCGTTTCTTTTTTGATATTGTTTTACCCCTATCTAGAACGCAAATTGCATCATTATTTGTTATTTTGTTTGTATATGGCTGGAATCAATATCTGTGGCCGCTAGTGATTACTACGGAAACAAAAATGGCTACAGTAGTTATGGGTATTCGATATTTAGCTGGGGTGGCAGATCAAATTCCACAATGGCATTACATTATGGCTGTTGCATTGATTGCTCTTATTCCGCCTTGCATGGTGGTGATGTTAATGCAGCGCTGGTTTGAAAAAGGGTTAAAGTAAGCATGGCAACCGTCAATCTCATTGAAGTGTCAAAGAGTGTTGGACCTACAACGGTTCTAAATAAAGTAAACGTAGGCATCAAAAAAGGCGAATTTGTGGTTATTGTTGGTCCTTCTGGATGTGGAAAAACAACTTTATTGCGTTTAATTGCAGGTTTGGATGATGTCAGCTCGGGTTCAATTTTAATCAACGATCAATGTGTTAATGAAATACCCGCAGCCCAAAGAGATATGGCTATGGTTTTTCAAAATTATGCTTTATATCCACATATGACTGTATTCGAAAATATGGCTTATGGGTTAAAGATGCGACGTTATAAGAAAGCAGAAATTAAAAAAAGGGTGGATGAAGCAGCACAGTTGTTGCATTTGACTCCTTTTTTGGAGCGCAAACCACAAGCGCTTTCAGGAGGGCAAAGACAAAGAGTTGCTATGGGAAGAGCTATGGTGCGTTCTCCTGCAGTTTTTTTATTTGATGAACCCTTATCAAATCTTGATGCAAAGTTACGGACGGAAATGCGTCATGAAATTCGTCGGTTGCATCAACAATTAAATACAACCAGTTTATACGTAACTCATGATCAAACTGAAGCAATGACTATGGCTGAACGTGTTATCGTACTTAATCAAGGAGATGTTGAACAAATAGGTACTCCTCAGGAGCTCTATCAAAATCCTGCAACTTTATTTGTGGCTGGATTTACAGGACAATATCCTATGAACTTGATATCAGGAATCTTCGATAAAAGCAGTAATACGGTGCAAACGGATTTGGGAATTACTTACCCTATTCCTAATTTGGTGCTTGAGCTTGAAGATAAAGATGAATTGGTTTTGGCAATCCGCGCAGAGCATATTGTGTTGTGCTCTGAGAATAACCCACAAGGCATTCCCATCCATATTGAATTTATGGATGATATGGGCGCTGACAAATTGCTCCATGCTAAATGCATCAAAAATGGCCAGTCCCTTAATTTGCGTGTTACAGCAGATCAACAACTGACGGGTGGACAACTCTGGGTTGAGCTACCTAAAATTAAATTACATCTTTTTCATCGTACTTCTGGAAAACGTATTGGAGAATGGCGTGCGTAAAGAAAAAAACAAACTAAAACCAATTGATACCCCGGTTTATCGCTATTGGTCTGCATTGTATATGTCTTTCTATTCACGACGTCTTTATGTGGATGTTGGAAAACGTTGGCGAGGATTTGCTCTTTTTTACCTTATATTAACCATAGCCTTATTTTCAATTCCATTTGCATTAAGAATGAGCTTTAGCTTGAATGAAGCATTTAAAGATCAAATTACGGACCCTTTATCAAAAATTCCTGTTTTTGATATACAAAATGGTGAAGTTTCTTTTGATAAGCCAATGCCTTATTTAATTAAAAATGAGCAAGGGCAAGTAGTGGTTGCTATTGATACTACAGGTAAGATCAATGATTTTCCTACAGATTTTCCTTACCTTACGGTTTTGATTAATAAAAGTAAAATTTCTCTTAAAGTACCGAGTCTTAAACTGTTTAATATGACGGATTCAAAACCCAGTAGAAGTGAGCCTTTAGTTCAAAAGTTTGACAAAAGTACTAACCTTGTATTTGATGGTAAAAAAATTGCTGAACAAAACTCAATTAAAAATTTAAAACTCTTTTCACAACTGATGATTTACCCCATGGTTGTAGCAATATTTCTTTCAATTTTTATTGTTTTTTTCTTGGTGTTAGCATTTTTGGGGCAAGTTTTTTCAAATATATTCTTTTCCTTTAACGTAAGCTTTTTACAATCATGTCGCTTGTTAATTGTTGCTGGTACTCCTATGTTATTACTGCTGCTGATTATGTTTACACTCAATTCAATTTTTCCGGGATCAGGATTCATTTTATTTGCATTACTAATCGCATATTACAGTTTTGCACTTTATTCACTACGTGCAGAAAGTAGGCGAGTTATGATTTCATGAAAAACATTGAGTTTGATATGGTGATATTGGTTAGTGCATTTTGACTATTATTGGATTTCTATTGATGGATAGATGCAAATGGTGACTTTATGAGAGAGTTGATTCATTTTGCGCATGGAAATGGTTTCCCAGCTTTATGCTACAAACAAATGCTGGATGGCCTCGAGAAAGAATTCGATTATTGTTACATCGACCGAATTGGTCACGATCCTTTATTTCCAGTAAGCGAAAACTGGCACAATCTCGTATTGGAAGTTATTGGCAGTATTAAAAAGCAAGCCAATCAGCCCGTAATTGCAGTAGGACATTCTCTAGGAGGGATTTTGAGTTTCTTGGCAGCCATTGAGCAGCCAGAACTATTTAAAGCGGTGATCATGTTGGATTCGCCTTTAATTGGTACTTTTAAATCAAGTATGGTTCGTTTGGCAAAAGCTCTGGGCATTATTGATCGGGTAACCCCTGCATTAAGAACTCGAGGCCGTCGTATGTATTGGGATAGTCATGATCAATTAATCGCTTATTTAAAAACTCGAGACTTATTTAAAACCTTTACGGATGCTTGTTTAAATGATTATATTACCTACGGATTAGAGTACAAAAAGGATGGATACTATTTACGCTTCGACAGGCATATTGAATATCAAATTTATCGAACGATTCCACACGTCATTCCAAACTATGAAGGTAAGTTATTCATTCCAACAGCATTAATTTATGGTGACAAAAGTACTGTGGTTGGTAAAATGGATGTGCGTTACATGAAAAAATATTTTAATGTTATAAATTATAAGACACAAGGGACCCATTTATTTCCTATGGAATACCCAGAAGTTGTTGCAAAGCAAATTATAAAAATTGTGTCTGGTTTGAACTTAAATTGAGTCTATTGACAATTCGCTAGACTGAGCCAAAAAAGTGTCATTTTAGAGCACTAAACGCAGCATACACGAGTACGTGTGTATCGGAGCGTATAAATAAATGACACTTTTTTTGCCTAGGATAATCGAGTTGTTAACAGGCGTACTTGTGGTCAGAAGGCCCAAAATATTAAGGAGAATAATGTGCTACACGCTATTTTAGTGCTCATAATCATTGGCGCTGCAGGGATATTGCTAACAAGGCAAGCAGCAGTTTCAGTGTGGGCGATTAGCTTTGGTTTATTTAGTGCTCTCGTTTTCTGGTATGGTTCTCCTGGTTTAACAACAAAAATCATCCTCGTTTTAGTTGAACTTGCTTTAATTGTTTGTGCTATAAGACCTTTAAGACGCACATTATTATCCAAATATTTTTTTAAATCTGTAAGCAAAGCCATGCCAGCCATGTCTGCCACTGAACGAGAGGCACTTGAGGCGGGTACAGTAAGTTGGGAAGGAGATTTATTTAGTGGTGCTCCTGATTTTTCTATATTAAGGAACTTACCTACAGTAAGCTTGACTGAAGAAGAACAGGCTTTTATTAATGGTCCAGTGAACACTTTATGCTCCATGATTGACGATTGGGATATAACCCATAATCTTACTGATTTGCCTCAGGAAATCTGGCAGTTTATTAAAGACAATCGATTCTTAGGCATGATTATTCCCAAACATTATGGTGGCCTCGAGTTCTCTGCTACGGCACAAATGTCTGTTTTAGTAAAAATCTATGGCCGTTCAATTACTGCAGCTACAACTATATCTGTACCTAATTCTCTGGGCCCAGGTGAGCTATTACTTAAATATGGAACTGAGGAACAAAAAAATTACTATTTGCCACGATTGGCAGATGGACGAGAAATTCCTTGTTTTGCATTGACGGGACCCAATGCTGGTTCTGATGCGGCATCAATTCCAGATAAAGGCATCGTATGTCAACAAGAAATCGATGGCAAAACAGTACTAGGAATTCGGTTAAATTGGGACAAACGCTATATTACTTTATGTCCAGCAGCTACAGTAATTGGATTAGCATTCAGATTATTTGACCCAAGTAATTTGTTGGGTAAAGGTGAAGATGTAGGTATTAGTTGTGCGTTGATCCCAGCAAATACCGCTGGTATTACAAAAGGGCGTCGCCATTTTCCATTGAATACAGGCTTTTTAAACGGTCCAACACAAGGTAAAGACGTGTTTATTCCAATGGATTACCTGATTGGCGGGGTTGCAATGGCGGGTTGTGGCTGGCGCATGCTCATGGAGTGTTTGAGTGCTGGAAGAGCCATATCATTACCTTCGAGTGCGAACGGAGGGGCTCAAGCCGCTGCTTTAGCTTCTGGAGCTTATGCTCGCATTCGCAAACAATTTAGTCAGCCCATTGGAAAGTTTGAAGGTATTGAAGAACCTTTGGCGCGAATTGCAGCGAACACATACATTATTGATGCTGGTGTAACAATGGCTGCTGCTGCTATAGATAATGGAGCCAAACCTTCCGTAGTCGGTGCGATATTAAAATACCATACTACCGAACGAGCAAGACAAGTTTCGCTTGACTCTATGGATATTCATGGCGGGAAAGGCATTTGCCTTGGTCCTAATAATTATTTGGGTAGAGGATATCAGGGATCCCCCATCGCTATTACTGTGGAAGGTGCGAATATATTAACTCGAAGTTTAATTATCTTTGGCCAGGGAGCAATTCGATGCCATCCGTATGTGTTTAAGGAGCTTGAAAGCATTAGAAACAATAATTTGGTTGAATTCGATAAAGCATTTTTTGCCCATGCCGGGTTTATCATTGCTAATTTTACTAAGTCAGTTATTTTTGCTTGGACCGATGCACATATGTCTAAAGCACCGGTTAGTAGTGTGAAGCGTTACTACCAACTCGTGCATAAATACAGTGCGAATTTGGCGTTTCTTGCTGATTTTTCAATGACGGTTTTAGGTGGCAACTTAAAGCGTAAAGAGAAACTGTCATCTCGTCTTGGAGACATGCTGAGTGCATTATATTTGACTTCAGCAGTATTAAAACGTTTTCATGAAGATGGTGAACCAAAAGCTGATTTACCTTTAGTAGAGTGGAGTTGTCAGCAATTATTGCATGAGTGTGAAATGGCAATGCATGGAGTTATCGTCAATTTTCCAGCTCGTTGGGCACGAGTTGTTTTACGTCTGATTATCAAACCATTAGGCAATCGAAGAAATAAACCAAATGATCAGTTAGGCCATAAATTAGCTCGAGCTTTAATTGAACCTGGTGAAACTCGTAGCCGGCTTACTCATTTAGTTTATAGTAAAGCAAGCGAGAATTGTCCTTTGGGTCGTATGGAGGAGACATTCCATAAAATTTGTGCTGCTGATGAGTTAGAAAGAAAAGTAATGCGAGCAGTAAAAGATAATGTTTTGAAATCACTTACCTTACTTGAGCAGATCAATGAAGCTTTAGCTTGTGGTTTATTGACTGAAGCAGAAGCCAAGCAATTAAAAGAAGCGGAATTGGCACGTCAAGATGTGATTAAAGTAGATGATTTCAATGATGAGGATTTACGTCGGGCTCAACCAACAAAATCTAACAGAAGTAAAAAGGCTGTTGTTAATAAGGACGATATAGAATCAGAGATGATTTGATTTGTAAGTGTTCGCAAGGATCCGTCGTTTTTAATTTGAGTGATTCTACCTCTACTTGCCGCGGCTTGACCGCGGCATCAAGGCATATTGTTAATCATTAATATTTAGCCTGTGTCGCTTTTTAGCCTGGATTAGCACCGGATTCTATTGTCGTCATTCTTGTATGTGTTAGGTAATTCGTTGACAAAAATAACAATAAACGTAGGCTGGCTGCTAAGCCCAGCATGTATCAGTCCAATGTATGAGCACTATAGATAAGTGACTTGTTAGTTGAAACTACAGTGATGGTTTTCATAATAGGCATTTTTGAAGAATAAGAATTAACCCTGCAAACGCTGGGCTTAACAGCCCAGCCTACTGTGCTACACTTGCTTTTTCGCCAACGAATTACCAGGGATAAGGGGCGTGGCCTCCCCAGATTACGCTACGTTAATCCCCGCCACAATGCTATTTCATTTTAATTGGGTAGCTTTGGTCTATAATTAAACAAGGTTATTTGTACAAATAATACACATATTTTTTCTGCAAGCAAGCTCCTTAATATATTAGGGACAATATTAAGAACATGGAGGTTAGCATGAAACGAAGGTCAGTGCAGGACAACATCATGATAACCGTACTTGTAGGATGCTTCATGTTGCTGCTATCCAGTTTGACCTTTGCAGATCCTATCAATCAAGTTTCTCGCTTAAGCTACATTAATGGTACTGTGAGCTTTTTACCTGCAGGGGAGTCTCAGTGGGTAGGTGTAACTCTTAATCGGCCTTTAGTCACAAATGACCAAATATGGGCAGATGCAGGATCTCTTGCTGAAATGCAATTATCTGGTGCTGCTGTGCGTATGGGAAGTCAAACGGCATTAAAAATTTTGAACCTGAATGACGAAATCGCACAATTTCAACTGACACAGGGAACCCTTGTTTTAAGTATCAAGAGTATAAATGGTCAACAAGCTTATGAGGTCGATACGCCAAATTTAGCTTTTGTCATTACAGAACCTGGCTATTATCGCTTTGATGTCATAGCAGAAGATGATATGACGACAGTTAGTGTGAGAATGGGGGAGGGAACTGCTTATGGGCAAAATGCATCAAATACAGTAGATGTTGGCAAGTCATGCAGTGCTACTGGGACTAATTTAGATAATTTTCAATGCACGACTCTCGGTGTTGCTTTAGATGATTTTGAAAGTTGGAGTTTAGATCGCGACAAGGTAGCGGGTACGGTTTCAACTCAATATATTTCTCCTGACACCATAGGCTATGAGGATCTCGGTAATTATGGCTCTTGGACTCAAGATCAACAATACGGTCCCGTTTGGTATCCTAATAATGTAGCGACAGATTGGGCACCTTACCAAGATGGTCAATGGATATGGCTAGGTTTTTGGGGCTGGACTTGGGTGGATAATCAACCTTGGGGCTTTGCACCATTTCACTATGGGCGTTGGGCACACCTTAGAAATCGATGGTGCTGGGTCCCTGGACCAATAGGTGCTCATCCTCTGTACGCACCTGCATTAACTGTATTTATTGGCGGTAATAATCCTCAATTCATGATAAATGGTGGATATGGTATTGGTTGGTTTCCTTTAGCACCTGGAGAACCTTATATTCCTTCTTATTATGTTAATCATAACTATTTTATCGCGATCAATCAGAGTAACACCGTTATTGATGTTGCTTTCATTAATAATATTTACAAGAATCAAAATATGATAATTAACTACAGAAATGCGCGGATTGCTAATGCAGTTACTGTTGTTCCATCAGATGATTTTATTAATTCCAGGATAGTGAATAACCTTCGTTTACACGTTCCTGATCAAATACTTTTTAATGCTGGGAAAACACATGTTGCACCTATTGTACCTCGAGCTATCAGTATATTAGGAGGAAAGGCCTTTACTCAGGTGAAACCTTCCGCTGAAATAATCTCAAGACCAATTATCACCAAAACACAGCCTTCTTCTGCAACACCTTCTTTCTCACAAGTACATCCGTTTTTGTTAAAAAATGCAGGCAGACCCCTGACCCCTGCAGAAGTTCAAAATATAAACACTGGAAAACCAGCTATTATCAAGCAATCACCACCGGTAACAGTGCACCCAGTACCTGGTCAAACACCTGGTGAGCAACCAGTTCCTAATCAAACTAATCCAAAAGCTCGTCCGGGCCTAAATGTTCAACCTACCCAAAATATTCAGCCTGGCTTAAATGCTCCACCCGGGATAAAAGTTCAACCTGGTCCAAAGGTTCGACCTCGCCCAACTGTTCAACCCAGTCCAAATGCTCAACCGCAACCTTATGTTCGCCCAGGAACAAACATACAAACGAAACCGTATGTTCAACCCGGTCCAAATGCTCAACCACAACCTTATGTTCGCCCAGGAACAAACATACAACCGAAACCGTATGTTCAACCTGGTCCAAATGCTCAACCACAACCTTATGTTCAACCTGGTCCAAATGCTCAACCGCAACCTTATGTTCGCCCAGGAACAAACATACAACCGAAACCGTATGTTCAACCTGGTCCAAATGCTCAACCACAACCTTATGTTCGTCCAGGAACAAACATGCAACCAAAACCGTATGTTCAGCCTGGTCCAAATGCTCAACCGCAACCTTATGTTCGCCCAGGAACAAACATACAACCGAAACCGTATGTTCAGCCTGGTCCAAATACTCAACCGCAACCTTATGTTCGTCCAGGAACAAACATGCAACCAAAACCATATGTACACCCTGGTACAAGTGTTCAGCCATCCCCAGTTTTGAAACATGAACCTATGGTTCATCCAGCTCCTGCTATTCAAAATCAGCCTATGGTCCAACCACAGCAAGTGCCGCATCCTGTGCAACATGTGAAACCACAATATTAATTTGGACACTAATGGATGTACATTTGAATTGATTTCTTAACCTAATAAAAAACAAACAGGGGTAGCGAATGACTGAAAAGGTTTAGTGGATTTTCTTGATAATTAAATATTTTATAGCCGGTGTTATTGATCTACTTGAAACAGTTTGTAACGGAGATACTGAAAATGATTAATCATGTTTTTTAAAAGAAAATTAATTAGTGCTGACTCATAATGATTTTTGGGGTAAAAAAAGACCGGAGGTAGACCTCTGATCTAAAGACAGCTGTTAAAAAATTTACAATGTATTGATATTATGCGGTTTCTTTAGTGTCATCCGGCATGGTTATGTTTAATTCAAGCACTGAGTTATCTCCCATGCGTTCAAGGTTCACACTGACCTGGTCACGTGTGACATGAACGTATTTAGCAATAACAGCAAGAATTTCTTCTTGAAGCTTTGGCAGATAGTCAGGTGTATTGCGTTGAGAACGCTCATGAGAAATGATTATCTGTAAGCGCTCTTTAGCAACTGATGCTGTAGCAGTTCTTCTACGCAGGTAATTGAAAATGCTCATACAGTCACTTCCTCCTTGTTCTTACTGAATAAGCGACGCAATAATCCTTTACGATCATTACTTATGAAGCGCATTGGCCTCTCTTCGCCGAGAAAACGAGCAATTGCATCTTGATAGGCAATACCGGCATCACTTGTTTCATCAAGCACTACGGGTGTACCAGTATTTGATGCTTTAAGAACTGATTTTGACTCTGGAATCACTCCAATTAATGGAATAGCTAATATTTCTTTTACGTCTGTAACAGAAAGCATATCACCACGCTCAACACGCTCTGGATCATAGCGTGTTAATAATAAATGTTCTTGAACGGGCGCTTTATTTTCAATCGCTCTTTTAGTCTTACTAGCAAGAATTCCCAATATGCGATCGGAGTCACGTACTGAAGAAACTTCTGGATTCGTCACAACGATTGCATGGTCAGCAAAATACATAGCCATTAATGCGCCTGTTTCAATCCCAGCTGGTGAATCACAAATAATAAAGTCAAAATCTTTTGCAAGATCGTTAAGAATTCGTTCAACTCCTTCGATCGTTAATGCATCTTTATCACGAGTTTGTGATGCAGGGAGGATAGAGAGGTTAGCAATACGTTTGTCTTTAATTAAAGCCTGATTGAGGTTTGCTTCGCCATTTATGACATTAATAAAATCATAAACGACCCGCCGCTCGCAGCCCATGATGATATCGAGGTTTCTTAAACCAATATCAAAGTCAATAACCACTGTTTTGTGCCCTAAGAGAGCTAGGCCCGAAGAAATAGCCGCAGAAGAAGTGGTTTTTCCCACTCCGCCTTTGCCAGATGTAATTACGATTATTTTAGCCAACGCTGAACCCTTCCTATTTTTTTTGATTCAACACAATATTTAAACAACAGTGTACACGTTAATTGATAAATAATTCAAGTAGTACAACAGTGATCCGAGGAAAAACATTTCCCAAAATGCAGCGGGGCAAGAATGGTTTTTGCTGATTATTTTGATGATTTTTTTTGCTTTTTGGTTTTTAGAGCGTGGAATAAAAAAATTAATATTAAAGTGAATATAAATGGAAGGGGGCTGAATTATCAGTTAGAAGGATCGAGTAAGTCCTTATAAGCCAAGGTATTATTTTGTTTTATTGTAAATTATCTGTTTAATTTGTCCACAATTTATAGTATACTATTCGGTTAATTTAACTCCTGATAGCGAGAATAAAATGGCGCTTTCTATTGTGCAGCAATCATTAACCTTTGACGACGTACTTCTTGTTCCTGCACACTCTTTAATACTTCCTAAAGACGTGTCTTTGAGAACAAAATTAACTCGTTCAATCAACCTAAATATTCCTCTTGTATCAGCAGCGATGGATACTGTGACTGAAGCTCGCTTAGCTATTGCTTTAGCACAAGAGGGGGGCATTGGTATTATTCATAAGAATATGACCATTATGGCACAGGCTGAAGAAGTTCGAAAAGTGAAGAAATTTGAAAGTGGTATGGTTAGAGCTCCAATTACGGTGACTCCTAATATCAGTGTTAAAGAGTTACTTGATGTAATGTCTAAATATAATTTTTCTGGTGTTCCTGTAGTGGATGGAGAAAATTTAGTTGGTATCGTAACCAGTCGTGATATTCGTTTTGAAACTAATTTGTCTTTGAGTGTCGAGCACGTCATGACCCCTAAAACACAATTAGTAACCGTCAGAGAGGGAGCAAGTCGCGAAGAAGTTCGTAGTTTATTGCACAAACATCGCCTTGAAAAACTACTTGTAGTAAACGATGCGTTTCAATTACGTGGATTAATTACGGTAAAGGACATACAAAAAGCTAAAGAAAATCCTTATGCATGTAAAGACTCTGCAGAGCAATTGCGTGTTGGTGCGGCTGTTGGCGTAGGAGAGGGTACTGATGAGCGCATTAGAGCATTAATTGCAGCAGGCGTTGACGTCCTGGTCGTTGACACAGCTCATGGACACTCACAAGGAGTACTTGACCGTGTAAAATGGATTAAAAAACATCATCCAGAGATACAGGTAATTGGTGGAAATATTGCAACAGCCGCAGCAGCTCATGATTTATACGCTGCAGGCGCAGACGCTGTAAAAGTTGGTATAGGCCCAGGTTCTATTTGTACTACACGGATTGTAACTGGTGTTGGTGTCCCCCAAATTACTGCCATTGCGAATGTGGCAAAAGAACTTAAAGGAAAAATTCCAGTCATTGCTGATGGAGGCATACGTTTTTCTGGTGATGTATGTAAAGCACTTGCTGCGGGCGCAGATACTGTAATGCTTGGTAGTATGTTTGCAGGAACAGAAGAATCGCCAGGTGAAATTGAGTTGTATCAAGGAACAACTTATAAAAGTTATCGAGGTATGGGGTCAATTGGTGCTATGGCTTCATCGCAAGGTTCCAGTGACCGCTATTTCCAGGATGCATCATTAGGCTCTGATAAATTGGTTCCAGAAGGCATTGAAGGTCGAGTTCCTTATAAAGGCTCGGCGCAAACAATCATTCATCAATTGTTAGGCGGCTTACGCTCTTGTATGGGATATACAGGATGCGAAAATATCGAACAACTACATACTAAAGCTGAATTTGTACAAGTGACTAATGCCGGAATGAGGGAATCGCATGTTCATGATGTCAGTATTACAAAACAGGCACCAAACTATCAGGTGGATAATTAATAATGAATGACTTAAAGCAACATCCTTTACTGATCCTAGACTTTGGTTCTCAATACACACAATTAATTGCACGCCGAGTGCGCGAGTTAGGTGTTTATTGTGAAATTCATCACTTCAATATAACCCAAGAAGAATTCACTTCTTTAAGTCCTTGCGGCATCATTCTATCTGGTGGCCCAGCAACTGTAACCCATGATGAGAACCCGAGAGCACCACAATGGTTGTTTAACGCAGGAGTGCCTATTTTAGGAATTTGCTATGGTATGCAAACCATGGCCGTGCAATTAGGAGGAGAAGTACAGTCATCTTCTGTTAGAGAGTTTGGTTATGCTGAATTAAAATTACACGGTCACAGCAAATTGTTTTCGCAAATTGAAGATCGGCTCAGCGCAGATGGAAATGCTTTACTCGATGTTTGGATGAGTCATGGTGATAAAGTGACGAAATTACCTCTTGGTTTTAATGTGGTTTGTGAAACACGTAATGCACCAATAGCTGGAATGGCTGATGAAAGCCGTCAAATGTATGGAGTACAATTTCATCCTGAAGTAACACATACGCTACAAGGCATGCGTATTTTATATCGTTTCGTTGTCGATATTTGTAACGCTTCAACGAACTGGACATCAGAACTCATTATTGATGAAGCAATCAATAAAATCAGAGCTAAAGTAGGAACAGAAAGAGTGTTGCTTGGCTTGTCAGGTGGTGTTGATTCTTCTGTTGTGGCTGCTTTATTGCATAAGGCAATCGGCAAACAATTAGTTTGTGTTTTTGTTGATACAGGCCTGTTACGTTTCAATGAAGCAGACGAAGTCATGGAAATGTTTGGCAAGCACATGGGAGTAGAGGTTATTGCCGTTCATGCAGAAGAGAAGTTTTTTAATGCACTAAAAGGTGTTACCTGCCCTGAAGAAAAAAGAAAAATTATTGGACGTACTTTTATTGAAGTATTTGATGAAGAGGCACTAAAAATTCCTGGGGTTTCTTGGTTGGCGCAAGGAACGATTTACCCTGATGTTATTGAGTCGGCGGCCACGACTACCAGCGGTGCCTCAGTTGTCATTAAATCACATCATAATGTGGGCGGTTTGCCAGAAACATTGAACTTAAAATTATTAGAGCCTATCCGTGAATTATTTAAGGATGAAGTGCGTAACATTGGTCTTGAACTAGGTTTGCCGCATGATATGGTTTATCGTCATCCTTTTCCAGGTCCTGGTTTGGGCGTGCGAATTTTAGCAGAGGTGAAAAAAGAATACGCAAATATTTTACGTCAAGCGGATGCTATTTTTATCGATGAATTAAGAAAAGCAGATCTTTATCATAAAGTTAGCCAGGCTTTTGCTGTATTTCTACCGGTAAAAAGTGTAGGCGTGATGGGCGATGGGCGTAAATACGATTATGTGATTTGTCTTCGTGCTGTTGAGACGGTTGATTTTATGACGGCGCATTGGTCGCAATTACCCTGGGAATTTCTTGGCCATGTATCCAATCGTATTATTAATGAAGTCGATGGGGTATCTCGTGTAACGTACGATATCTCAGGTAAACCTCCTGCTACGATTGAATGGGAATAACTGTAGTAATTGTAGCGTAACGTGGGTTTTCTATAACAGACTTTCCCGGGTTACGCTGCGCGCAGGCTACATTTTACAAAATCTAACTTAACAATGAACGATCACTATTGGATGCAGAAAGCATATGAACAGGCAATCCTTGCTCAAAATGAAGGAGAGGTTCCTATTGGTGCTGTGTTAGTGAGTAAGGACAATCAGTTATTAAGCTTAGGACGGAATTTTACACAAAACAGCCATGACCCTTCAGATCATGCAGAAGTACGTGCGATTAGAAGTGCATCGCAACAGTTAAAAAATCACCGATTATTAGATACAACACTTTATGTGACCCTCGAGCCTTGTGCTATGTGCGCGGGGCTTATTGTGCATGCACGGATTAAACGGCTGGTTTTTGCAAGCCGAGATTTTAAAGCAGGAGCTGCGGGCTCTGTCTATAACTTATTGCAAGGTTACCCCCTAAATCATAAAGTTCAAATTGATGAGGGAATAATGCAAGCAGAATGCTCAATTTTACTCACTGATTTTTTCCAAATGTGTCGGTAACTTATCAGGCTATAATCACTATTTATTTCAAAGTCATTTGCAGTTCTTGGATCAGTTTTTGTTTTAAGAGTTCTTTTTCTTCATTATTTAATGACTGATTTTGCTGATTTGTAATATAAAAAGTATCTTCCGCACGTTCTCCGGCAGTCACAATTTTTGCATTATGCAAGTGAATGTTTAAAGTTGAAAATACCCTACCTATAGTTGCCAGTAAGCCAGGTCTATCACCAGTGACTAGGAATAATCGAGTTTGATGATAAGTCAGATCTTCGTTGTAATGAATTTGAGTTTTGACATTAAAATGTGCCAAAGCTCTTGATAGTCTTTTTCGGGATACGGCAGGTACTTGTTCTGTTTGTGCTAAATGAGCACATAAAGCTTGTTGAATGTCATGAGAGCGTTGTTTATCAAAAAATGCTTGGTTTTGCTCATCTAAAATAATGTAAGTGTCCAAATCATATTGATTATCAGAGGTAAGAATCATTGCTTCTTGAATGGTGACATTGTGGTTACTTAAGACGGTCGTTGCAATGGCAAAGCGGTCATCTCGGTGAGGCATGTAGATAAAAACTTCAGTTCCTCCTTGGCTATGATGGGGCATAATCATGACTAAGGGAAATTGGGTGCATGCTAGGATTGCTTTAGTATGACGCGCTATGATTTCTGGGGATTCATGGAGAAAATATTTGTCTTTAAATTGCTCCCATAAGTCCTCGACTGTTTTTGCTTTAATACCTTCAGTAACCAATAGCGATAGAGCATAATGCTTACGCACTTTAATGAGTTCTGTTTCATCCATTAATTCTTGTTCTTTATGCAGCATATGTTTGGCTGCTCGATATAACTCCTTAAGCAAAGAGTCTTTCCAAGAATTCCATAATGTGGGATTGGTACCGCAAATATCTGCAATTGTAAGCAAATACAGATAATCCAGATAGTGAGGGTGGGGTAACAGTTTACAAAAATTTTTTATCGTATTGGGATCATAAATATCCTGGCGCTGTGCAGTTTGTGACATAATAAGATGATTACGCACAAGCCACACAAGTAGCTCACTGTCTTCTTTTTCAAGCCTGTGATTTTGTGCAAAATGCAATGCTTCAACCGCACCTAGCTCAGAATGATCGCCACCTCTTCCTTTGGCAATATCATGAAATAATGCACTTAAGTAAACTAGTTCAGGTTTATTTAACGTAGACATAATTTGTACGCAGAGAGGGAATTGCTCTACATAACTTTTTTCTTTGAAACGTGAGAGATTGCGAATTACAAATAAGGTGTGCTGATCTACGGTATATACATGAAATAAATCATATTGCATTTGACCAGTGACCATCGCAAAACATTCCAGATAATGGGCTAGAACGCCGTATCTGTTCATTCGATGCAATGCCTTATAAGGTCCATCTGCCGTCTTAAGAATGCTCATAAACAACTCTGTTGTTTCTGAGGATGCTTTAAAACGCTTATTCATCAGATAGAGTGATTCTCTAATTAAGCGAATAGTATTCGCGCGAACACCTTCAATATCTGGTCGTCTAGCTATCCAGAGGAATAATTTTAATAATGCTTGTGGATGATGGATGAAGATACGGGTATTTCTTACTTCGATGTAATTATTAGACAGTTGAAATTCATTATCTAAATGAAATAACTTTTGTTTGGGGGAGTGCGCAATGGTTTCATCAAACCATTGCAAGAGCATTTCATTGAGCTCTCTATTGCGTTTAATTACTTTAAAGTAATCCTTCATGAATTGTTCTATGGCTAACGAGTGCGGTTTATCTTTATAACCAAAAAACTGGGCTAACTTGACTTGATAGTCAAAAGACAAGCGCTCTTCTGCTTTTTCAGCCAATACATGTAAGGCAAAGCGTACGCGCCAGAGAAAATGCTGGCAGTAAGTAAGTTTTTCATATTCTTTATCAGTAATAAATCCATAGCCTATGCCATCAGCCAATTTTTTAATATTAAAATGACGCTTACCAATGCTAAGGAGAATGTGTAAATCGCGCAGGCCACCAGGACCATATTTGACATTGGGCTCCAGGTTATAAGCTGTTTCACCATACTTAGCATCACGTTTTTTTTGCTCTTGAAGTTTGGCTAAAAAGTAATCATGGCTAATCCACATGTGCAGGGGATGAATTTGATAAATCAATTCTTCCATTAATGCGCCGCGACCGCATAATAAAAACATATCCATGAGACTGGAAACAACAGCGACATCTTGGCTTGCGAGTTCAGCACAGGAAGAAACGCTAGTGATTTGATGGCTGAGATCTAAACCTACGTCCCAGCAATCCTGGATAAAGTTCTGAGCGCGCTGTAATTGTGATTTAGAGACTTTCTCAGTATGCAACAACAATATATCGACATCAGAATAGAGTTGTAGTTCTCGACGCCCATAACTGCCAAGAGCGAGGAGGCAAAAAACATCATGATCTAATTGATTTTTAGTAAATAGGTTGATAACCAGTTCATCAATGAAGTTAACTAATTTACGAGTGATGGTTGTTATATTGGTTTTATAATCGAATTCTTCGCGTAGTTTTTCTTTAAATTGTCTTAGAGTATTTTTAAGATGTTGTAACTCTAAGGTCATCCCTTTTTTTTCTGCATCTTGTGTGGGTGCAAAGGGATGAGCCTTTGTCTGTTTATTTTCGTTCTTCATCGCGCAGAGTCAAAATTTCTACACCATCATCGGTAACCAATAAGGTATGTTCCCATTGGGCTGAAAGACTATGATCTTTAGTGACTACAGTCCATTGATCAGGTAATAAACGAGTGTGATGTTTTCCTACATTGATCATGGGTTCTATCGTGAATGTCATTCCAGGTTCTAGTTTCATTCCTGTGCCAGGTATTCCATAATGTAGTACTTGCGGATCTTCATGGAAGATGCGCCCTATACCATGACCGCAATAATCACGGACAACTGAGCAACGATTTTTTTCTGCATGTTGTTGAATGGCATGGCCTATGTCACCCAAATGAACCCCAGGTTTTACCATGTCTATTCCTATAAACAAACAATCGTGGGCGACCTGAACTACATGTTTTGCTTTGACTGATGGCTCACCAACAAGAAACATCTTACTTGTATCGCCGTGATATTCGTTTTTGATGACTGTGATGTCAATATTAATGATATCACCTTCTTTTAAAACCTTTTTTCCTGGAATACCATGACAGACTACATGATTGACTGAAGTGCAAATAGATTTTGGAAACCCATTGTAATTTAAAGGCGCAGGAATAGCTTTTTGTGTATTCACGATGTAGTCATGGCAAATAGTATTTAGTTCGTCGGTGGTGATGCCTTCTTTTACATGGGGGCCAATCATCTCAAGAACTTCTGCGGCAAGTTTGCCAGCAACACGCATTTTTTCAATTTCATCAGGGGTCTTTATAGTAACTGCCATAGGGTGATCCAAAAGTGTTATTTGATTGTGTTCCAATATATATAGTGTAGGCTATGTAAGAGCTGCATGTATCCGTGTTTTTCGGAACGAAGTGATCTTAGCATAATTGATTATACATGTCATTGAATCCAATTTGTAGCTCGCTTTGTAGCCTGGGTGAAGACGTAAGCCGGGAAACCGTGCAGAAAACCCAGGTTACGCTAAGCGTTACCCAGGCTGCAAAGCTAACTTATTTTTTTCATAAGCATTAGGTCGCTTTAGGGGAATCGCCAATATGTTGGCGATCTTCTTTCTGTGCTAACATTTTCTGTTCTACTAGTAATCTTTTCTCGGGGGGTAAATGAAGCGCTCCATGCCAAAAAGATCCGTACTTAGTATGCGCTGCTGGATTATATTTTTGAACGTTTTTTCCAACAACAACTTGAGGTGTTACATCAGTTGGGTGCTTCCCGTTATGATTTGGAGTATAAGTCAAAAAGGAGTCATCAGTGTTAGGTGGTGTTTTCAAATATATAGTAAATTCTTTTAAAGTAATAATGTTTCCACCTCTCCTGTGAGATTTTAATGCATCCTTAATTAGGTCTTGGAGCACAATTATGGAGTCATCATTTAGATCAACGAAGCAATCTTTCATGCTGGGTTCACTGTGTGCATCTGTTCTAACATCAACTTTTCTAAAGACTTTTCCAGGGGGAATTGATAGATACATTATAAATTTCCTTCTTGCAAAGACCAAACAATTGCTCAAGTGTAACATAAGAACTCACAATTGATATTTATTTGTCATTGAATTTTTGTTTTACTGAGTTTCATTTCGAGTACTATACTTTATTAAAATCTGGCCGCTTAACTCTAAGGAAAGAAAATGAAAGTATGTGCTCGCGGTTTAATGTTTGCTTTATGCTTTCTGAGTTTTTCTATTTTTGCTTTTGAGGGACATGTTGGGGGTGGCTACCATGGGGGCGCGCCTAATACTGTGTATCACAATAATGGATACCATAATAATGTCTATCATAACAATAATGGCTATTACAATAATTATCATGGTAACTATTATCACAATGATGATGGTTATGTGGGCGGTGTCAATGTGAATACTGATAATATCTGGTATGATGATAATTTGGATGATAATACTGGTGTGGTTATTGGCGTGCCTGATGAGGGGTATTATGATCCCTCATGTCAAACAGTAGATGATTGTAGTTCGGGTACTTGTGTGTTAGTCAATTCGTGTGAATAAGAGTTATGGATAAAAAAACATATCAATGGGCAGTAGTAGGAGCGGGTCCTGCCGGGATCGCTGCAGTCGGTAAGTTATTGGATAATGGTATTTTAGCTGAAGATATTTTATGGTTTGATCCCCATTTTAAAGTTGGAGACTTGGGGCTCCATTGGCATAATGTTTCGAGCAATACAAAGGTAAAATTTTTTAACGATTTTTTATTGGCAGTGCGTTCTTTTCATTACCAAGATGCCCCCGATTTTCAATTAAATCATTTACCAGTTGATGAGACATGCACCTTAGGTTTTATGGTTGAGCCTTTGCAATGGGTTACTGAACATTTATTAAAAAAAGTTCAAGCAGTAAAGACAACAATCCGTAATATGTTTTTATCCAAGCGTGTATGGTCTTTATGCACTGACTCAAAAAGCTACCAAGCTAAAAATGTAATATTGGCTACAGGAGCATTACCCTCAACGTTGAATTATCCTGGTGTTAATGTAATTCCTTTTGATGTCGCAATTGATAAAGATAAGTTGGCTTCAGTGGTTCAGCGTGATGAGACTTATGGCGTATTTGGTTCATCTCATTCCGCAATCATCATTTTAAGGCATCTTGTTGAGTTGGATGTTAAAAAAGTCATTAATTTTTATCGTTCTCCATGTTGTTATGCTATTGAAATGGATGATTGGATTCTTTTTGATAATACAGGACTTAAAGGACAGACAGCGGCTTGGGCTCGAGAACATATTGATGGTGTTTTGCCTCCTAATCTACTGCGTTATAACGTCAGTGAACCTAACATTGCCCGTTTTTTACCTGAATGTGACCAAGTAGTTTATGCAGTAGGTTTTGAGCAGCGAAAAAGCATTGTAATTGGTGATTATGAAAATGCACGTCATAATCCCTATGTCGGCATTATTGGGCCAGGGTTATTTGGTTTAGGTATTGCCTATCCTGAGACTAAGACTGATGTTTTCGGTAATATCGAATCTCAGGTCGGTTTATGGAAGTTTATGGTGTACTTGAATAAGGTAATGCCTGTTTGGTTGAAGTATCCGACTTAAGTCATAATTCACTTACGGGTACGCATACGTTCACGGAAGAACCTTATTTTTTATATACCAACCTTGAGTTTTCCTTAGTACTACTCACGAATTACTACCAAATACAAAAAAAAATTTGTAAACTATGCTCAAATTTTGAGGAGAATAGTTATCATATTTAAAACAAATCGCATTAGCTACTGGTCTAGTGAACTGATCACCCTCGTGTGCAGCCTTTTTTTTACTTTAGCATGTAATAGCGCTTTCTGGAGGGAGTTACTTCAAGGTAAAGAGTTAACGAATCCACATACTTGGTTTTTTATTTTTTGCACTGCAACTGCAATGACGAGTTTGTTTTGGTTTTTACTTCTTTTAGTGATTAATCGTTGGACCTTTAAATGGTTTACTATTGGTTTATTGATGATTACGTCTGTTGCAGTGTATTTCATGAGTACATTTCATGTGTATATTGATCCAACCATGATTACCAACATTGTGAGTACTGATTATCAGGAAAGCAGCGAATTTTTACAATGGCGTATTCTTCCTTATTTTCTATTTCTAGGTGTGCTTCCGTGTTGGTTCATTTGGCATATTAAAATTTATAAAAGAAGTCTTCCTTCATATTGGGCAGGACGATTAGGAACTATTTTTTTGTCATTATTTATGTTGTTTGGCAGTTCCTGGGCGGTATTTCACGAGCTTGGTCCAATTCTTCGAGAGCGAAAGCAACTTGTTTATTTAGTTACTCCTTTAAATATGCTTTCATCTTCTGCAAAAGTATACTGGAGAGCGCGAGAGGCTCGAGTAGATAAAACAAAAATCAAAATTGGCGCGGATGCGCATCAGCTTTCACGCTCTGAACAGAGTAAACCACGCGTTATTATTCTTGTCGTTGGTGAGACGGTTCGTGCTGTAAATTGGGGGCTAAATGGATATCGGAGGCAAACAACCCCGGAACTTGCTAAGCGAGACGTTATTAATTTCAACCAAGTAACCAGCTGTGGTACGACAACGGCAGTTTCATTACCCTGTATGTTTTCTCCTTATGGGATGCACGCATATAACAGTAAGAAAATCAATCAAACTGAATCCTTGCTTCATTTATTGACCCATACAAATATTTCAGTATTGTGGCGCGATAATCAGTCAGGTTGTAAAGGTGTGTGTGATGATTCAATGGTCGAAGAGTTAAATGTAGACGATTTATGTAAAAATGGACGTTGTTTTGATGAGGTTCTTTTGCATCAGCTTCAAGAGCGAATTATTAGTAAAAAAGGGGATCAGCTGATTGTATTGCATATGCTTGGCAATCACGGTCCTGCGTATTTTGAACGTTACCCAGAACAATTTAAGAAGTGGACGCCTACTTGTGATACAGCGGATTTATCTTCGTGCTCGCAAAAAGCACTAGTGAACACTTATGATAATGCGATTTTGTATACTGATTCGATATTGGCTCACACAATTGATTTGTTACAAAACATTAAATCACATGATACTGGATTAATTTATGTGTCGGATCATGGTGAGTCACTTGGGGAGCGTAATGTATTCCTTCATGGGTTGCCTTATTTTATGGCGCCAGATGAGCAAAAGAAGGTTCCTATGATTTTATGGCTGTCACAAGGATTATCGAAACAATTAGCCATGAATGAAAATTGTTTGCGCAACAAACAAGCCGATCCTATATCGCATGATTATTTGTTTTCAACTCTTTTGTCGCTTTATGATGTAAAAGCAAAGGAACACAATCCAAAATTTGATTTGATTCAATCCTGTCGCAATATATAAAAATTGTAGCCTGGGTGCAGCGCAGCGAAACCCGGGTTTTTTAGACATAAACAAGCTTCTTAACCCAGGCTACGAATGCTCTAGGCTAGGTGGCATTGCCAGAGGTTTGGTGTGAGCGATAATACCAAAATTTAGGGAAGACGAGACAACAAACAGTTACCCCGATAATGGATAATACACCGCCTGATATCAGTGCGGTGCTAATGCTAAAACTTGATGCGATAAGTCCAGCACGTGTATCGCCTAATTTAGGTCCGCATAAATAACTAATCATTTCTATGCCAGCCAATCGACCACGATATTCTGTTGGAATGGTATTATTCCATAAAGTGGTACGAAATATTCCACTTATGGCATCAAAAGCGCCTGCCAGTGCTAAGAAAAATAGGACAAGCCACAGTGAGTTTGATAAACCAAACCCAATAATTGCCGCACCCCATAGCGCGGCGGCAATTGCAATTGCTTTGCCATCACGTGCTATTTTTGATGTCCAGCCGCTGAAAAACGAAATAAACAATGCTCCTACTGCAGGCGCAGAATAAAGTAAACCTAATGTTTTTGCTCCTCCATATGATTGGGCTATCGCAGGGAGTAAGGCATTAGGCCATGAAAAAACCATGGCAATAAAATCAACTAGATAGCTCCCCATTAATTCTTGTCGATTAAGAGCGAAGGAAATTCCTTGTTTTAGCGAAGATACGATAGATGGATGCTCTTGCAATGCTGGCTTAGGAATATTATGAAGCCTAATTAAGGCGATTAATGACATGATAAATGTAATTAAATCAATTAAATAAGTGATAACAATTCCATATTGAGCAATGATAAGTCCAGAAATTGCCGGCGCAATAATCATACAAAAACTGAATTTAAATGTAGCAAGCGCCCCTACATTTTTATAATCATTAGGAGTAACAATTTGCTGGGTAATGCTATCAAAAGCAGGACGATGTAAACCATTAATCGCTGACATAGAAGCGGAAACGATAAAAATAAGGCTCAGAGAGGGACTGGTCTGATATGAGTTAAGCACCAGTATGAAACAGCCTCCAGCTAGAAGTAATTCACTGATAATTAATAACCCACGGCGATTGTATCGATCTGCAAATACCCCGCCAATTAGTGCAGTAATTAAAAGAGGTAGTAATTGAACCAAGCTTAATAATCCAACGATGAACGTTGACTGGGTCATTTGATAAACTTGATAGGGCAGTGCGACACTACTAATCATGGTGCCAATAAATGAAATAAATTGTCCAAAATAGAGCAATCGGAAGTCACGATTTTTTTTTAGAAGAGATAGATCTATGAATTGGCTCATTTTGAAACATCCAAACGTACAGGATAATAAACTTCAATAGTAAAAAGCTAATTTTATGCTTTTAAATTGATTCAGTATAGTACTAACTATCTTAGAAAAACTCAATTGATGACTTCTTGTATCTTTCCGAATTATGGCTTGCTGTATCCAGGTTACAATGCTCGGATAAGGGCGCTGGACTTCAATGAGTTTCGGAGTCATTATTTTTTTCTTTATTTTGAATAAGCAATGGTTCATTAAAACATAATGAAGTAGAGTAGGTCATGGGTATTTTTTCATCATCAAGTGCTTTTTTAATGCTTGTGAGTACTTCATCAAGTGAGCGTCGTTGGTCACTGGGTTTGGATTTTGCCCACCAATATATTTCAAAATCAACCCCATTAGAAGAAAAAGAAACAACATAAATCTGAATGTACTTATCTTTAGAAACAGTCTCGCATCGTTCCACTGCTTTGGTAATAACTGAACGTACTTTTTCCACGTCAGTGCCAAAATCAACACTACAGCCAATTTTTTTTCGCCTAAGTGGGGTGTCGGTTAGTACCTGCACTGTATTAGTATACAATTTAGAATTAGGGATATATACACGAGAACCATCTGTTTTGCGAAGATGAGTATTTTGCACGGAAATACGATAAACATAGCCTTGCTGTGAATCAACGATGATGAAATCACCAATACTGAAAGGCTCTCTGAGTAAGATTAGGATACCGGTAAAAAAGTTTTCAAAAATGCTTCTGAACGCCAAACCAATTGCAACAGAGGTCAACCCCAATGTTGCTAAGACATTAGCGGTGGTTACCGATGGAAATATAATGGCAGAAATGATTAAGATTCCCACAAACCACACGACAATAAAAGTTAGTTTATGAAAAATAGTGACTAAATTGGCGCGAATTGGCATTCTAGGTAAAAGCGAATTAATTAGTCGACTAATTAATTTCGCCAGAAAATAGGTAACAACAGCAAAAGCGATGCCTGCAATAATATTAGGAATAAGAGTAATGAAGTTTTGCGCAAATTTATTCAATGTTTTTAGAATAAGCTCTAAATAGTTCATTTTCGAATGTCCTTATTCCTGATCCTAAATCCTAATTATCGCTTTTAGTTTAGCAAAAAAAACTAAAAGAAAGTAATAATGGCTATCCTAAGAGCTTTTTGGGGCACATAATCTGAGTAAAATGAACTATTACACAGTTTATTTGCTTTATGGAAGTAATCCTCGCATTCTCACTATATTTCATATAGGATAAAATGAGATATCCTCTTGTTATATAAGAAATTATGGCACTAATACGACGTGATCCAAAATCGAAGGCTTCAAGAAGAGTTTCTATTGCCAGTATGATTGGCACTACAATTGAATGGTATGATTTTTACCTCTTTGGTACTGCTTCAGCATTATTTTTCAACATACTTTTTTTCCCTAAAATTAGTCCTGTAGCAGGAATTATGGCCGCATATGCAACCTATGCAGTTGGTTTTTTTGCAAGACCGCTGGGTGGTATTATTTTTGGTCATTTTGGTGATAGGGTGGGCAGGAAAAATATGCTTATTATCACGTTATGTATGATGGGAACCTCTACTTTTTTGATTGGACTACTGCCTACCTATGACTCAATTGGGATATTCGCACCAATTTTACTTGTACTTTTGCGATGTATTCAAGGAATAGCTGTGGGTGGAGAGTGGGCTGGTGCAGTCGTATTGTCTGCGGAGGTCAGCCGTGAAAAAGAAAGAGGATTCTATTCAAGTTGGCCGAATGCAGGTGCCCCATTTGGTTTAGTCATTTCCATTGGGGTATTTCTTATTTTTTCTGCATTGCCTAGTGAGAAATTCTTATCATGGGGATGGCGTATCCCTTTTTTACTTAGTTTCATTGTTGTTCTTGTGGGACTTTATATTCGGCTACAGATTATGGAGAGTAAAGTCTTTGTGGACGCAGCCAAAAATAAGCGTCCGCCTAAAGTTCCAGCCTTAGAAATGTTGCGCTCTCATTTTAGAAATTTTCTTCTCGCAATAGGGGCACGTTTAATTGAAAGTTCTTCCTTTTATATTTTAACTGTTTTTATATTAAGTTATGGGACATTTAACCTGCATTTATCAAAAACACTGCTTCTTTATGCAGTGATGCTCGGCTCCATTTTTGAAATGCTACTGATTCCATACTTTGGCATGGTTTCGGATTTAATTGGACGTCGCCCTGTATATATCTGTGGGGCTTTATTGATGGGGTTGTTTGCATTTCCATTTTTTTGGTTGCTGCAATCAAAAAGCCCACATTTGATTTTCTTTGCAGTGTTGTTTGGCATGTGTGGTCCTCATGCCATGATGCATGGTGCTCAGGCTGCATTTTATTCAGAGCTCTTTCACACACGCATCCGTTACAGTGGAACCGCAATTGCTTATCATTTATCAGCAGCATTGTCGGGGGGGCTAGCGCCTTTAATTGCTACTGGTTTGGTTGAGTGGGCAGATGATAAAACCTGGCCTGTATCAATTTATCTGATTATCATGTCGATAATTACGATTATTTGTATTTATTTGGCAGCTGAAAAAGCACAAAAAAGTATTTCCTAATGAAGAGCATAACCTAGTATTTGTGGTAGGGCCATTTACGTGAGCATGCGTTCACGTAAATGAGTATGCTAAGTGGTTATCCTTTGTATATGGGATCTAACTGAAAAATTTTTTAACTAAGATTTGCCTGTATTAATTTCTTAAATTTAGATACAGGCAATGTGCTATCTTATTATTTAGTGGGAGTAAACGCTGAAACTTCAACAGTTTTTACAGATGAATTGTTATCGAACGCTTTCAAAAATTCAGAGCAAGTTTCTTTACATTCAGGAAATAAACTTGAATAAGTAGTGACGTCTTCACGTGCTTGTTCAATAGTGCTTTTTCTGTATTCTTCTACGTATTCATTGTCTTCAAACATATACGCTTGACGATCCAAATTTGATAAAATATTGAGTACATGCTGCTGATAGGCTTGAATCAAGTTGCCCACATTATCTCGTTTTGCAAATAAATTTTCGCCTTGTGAAGCATTGCGAATGGTTTTATCTAATATCACAACATTACTATTCCAGTACTCATTATATCGTTCTTCAAATAAAGAATTTTTAAATTTCATATTAAAGCCTTTTTTGTCGGGACTGATAAATATATAGACAAATTATTAAGAGAATATTAAGTAAGGTGGTTAATAAGGAGTATATGGAAGTAGAGATAGACGTAATTTTTGATTTTATTATTCTCTTCTTAACAAATTTTTAGAGGACAATTCTTCCCATAATTCACACATAAAATCAGTATCTTGTAATTCATGTATGGTAATTTTTTGAGGCAATGCAGGATTCAAATCAGCAAAGTGATTTCTTACTAATTCTCCGCGTACGAGGTCTTTTAAATCAGTTACATAAGCAAGAATTCGATTTTCAGATAAACTTTCAATAACTGCTTCATTCTCTTTGATAAAATTTGCAATTGCATTAGAATTTTCCTCTGGATTTAAACCTATAAAATGATCGAGTAAAGGTTCATATAAAGAAGATAACTCAATAACTCTTCCGGGAACCCCCACAACTAATCCACTTATTCCATTTTCGACTTTCTTATCTTTCAAAAATCCAGTGAATAAATTTTCAAGAGTAACAGAACCTCCATAGGCTACAAGTGGTTTGTTTATCGATATGTATTTAACTAATGCATCAATAGTGACTCTGTCAAAATTGCCTCTTGTTGGCAAACCAAACTCAGGACAACCACCATGAATCCTATAATAAGGGATATTATGCTCTATTGTTGACGCTAATTCAGCAATACTTTGAGGTCTTTTTTTGAAAAAACCTACTAAGTGATCCCCCAGACTCATACCAACACTCCTAAATACAACATACTTCAAGAAGGGAAAATCAATTGGCGTAAAGATGTTGTATAAATAAAATTCATCTGATTTAAGTATAGACAGTAATTGGCTTTGAAAAAAAAACGGTGCTAGATTGATTGTTATTAAACTACTGAAGTAGATGTGTCGTTATGGGTAAGAACTAGATTGGAAAACTTGTACGTCTTATCCGGATAAACCCCTTCGTATTGTAAGGTAAAAAGGGTGAAGTTTACTCGCACACAAAACAACTATGACTGACTTGTCCACAAATTCTGTGGATAACCATGTTATTAACCTATGAGTGTTAATTATTGCATTTTCTTGTCGGGCTTTAAGCCCGACATACGCTATATAGCTTCTAATGCCAAAGCAATACCTTGGCCTCCTCCGATACATAAGGCAACAATACCTCGCTTTAATCCATCACGCTGCATGGAGTGCAGTAATCGTGTAGTTAATATGGCACCTGTTGCACCTATGGGATGCCCATGAGCAACGGCTCCGCCTTCAATATTTACCAGCGAGGCATTAAGGCCCAGTTCTTTAATGACGGCAAGAGGTACTGCGGCATAAGCTTCATTGATCTCGAAGCGTTCAACATCGTCGAGTGTCCAGCCAACTCGTTTTAATAAAGTCTGTATTGCTGGAGCAGGCGCAATGCCGAACATCCCTGGTTCAACAGCACTTACAGCGTAACCCATCAATTTTGCTAATGGTTCTAGGCCATATTTCTTGGCAGCAGCCCTGTTACTTACCAGTATCGCAGCAGCACCACTATTAAGACCTGGAGAATTACCTGCGGTTAATGTGCCATTTTCTCGAAAGGCTGGTTTTAATTTAGTTAATTTTTCCAAAGAGGTGTCAGGTCGGTTGGTTTCATCCTTTTCAAAATCTACAGTACCACCCTTGGTAGGAATAGTTATAGGTGCAATTTCTGCGACAAACTTTCCTTCTGATTGGGCTTGTGTAAATTGATGGTGTGATCGTAAAGCCCATGCATCTTGCTCTTCTCTACTAATGCTGTATTTCATTATCAAGTCTTCTGTATGCCAACCAGAATGTTTATTGGAAAATGCATCATGTAATCCATCACGCAGCATGCTGTCATAAATTTGCGCATCACCCATTCGATATCCCCATCGACCTCCACCAACTAAATAGGGGGCAAGATCCATATTTTCCATACCGCCTGCTATGGCAATATCTGCGCCGCTGACAGCAATCTCTTGTGCTGCGCTCACAATAGCCTGTGCGCCAGAACCGCAAACACGGTTGACTGTAAGAGCGGGGGTGTTGACACTCAGGCCTGCATGAATAGTTGCTTGGCGAGCTGGGTTCATTTTATTACCTGCCTGGATAACATTACCCATGACTACGGTATCTATTGCTTCAGGTGTAAGTGCTGAGCGTTTTATTACCTCCTTGATGACTGTAGTCGCTAATTCAACGGCCGGTGTTTGTCTAAGACTACCATTGTAGTTGCCAATAGCAGTGCGCACAGGAACACTAAGTAGGATTTCTTGTGAAAACATAATAAATCTCCATTCCCTTGTTTGGTTGTTTTCTTTTTGCTATTTCTTTTTAGCTAATAGAACAAAAAGGCATTTAATCGAGACGCATCAACAACTAAGAGTATCAATGAAAAATATTCGCAAGCAAATAAATATAATAATATTAATTTTTCTCAATCAGTTTATAAGCTTTTAGGTTGTTAAATTTTGATTATAGATAGGCTGGTTTATAACGCAAATGGATTGATGCATTTCGGTATTGTGGTTGATATTTATAATATACTTCGAAATTTGTTCAAGTTTTCAATAAATGCTCCTTTTGCTAATTAAAAAATTGAGACAATTGCTCGAAGTTTGGTTATATCCTAAATTAAGGGATGCTCATAAAGGAATTAAATTCAAAGTCTGCGAATAATCGTACCAACGCTTGTTTTGGTAAAAGCAGCCAGTAACGTCCTTCATTTTTCATATTATTGCCCAGAAAATCCGCTGTTTCACCTTCACCCCAATAAACATCGCCACGCATTATTCCACGAATTGCACCACCAATGTCCTGAGCAATCATGAGACGTTGTAATGAACTCTCATTATTTTCATGTATATTTGGTTTCACAGTCGATAACCAGAGCGGAGATCCTAATGGGATCCAGTCTTTGTCAATGGCTAAGGAGTACCCAGGAGTGAGTATAATACCGTGAGCACCTAGAGCATCCTGTTGGTTTAAAGGCTCCGCTTTTCGATTTTCATATGAAATATATAAACGCTTACCACTGGGAAGCTGGATGATACCAGCCCCCTCAATTTGTAAAAAAAGCCTCTCAAGCGAACTTTTTATCCAAGCGATGACTGGTTTTTGGGGATGTTTATTTTTTTTGGAGTTATGTTTTACTGCTCCATAAATTGGAATGTTGTATTGACTCGTTTTGATTAAATTGCCTTTGACTACAGGCATATAATAACCAGTAAATAAGCCAGAGATTGGTTTGTCTTTATTGAACTCAACGGGGTCAAACCAGTTTTCAAAAAATTCTTTTGCAGATTTATCTGTAATTGGATCGATAGCTAAAGCTACTCTACAAGGAGACTGCCAGTCTTTAGCTCGTATATCAATGTATTTGGAGCCGTCTGCTTCATTAGGATCTTGACTTAAAAATTTCTTGCAGGAATTTTGAAAAACAGATAACGATTTTTTTATATCAGTGGTGTCCCAGCCAGGTAAATCCAAAAATGAAATTTGTTTTAGGGCAATATTCTGGATAATAATTTGAGGGGCAGGGACCTCAGGAGCAATTGGGGATTTTTCAACAGCTTTGACTCTGTATTGATGGTAGCCAATGGTTAATTGAGGAACAAAGAATGTTGAATCAGCTCTTTTTAATGGCCGTGCTACTGATTCACGGATTGTTTTAGACGAAAAAAACAAGACACAAATGCAAATCAGACCGAAAAGTCTAATTGTGATGATTATTTCATTTTTCATAACTGATTGAATCTACAAAAGTTGAAATTAAATACGATATTTTTTTATAGAACAACGTATGGGATTAATAATATTTGTTGTCTGATTTTCTCAGTACATCCAGCGGGTATTGCAAAGCCATTACAAAAAAAAATACTTTGTGCCATTGTTTACCTAGCTAATTATTTTGCATAAGTCTTAAGTATAGTACATTAAGAGATTTTTGATTAAATAAGACCTACTGGGAATGCCCTCACAAATGAGCACGAATGGTCTAGACCCTGTAAAAACAGTATGAATAATTTGATGGGCCTCCAATAGGAGGCATTTACAATGTGTGTTGCTTGTTAGACGTGAGTGTCTGGGGAGCACTTTCTTGTTCTGGTTTATTTGTACCAAAAAAACTCCATAACGAGGTTAAAAGGCCTTTTTGGGTTGTTTGTTCAACAACTCCAGGATTTTCGACTTCCACTGGAGCAAAGATATTGTTAACCAGATGCTTACCTATGGAGCTAACAATACCATAACTGGCGATACCAGATAGAATGGCTGCGCCATAATTCCAGGTTGCATGAAAGCTTCCTCTAGCTGCTTCGATGAGTCCATGACTAAAGCTGAGAAGTATCAAACTACTTGACGCTATTTCTAAAGTATTGCTTAGAACATGCAGATTTTGGGTTCGTAAGTAATCTCCAAGTAACTTAAGAGTCAGGTGGCATAACTCGCTACCCAATGGGATCATAAGCTGTTGTGCTTGCTCAAAAAAGCTTGAGTAATCAGTGGCGTAGGAGTTATACACCAGTCTTAAAAGGATAACTGAGTAATAAATCGCAAGGGTCTTTAAATGGGCGTCTAGTTGAGTATCACCCAAACGCTTAAAAAGGTACTCTGCAGCGCTACGAGCACCAAAGTCACATCCTATGGATGCACCGGCGAATGCGTAGTTTTGTATTTCTTCTAAGCTTATGGGTTTAAGCAAGCTATCTTTCCCATAGATTGCTTGACACATTTGTGCATCTAAAGGACCAGGCATAACTGCGTAAGTGGTGTTTAAACAGGCATCCATCTTTTCGCATAAGTTTGTATCAGATTCTATCTCATCGAGGTATGGCATTACTGAATATCCCATCCCTTCAGGGCTATTTTGTAAATAGACACGAATTGACTCTACATCGTGGAAATGTTGCAAGCCAATAGCATGTCCTATTTCATGGCTAATGGTTCTAATATTGTACGGCATGAGCTTGCCTGCAGCATCATAGTAGTTTGAAGGAATACATACCAAACCAAATTGGAACTGTCCTGAGGTGAAGACTTGTTGCCAGTATCCATTGATATCACCCAGGTCGTCACAATTGGCTATTACGATACCTGGAAAAGTATTCGAGCTAATTTTGCCAACGTAGATGAATTTAATTGTGTTTTCACAAGACTTTTCCCATTCATGCAGAACTTTTTGCAGCCAATTAATACTGTCAGTATTCAAAGGAGCAAATGAGCTTTGCGAATATTTTGATCGTGCACTGTCCTTGAGCTGTTGCGGGATAATGGATAGATCATAAGAGTATGGGATATTTGTAATCTTTTGCGTGCTAGGCCAGTGGTGAAGTGTGGCGTTGAGGATTTCATTAGGTGTAAGTTTTCTATAGTTATTATTCGTAATTGGCATTTAGTATACTCGGGCAAAAAGCGCACACTATAACTAATAAAGATTAATAAAATATTAACAACCGGCCAGAGGGTATTGATATTTCATGCTTAAGGCATTGAAGAAAAAGAGTTGGCTCGTTAATATGCCGAAATTAAAGGGTTAAGGTCATTCTGTAGAGGAGTACGTATTTTATGCCAACAGTTGCCAGTCAGTTAGATTCTAAAAATGATCCTGAAGAGATACTACAAAAAAAACGCATTGCCAGTGAGACATGCTTCAGTGAGCTGATTTACAAGGCTGCGAAAAATCCTAATAAAAAAGCGGCCAAAATAGCGATTAGTAAAATACTTCCTTTTGCTTCTATTGATGTATTCCATGATGTGACAAGTGAGGCTGCGGTCAGTAAATTAGCCGCTGAAGGTGATTTTGAATCCGTTAATTTTTTAAGAAAAGAATTCAATGCTTCATTGCTATGGATAGCATATGGTTATGCTCAAGGCAAGCATGTGGCAGAAGCAAATAATGCTTTAGAGTTAGTACATAATCCTGTCGACCGACTCTCATTATTGCAGGAGATGGCATCTGGTTATGCCCAAGGCGGGCATGTGGCAGAAGCAAACAAAGTCTTAGCGTTAGCTGAGAATCCTGATGAGCGACGCGTATTGTTGCAGGGAATGGCATCTGGCTATGCCCAAGGCGGGCAAGTGGCAGAAGCAAACAAAGTTTTAGAGTTAGTGCATAATTCCGTCGACAGACTCTCATTGTTGCAGAAAATGGCATGTGGCTATGCCCAAGGCGGACATATAGTAGAGGCAAACGAAATCTTAGCGTTAGCCGAGGATCCCACGGAGCGATTCGCGTTGTTGCAGGAAATGGCATTGGGCTATGCGCAAGGTGGATATGAGGCAGAAGCCAACAAAGTCTTAGCACTCGAGCAGAATTATGATGACCGATTCGAATTATTGCAGCAAATGGCATATGGCTATGCTCTGGGCGGACATGTGGCAGAAGCCAACAAAATCTTAGTGTTAGCTGATCCTGATGAGCGATTCTCATTGTTGCAAGAAATGGCTTGTGGTTATGCTCAAGGGGGACATGTGGCAAAAGCAAACAAAGTCTTAGAGTTAGCCGAGAATCCTGATGACCGATTCGAATTGTTGCGGCATATGGCAAGGGGCTATGCTCTAGGAGGACATGTGGCGGAAGCAAACAAAGTCTTAGTTTTAGCCGAGAATCCTGTCGACCGACTTGCATTGTCGAAAACAATTGCTGCTAATTTGCTGCACATGACGCTCTCTACGGAGCGTGATGCATTGCAAACCCTTGCAACATTCAATCCAGATTTCCAATCTGTTATTGCTTCTGAATTAAAAAAATATGCAGCAAAAATAGATATAGTCCATTTAGTTCCTAAAGCAACAAAACTGCATACGCTTATGAAGACCCAGAAACTTAATTTTGATCAAGCTATGGGGTGGATGCAGCCAGAAATGCAACTATGGCTTTTACAAGGACCTCAACTGATTAAAAATAAAAAATTAGCTGCAGCA